>JAKVBW010000099.1 GCA_022446945.1 Phycisphaerales bacterium | reverse complement strand
TTCCTCGTATCGCGGTGTCAAGTTCCTTCAGTCGTGAGCGTGATGAGAACATACCTCTGGACAGCACGATGGAACGTGTGCCGTTGGGGGTGTGTGCGGGAATCACACCCTTTAATTTCCCCATCATGGTTCCCATGTGGATGTGGCCAATGGCAATCGCTTGCGGCAACACCTTTGTTCTTAAGCCAAGTGAGAAAGTCTCGCTTTGTGCCGTTCGGGAAGTTGAACTTGCCTATGAAGCAGGTCTTCCAGAAGGCGTGTTGAATCTTGTGTTGGGCGGTGTCGAAGCTTCGAGCCATTTGATTGCCCATCCTGATGTGAAAGCGGTTTCTTTCGTCGGTTCAACACCGGTTGCGGAAAAGGTATACAAGACAGCGACAGCTGCTGGGAAGCGTGCGCAGTGCATGGGTGGGGCGAAGAATTGCATGTTGATCATGCCAGATGCGAACCGAGATGCTGCCATTGACGGTGTGATTGGTTCGGCATTCGGCAATACTGGCCAACGTTGCCTGGCAGGCTCTGTCGCCATTCCAGTCGGTGATGCTGCTGACTGGTTCGTGCCAGCAATTGTCGAGGCTGCAAAGAACATCAAGACTTGCGTGGGAAGCGATCCGGCGAACGGAATGGGGCCGCTGATTGATGTTGCAAGTTGTGAACGCGTGACCAGCGCGATTGCAGCGGGCGTCGAGGAGGGGGCAGATCTTCTTCTTGATGGTCGTTCAGCAGCGATGCCGGAGGGGAATTGCTTCGTGGGGCCGACGGTGTTCACAGATGTCAAGCCAGGGATGTCTCTCGCGGAAGAGGAGATCTTTGGCCCGGTGTTGTCCATCATGCCAAGGGAAACTCTGGATGATGCGATTGCTGTTACGCAGCGTTCGCCTTATGGAAACATGGCGGTGATGTTCACATCAAGTGGCTATGCCGCAAACAAATTCAGAACTGAAGCAGGCGCGGGCATGATTGGCATCAATGTCGGAGTTCCTGCGCCAATGGCTGTCTTCCCGTTTTCGGGTTGGAAGGACTCATTCTTCGGAAGTCTCCATGCCAATGGTGAGGATGCCGTCCGTTTCTTTACCGAGTGCCGCGTGCTTGTCAGCCGCTGGTTCTGACAGAAAGGATTTCTATGCCTCGCATCACTCGCGCTGCTCTCATTCAGGCCTCGAACGCACTTAGCGATTCGACTGATTTGAATGCAATCAAACAGGCAATGATTGACAAGCACATTCCCCTGATCGCCGAAGCGGCGTCAAAGGGAGCGCAAATCTGCTGTCTTCAGGAGATCTTCTCAGGCCCATACTTCTGCGCAGAGCAGGATGGGCGCTGGTATGAAACAGCAGAGCAGGTGCCAGATGGTCCGACGATCAAGCTCATGCAGGGACTCGCGAAGGAACACAGCATGATCATGGTTGTCCCGATTTACGAAGAAGCCATGACAGGTGTTTACTACAACACTGCCGTTGTCATTGACGAGCACGGTGAGTATCTCGGTCGATACCGCAAACATCACATTCCACATTGCAATCCTGGATTTTGGGAGAAGTTCTATTTCACTCCTGGAAATGATGGCTATCCCGTCTTTGAAACGAGTGCAGGGAAAATTGGGGTTTACATCTGCTATGACCGCCATTTCCCTGAGGGAGCCAGAGCACTGGGGCTTGCGGGCGCGGAGATTGTGTTCAACCCATCGGCGACGGTTGCTGGTTTGAGCGAGTACCTATGGAAACTCGAACAACCCGCACATGCGGTTGCGAATCAGTTCTATGTGGGTGCGATCAACCGTGTTGGCACCGAAGCACCATGGAACATCGGTGAGTTTTACGGACAGTCGTACTTTTGTGATCCACGTGGTCAGATCATGGTTGAGGGAAGTCGCGAAGATGATGAAGTCATCATTGCGGATTTGGATCTCGACATGATCGAGGAAGTTCGCAACACCTGGCAATTTTTCCGTGACCGTCGTCCAGAATCCTACGGGGAACTGACCGAAGGATGAGTGGGGGACTGAGCAACTCGGACCTCGCACCGGTTGCGTCTGACCAACGGACATGGTCCCGATGGAACATCGCAGCACTTTGGATCGGGATGGCAGTGTGCATACCGACCTACATGCTTGCAGCAGGCATGATTGCGTCGGGAATGACATGGTGGCAGGCGGTCCTGACAGTATTGATTGGCAATCTGATCGTACTGATTCCGATGATCGCCAATGGTCATGGCGGAACGAAGTACGGCGTCCCCTTTCCGGTGCTTGCGCGAGCGAGTTTTGGTACGACTGGCGCTCACATTCCTGCACTTGCCAGAGCAGTTGTTGCTTGCGGCTGGTTCGGCATTCAGACCTGGATCGGTGGTGCAGCGATTTATTCGATTTGCGCAGCGGTTGGGTGGATCACACCCGCTGTTGAAGCGGATGTTCTCCCATTTCTTGGGATTTCCCTCGGTCAGTTTCTCTGTTTTCTTGCATTCTGGTTGATTCATGTCGTGATCGTTCTGGCAGGAATCGATTCGATCAAGTGGGTTGAAGCTTGGGCAGCACCTTTCTTGATTGCTTGTGGTGTCGCACTTTTTGTCTGGGCTTTGTTTGCAGTGGATGACATCTCCGCACTTTTCGAAAGATCGTCACATCGGCCTGAAGGGGTTTCATTCTGGTCAATCTTCTTTCCGCAATTGACAGCAATGGTCGGTTTCTGGGCCACGCTGAGTCTGAACATTCCGGACTTCACCAGATATTGTCGGAGCCAGCGTGATCAGGCGATGGGACAACTCATGGGTTTGCCATCTACGATGACGCTCTTCTCATTTGTCGGAATCATCGTCACAGGGGCGACTGTTGTTCTTTACGGCGAGGCCATATGGGACCCCGTCGCCCTTGTGTCACGCATGGGGTCACCTACGGTCGTCGTGATATCAATGATTGCGCTTCTGATTGCAACGCTATCGACCAATCTTGCGGCGAATGTGGTCAGTCCTGCCAATGGATTTTCGAATCTGTTGCCGACGCGAATCGGATTCCGTGGTGGCGCAATGATGACGGCAGTGATCGGAATAATCATCATGCCATGGCGATTGATGACGGATCTGTCCGACTACATCTTCGTCTGGCTTATTGGCTATAGCGCATTGCTTGGGCCGATTGCCGGCATCATGCTTTGTGACTACTTCATCTTGCGCAAGACCGAACTTGACGTGGATGCGCTGTATGACTCCGAAGGAGAGTACGGAGGCGTTTCTGCAGCTGCGATATTCGCATTGATCCTTTCAATCTTGCCGAATCTCCCCGGCTTCCTCAATGCCGTCACCGGAACTGCAGGGACTGAAGAAGCCTTGTTTGGGGCTATCTTCGACCAGATCTATGGCTATGCATGGTTCATAGGCTTGCCGCTTGCGATGATCTTCTATTGGATTTTTAAAACTGTCGTTTCCAACAAGTCACCTTCAATTAAGACGATGCATCATGGCTGATTTACCCGTTCTCCCTGTGTCTGATCACCAACCACGCCCTTACGATGGCCCATCGCGTGCTGATGTGCTTGAGATGAGGCGTGAGTTTCTGACGCCTGCTCTGGTGACCTACTACGCAGACCCGGTCATGATCGTTGAAGGGCACATGCAGTGGCTCTTTGATGAAACAGGGAAACGCTATCTCGATGGCATCGCCGGCATTGTGACTGTTTCCGTGGGCCATTGTCACCCAAAGGTTCTTGATGCTGTTCGTGAACAGAATGAACGTCTTCAGCACACGACGACGATCTATCTCAATCCCAACATCGCGGAGTTCGGGAAGAAACTCATTTCCACATTTCCGGATGATTCAGGTTTGGGCGTGTGCTACTTCACGAATTCAGGCAGTGAAGCCAATGAACTTGCCATGCTGATGGCGCGCCTGCATACAGGCAACTTCGATATTCTCGCGCTTCGCAATGCATATCACGGACTGAGCAATCAGGCGATGGGCTTAACGGCGTTGCACTCCTGGAAATATCCCTATCCACAAGGATTTGGAGTCAAGCATGTCAAGTGTCCGGACCGCTATCGGGGGCCGTTCGGTTACGACGATCCGGAGGCCGGCGCCAAATACGCAGCAGATGTGGAAGATGTGCTGAAGTACGCTTCCACAGGTCAGGTGGCAGGTTTCATCGCAGAGCCGATCCAAGGCGTGGGGGGAACAGTCGAACTACCGGATGGTTATCTCTCTTGTGTGTATGAATTGGTGCGCTCACACGGGGGGATTTGCATCAGCGACGAGGTCCAGACAGGGTTTGGACGAACTGGAACAGCCTTCTGGGGATTCGAGAATCACGGAGTCAAGCCCGACATCGTGACGATGGCCAAGGGTATTGGCAACGGCGCTCCTCTCGGATGCTGTGTTGCACGATCGGATGTGGCTGAATGCATGAGCCAGCGGCTCCACTTCAACACTTATGGTGGAAATCCAGTGTCGATGGCGCAGGGACTTTCCACTTTGGATGTTCTCCTTGAAGATAATGTGCAGCAGCATGCTTTAGATGTCGGGGGATATCTCAAGCAAGGTCTTGAGGATCTCCAATCGAGACATACGATCGTTGGTGATGTGCGTGGACAGGGGCTGATGCTCGGCGTCGAACTGGTCACCGACAGGCAAGCCAAGACGCCTGCCACAACGGAAACTGCCGCAGTGCATGAGCGTGCGAAGGATCTTGGTCTACTGATCGGGAAGGGTGGTTTGTACGGCAATGTGCTTCGTATTAAGCCACCCATGTGTATTCAGCGTGAGGATTGTGATTTCCTCTGCCAAGTGCTCGACGTTTGTCTGAACGAGGTGGGCTGATGGCAATTTTGATTAAGGGCGGTCGTGTGGTGACGCCGGATCGTGATGAGATGGCGGACGTGCTGATCGAAGGCGAAGAAATTGTTGCAGTTGGAGCGGATCTGTCATGCCCGGATGTGGATGTCATCGATGCATCCGGAAAGTACGTCTTTCCGGGATTCATCGATCCTCATGTACACATACACCTTCCCTTCATGGGTACCAATGCGATTGATGATCATGAGTCTGCGAGCAAGGCGGCGCTTGCGGGCGGAACCACGACGATCATTGAAATGATCTGTCCAGGTCCTGAGGACGAGCCGCGAGTCGCATTTCAAGAATGGAAAGAACTGGCCGATGCCGGGTGCTGTTGCGATTTCTCATTTCATCTCGCTGTTGTCCGTTTCGATGAATTGTCTAAGCAGCAGGTCCGCGATCTTGTATCTGAAGCCGGCGTTGCTAGTTTTAAGGTGTTTCTGGCGTACAAAGGAGCGCTGGACATTGCCGATGAGCAGTTGTTCGAACTGATGGAGATGGCGCGTGAACTCGGTGTGATCATTACCGCACACTGTGAGAATGCTGAAGCGATTGATGCCATGCAGAAACAGTTGTTGGAACGTGGCTGTTTTGGTCCTGAGTATCACGAAAAGTCACGGCCTCGCTGTGTTGAAGCAGATGGGGTCAATCATCTCTGCGCATTTGCGGAACTCACAGGAGCGCATGTCTACATCGTTCATACATCGTGTCAGGCAGCGGTGGTTCACGCGATCGCGGCCAGAGATCGCGGGGTTCATGTCTTTGTTGAAGCAGTTGCCCCGCATCTAGTTCTGGACAAGACTCATGCAGAACAGCATGATTTCGAAGGGGCCAAGTTCGTGATGTCGCCTCCATTGCGGGATGCAGAGGAGCAAGGACATCTATGGGAATCAATCGCCTGTGGCGAAATCGTAACGATCGGCACCGATCATGCGCCCTTCAACTTCGATGGACAGAAGGACATGGGCCGTGATGCGTTTACACAAATCCCGAACGGCATTCCTGGAATTCAGGAACGCATTGATCTGATCCATACCTACGGTGTGTGTGCAGGTCATATCAATCTGCAGACGATGGTTGATGTATGTAGCACACAACCTGCTCGGATCTTCGGGATGTATCCGAAGAAGGGACAGATTGCACCCGGCAGCGACGCTGATGTCGTTATTTACGATCCCGACTTTGAAGGCGTCTTCACGCATGCGGACAGTGAAAGCCGAGTTGACTACAGCGGGTATGAAGGAAAGATCAGAAAGGGACGTTCCGCAGTCGTTCTTCTGCGAGGAAGAGTTGTCGCTCAGAACGGCCAGCATGTTGGTGGGGCAGGTGGTGGGCGATACATCCCTCGCAAACCCTCACACTGATCATCAGTCGTTGGAAACAAGCCGATCAGACTGCTCAACGAACTTCTCGCCGTCCCAGTGGGTGTCTTTCTGGACCATGTCCGCTCTTCGTGCTTTTGCCTCGGCCTTGGCCTCGGCTTGACGCTTGACGAGATCCGCATGTGTGCTGAAGTAGGGAAGGCTGACGCCACGAAATTCATCTAGCGTCGAGAAACCGTGTTGCTCCATGAAAGCGGCCAATTGCTCGCACATGTTCTTGACCATGCCATAACCATGGATCATGACACCTGTGCAGATCTGCACTGTATGCGCGCCAAGAAGTATGAACTGAGCCGCATCCTGCCCAGTTTCGATACCGCCGATTCCGCTGATCGTTGCTTCGGGATATTCGTCCTGCTGCATGCGGGCCAATTCCATCACCATCCGCAGCGCAATGGGGCGGACAGCCTTACAGGAATACCCTCCAGGTACTGTGTAACCTTCGACGGTAGGCATTGGCCGAAGCGTGTCGAGATCGACTCCCATCACACTGAGAATCGTGTTGATGGCAGCTAGCCCATGGCATCCTGCCCGCAGCGCAGCACGACCGGGATCGGCGATGTGTGTGACGTTGGGTGTCATCTTGGCCCAGACCGGAATCTTGGAGGCTTCCATGACCCAGTTGGTGACTTCTTCAACGATGTCCGCGTTTTCGCCCATCGCCATTCCCATCTTTCGTTCGGGAAGACCGTGTGGGCAGGAATAGTTAAGTTCAAAGGCATCAACTCCGACATCTTGACAGCGTTCGACAATTTCAACCCACGCATCGCGACGATATTCCTCCATGATGGATGCAATCAAAATGCCGTCTGGATAGGCATCCTTCACAGCTTTGAACTCGTCGAGCCATACGGAGAATGGTCGGTCGCTAATCAGTTCAATATTTTCCCATCCGTACACTTCCTTCGTTCCTTCCGCACGCATGCGGGCATAACGAGGTGCCACATTCGTCACCTTGTCGGCTTCGAGGCTGATGGTTTTGGCAATGACCCCACCCCAGCCTTCTGCGAAGGCCTTATTGATGACATTCGCATTCGTTCCAGGTGGGCCTGATCCAATCACAAAGGGGTTGGCGAACTTCAGGCCGTTGACGGTGGTGGAAAGATCGGTCATGGATTCGATGCTATCAGGTGGTGCTAGGGGCTTCGAATGAAGGCTAAGGAGGTTTTCCGAATGCTGTTTGAGGAAAATGGAATCTCAATTGACAGAAATGCGCTGCTCCTGCGGAGTTCTTGTAACAGCAGCCAGATCTGAATCTGGCAGTTCCACGAGCATTTGGAAGGAAACCAACCATCATGTCACGCATTTCACACACTTTCGCAGTTCTCGCCGCTCTGACGACGATGACAGCTGCTTCAACAGCGGCAACAGTTGATTTGGCCTATACCCCCTTTGATGCCGATCAAGATGACTGGCTGGTAAGGGATACAGTCAATGGTGCTGTGTCCTATTACATGCCGGATTGGAAGCCGTCTGGTGGTGTGCCAGATGGTCATCTCGAGTTCGCAGATATCACCCCAGG
>JAKVBW010000098.1 GCA_022446945.1 Phycisphaerales bacterium | reverse complement strand
CATGCCCGCAGAAACCGCAACTGCGATGTGCAGCATCATGATGGGTGGCGTGTTGGATCGACTCCCTGATCTGAGGATTGCATTTGCACATGGAGGTGGCGCCGCGCCTTTCACGATGGGCCGTATTCAGCACGGATGGGACGTACGACCTGATCTCTGTGCCCATACCTCCCCGACGCCTCCGCGCGAGGCCATTCGCCGCTGTTACGTTGATTCCCTCGTCCATGATCCCCATGCACTGCAGCTGCTGATTAACATCATGGGGATCGAGCGCATTGCACTCGGAAGCGATTATCCCTTCCCACTCGGCGAACACCACCCCGGTCAACTGATCGAGTCCTGCGGCCTTGATCCCTGCAGCACTGAACGCCTTCTCTCCGGAACCGCGCTTGAGTTTCTTGGTCTAGCTGCTGATCAGTTCATGAACAACAGTCATCTGCGATCAGCCAGTACATGAACGCGCCTGAAACCGACATCCAAACAGTTGCAGAACTGGATCAACGTGATCCTGTCCCCTCGCAAAGAGACAAATTTGCGATACCCCTTCAAGATGATGGATCCGACACGATCTATCTCTGTGGCAATTCACTGGGGCTCCAGCCCCTCGCAAGCAGAAGCTATGTCGATGAATTGATGGATGCGTGGTCCAAACACGGTGTCCACGGTCATTTCGAAGGAACTTCCCCTTGGTATCCGTATCACGAATTGTTCCGCGACACGGGGGCGCGATTGGTAGGTGCTGTCACGCCTGATGCCTCGCTGCCTGGCGGCGAAGTAGTCATGATGAATTCGCTGACGGCGAATCTGCATCTTCTGCTGACATCGTTCTACCGACCAAGTGGCAGCAGGCGTCGCATCCTCATGGAATCTCCTGCCTTTCCATCCGACATCTACTGTGTGCAGTCACATCTCCAGGCCAGAGGCATGGATCCACAATCGGATTTGATCATCGTCGGCCCACGGGAAGATGAAGATTGCATTCGCAATGAGGACATTCTTGAAGCTATTGATCGCGCTGGCGAAACACTTGCCACAATCATGTTGGGCGGCGTCAATTTTCTAACGGGTCAAGTCCTGGACATGCCTTCCATTGTTCATGCTGGACATCAGGCGGGTGCGTTGGTCGGATTCGATCTTGCACATGCTGTTGGCAACATCCAACTCCATCTGCATGACTGGGAAGTTGATTTTGCCGCCTGGTGTTCCTACAAATATCTCAACGCAGGCCCAGGCGCAATTGCTGGTTTATTCGTGCATGCCAAACATGGCAGAGATGTTTCGATTCCAAGATTTGGTGGATGGTGGGGCAATGATCCACAATCTCGTTTTCGCATGCACCTGGAGGATCAATTCATTCCAGTCGCAGGGGCAGAGGGCTGGCAACTCAGCAATCCTTCCATTCTTGCGATGGCTCCCCTTCGCGCATCCCTAGATTTGTTTGACTCGATCGGCATGGAAGCGCTTCAGGAGCGATCGCAGAGGCTGACCAACTATCTCAGGAATCAACTCGATGCCAACTCATCGGGACGCTGGCGTGTGATCACTCCAAATGATGCGCAGGGTTGCCAACTGTCCATCATCACTCAGGGAGATGCGAGAACCGCATTCGAAGACATCACCAAACAAGGTGTCATTGCTGATTTCAGACCGCCCAATGTCATTAGGGTTGCCCCGGTACCTCTCTACAACACCTTCGCCGAGTGCCATCGATTCGTTTCGATCCTCAGCGACGCACTAGAGACGTGATTCACCCGATCGATATCACCGTTGTCGGTGGCGGGCTTGTCGGTCCTGCATTTGCGTGCATGGCCGCCGATCTGGGACATCGGGTGACCTTGATCGAACACCGAGCGGACCCGCGCGCCGCGGGCTACGCAGGCGGCCGCTCGATCAATCTGGCGCTATCGCATCGGGGTCTGGAAGCGCTCCAGGAGATTGGCCTGGCGTCAACCGCTCGGGATATCGGCATCCCGATGGAAGGACGAGAGATTCACAGTCCGGAAGGCCAATTGTCCTTCCAAAGGTATAGCGCCATCCCTGGAGAGGCCATTCTTTCCATCTCTCGCGGTCAACTCAACTGCCTTCTACTCGACGCTATGGACCGCCGATCGACAGTCAAGTCCATCTTCAACACTGCCATTGAATCGATTGATCTTGATACCGCAACTGTTCAACTCTCAGACAGCCAAGTCATCGGCGGTGATCTCATCATCGGCGCAGATGGCGCAGGAAGCATGGTTCGTGCCGTGATGGACCAGATCTCCGAAAGAGAATCCGAGACCGAATTCATTGATGCTCGCTACAAGGAACTTCACATCCCTCCGACTGAAAATGGACAATGGCGCATGAGCCGGCAGGCTCTGCACATCTGGCCAAGAGGCGAGGCAATGATGATTGCCCTTCCCAATCTTGATGGGTCATTTACCGTCACCTGCTTCTGGCCGAAGAGCATGTTCGAGGAAGTGAAGGAATCCGGGGGAATCATGTCTTATTTCTCTACCGTCTACCCAGACGCTGTCGCTCACATGCCAAACCTCGAAACAGATTTTCAAGACAACCCAGAATCGCTTCTCGGAACTGTCCGATGTCACCACTTCAACTACGGGTCCACTGCCGCACTGATCGGCGATGCCGCCCATGCGATTGTTCCATTCTTCGGGCAAGGTATGAATGCCGGACTTCAGGGATCGCTTCAACTGAAGCGCGCAATGGCATCTGAAACGGAAGTCGATTCAGCACTTGCCAGATATGACAGCGTGCACAGACCCGATGCATTGGCCATTGCCGATCTTGCACTCAAGAATTATGTCGAAATGCGATCCCATACCGCTTCTGCAGCATGGAGGCTGAAAACAAGGTTCCAGAAACAGCTCAACCGCATGTTCCCGAACGCCTACCAGCCACTCTATAACCTCATTTCCTTTTCCTCGATTCGTTACAGCGAAGCTGTTTCCATTGTGAATCGCAGACATCAGCGCCTGTTGCTTGCTGTTGTCGCCTCAGTAATCCTGATGGTCATGCTCTTGCTGGCAGCGGCTACCATGCTTTGACATGAACAGTGACACCGACACCCTGACTTACGCGACTTATCTGAAGCTCGAGCAGTTGCTTGATCTTCAGCAGCCCAAGTCCACCCCTCCGGAACATGATGAAACGCTCTTCATCATTATCCATCAGACCTATGAACTCTGGTTCAAGCAGATGTTGCACGAACTGGATCTTGCCGGTGTGCGCTTCAGAGAAGGAGATCTTTGGGGCGTCTCGACGGTACTGAAACGTGTCCGAATGGTCCTCAAAACACTGGTCGGACAGATCGACATTCTTGAAACCATGACACCTTCGTCCTTCGTTTCCTTTCGGGATCGACTCGATACATCTTCTGGATTCCAATCAACCCAATTCCGAGAGTTGGAATATCGACTGGGGATCAAACGAGAGGAAACTCTGAAATACATGCCTGAGGGCATGTGGGGTCGGGAAGCAGCACTTCGCAGATTTGAAGAACCGTCTCTCGTTGAGGATTTCCATCAATTCCTGAAGATGATCGGCATTGATCTTCCTGATGACATTGACGTTCCGAAAGAACGTTACCAAGGTGATCTTCGCGTCCAGGATGCCTTGATTGCCTGCCATGCAGATCGCCCCGATCTGGACATGCTTTTTGAAACACTGCTCGACATCGATGAAGGTCTTCAGGAATGGCGATACCGGCATGTCCAACTGGTCAGGCGAACGATCGGTGACAAATCGGGCACAGGGGGTTCGCCCGGCGTGAAGTATCTCGAACGCTCCCTGTTCGAACCTGCGTTCCCGGATCTATGGGCGATCAGACACCGTTTCTGAAGAATGCCCCTCTACGAACGCCATTGGTATCGAATCAGCAGTTGCACCCTGCTGATGCTTGCAGGCATCGGCCTGGTGCGCTATGCATACTCTCCCCTGACAGCCTCGATGCTGCACGACCACTGGCTGACGGCCGCAGAGATCGGTTACGTCAGCACCTTCAATTTTATTGGGAATCTCATCGGCGCCCTTCTGTGCGCAGGGCTCGCCAAACGATTTACCCCAGGCTGGGTCAGTCGGTTTGCTCTTCTTATCGGCCTAGTGTCGGTAACAGCGTCGGCTGTGGATCTTGGTTTCGTCTGGCTCGCAACATGGCGTTTCTTCGCCGGACTGACCGCCGCTGCTGCCATGGTCCTCGCGCCTCTGATGGCAATCGCCGGAATCAAGGCCCTTGCGCGCAGCGCTGTCATCGGGACAGTCTTTGTGGGCGCGGGAATCGGCATCATTGGACTCAGCCTTCTGCTGCCAGAATTTCTTGACCATGGACCATCGGGAGGCTGGCTCTTCACAGGAGGGCTTGTCGCGGGATGCCTGCTTCTGTCATGGGCAGGTCTTTCGCCTCGGATCGAGATCGGTCAAAACTCCCCACATGAATCGACTATCTCGCGGAGACCACGTGGAATCGTGATGCTGTGGCTGGCCTATCTACTCATGGCGGCCGGAGTCGTCCCGCATTCGATTTATCTATCTGCCTATCTCCACGATGCCATGCACCAACCCATTGGATTCAGCACCATGGTGTACGCCGTTTACGGTTTGGGTGTGCTGTTGGGAGGCCCCATCTACGGCGGCCTGGTCCATCGCTTTCTCGGCACCCATCTGGCTTTGATCGCCACAGTGTTCTCCGCCATGGCAGCTGTCATGATCGTGATCGTGTCTGGACCACTCTGGCTCATTGTGGCGAGCGCAGCCCTCCTAGGCGCCGCCCAGATGGGAAACTCGAGTTGCACGACTCATCGGCTACTCGAAATGGTGGGAACATCTGCGCATGCCAAGTGGTGGGGCCGATTTGGAATCAGTTACAACATCGGACTTGCCGGCGGCGCGTTTCTGATGGGAGCGATGGTCCATCTGGGTTGGGGTTATCTCGCAGGATTCTGGATGGCTGCAATAGCTCTTTCTCTGGCAGTACTGCTCCTCATCGCATTTCGCGGTGCACCGCCTGATATCGTGGAAGCCTCCCATGACGAATGACGCGGCCATCATTGATATCTCGCATCCGATTCGAGCGGGCCAGAGTGAAGTGTGGCCCGGCGACACACCTCCCACACGCGAATTTCTCATGAAGTTGGAGAACGGAGATTCGGTCACCCTTTCAACTCTGCATTCGACACTCCATCTCGGAACCCATGCCGATGGCCCCTGTCACTACGGCGACCATGCCATCGGCGTTGGCGAAATGCCACTCAATCACTACATCGGGACTTGCCGTGTGCTCAGAGTGCAAGGTTCATCTTCGGGACGCATCGGCATCGATGCGATCGCAGATTGTCCGATCGATGCGCCACGCATACTGATTGATACTGGCACATTCAGCACGCTCGAAGAATTCAATACGTCCTTTGCGGCAATCGAACCAGAGGTGATTGATTACCTGGCCGATCAAGGCGTCATCACCATCGGACTCGACAGCCCAAGCGTCGATCTGATCGATTCAAAGACGCTTCCCACCCACGCACGCTGCTTGGAACATGGGATGGCCATACTCGAAACGCTCCGTCTCAGTCACGTCGAGCCGGGCCTCTACACACTGGCTGCTCAGCCACTCATGTTGATGGAAATGGATGCATCCCCGGTTCGGGCTGTCTTGATGCAGTGATGGCGTCAGTCTTTGTCGCCGACCCATGCAACTGCCTTGACTTCGACGGCGATCGGCGTCGGTAAGCAGTTGATTTCGATCGTTGTGCGTGTCGGATTTGGATTGCCCTCTCCAGCGAAGTACTCGGCGTAGATCCGGTTGTATGTCTTGAAATCCCGATCCATGTCGACAAGAAAGACGAGTACATCGATCAAATCATTCCACTCCGCTCCAGCATCCTCCAACACGGCACGCACATTGTCGAAGCATGATCTGCACTGAACCTCGAGATCCACCGCCGTGACGTTGCCATCCGCATCGAGGGTCACACCTGGGATGTCCTTCGATCCTCGCGAACGAGGCCCGACTCCCGAGAGATAGAGGAAATCGCCTGCACGCTTGGCATGCGGATAGGCGCCGACTGGTTCCGGTGCACGATTGGATGAATGGGATTGCACACTCATGGGACCTCACAGATCGTCTTGGGTTCTGTAAAGAAACGCATGGCTTCCTCACCACCTTCGCGGCCAACACCGCTGTGCTTGACTCCCCCAAAGGGAACGCGAAGATCACGCAACAGCCAGCAGTTGACCCATACCGTACCGGCTTCGATGCACTCCGCAACTCGCCGGGCTCGAACTGCATCACGCGTCCAGATTGACGCGGAAAGCCCGTAGCGGGTGGCATTGGCCATCTCAATCACCTCGTCATCGTCCTCGAACATCGAGACCGTCACCACAGGTCCGAAGATCTCCTGTTGATTGGTCGCGGCATCCATCGGAAGACCGGCGATCACCGTCGGACGATAGTAGAAACCATCTTGACATCGATCGGGGAGATCATCGGGAACACCGCCGCCACAAAGAACCTCGCCACCCTCATCACGTGCGTGCTCGACACTGGCCATGATCTTGTCCCGATGGGCTGCGGACACAAGGGCTCCCTGCTGCGTCTTGTCATCGAGCGGATCGCCAATACGTAGTTTGCTGGCCTGATCAACGAGTGAATCAACAAACGCCTCGTAACGAGAAGCATGAACCAGAACGCGTGACCCACAAAGACAGATCTGCCCCTGGTTGGCGAACGAGGAACGAATTGAACCCGCCAGCGCTGCATCCAGATCAGCATCATCAAAGATGATGTTCGGGTTCTTACCGCCGAGTTCCAACGACACCTTTTTGAAGTGGGGCGCTGCTGTTGCTGAAATACGTGCCCCTGTTTCGGTTCCACCTGTGAACGAAATGGCGGAAACATCCGGATGGGCGACGATTGCTTCACCTGCGATCCCCCCACTTCCGTGCACGATATTTAGCACACCAGGAGGCAGGCCGCATTCGATACTGATCTCTCCCAGTCGAGCGGCTGTCGCAGGTGTGAGCTCACTCGGCTTGGCCACAACGGGGTTACCTGCTGCCAGCGCTGGCGCAATCTTCCAGGTCAAGAGGTACAGAGGTAGATTCCAAGGCGAGATCACACCCGCGATCCCGACCGGCTGTCGGATCACTGTATTGATCGCCTGTTCACCAGTCCTCAGTATCTCGCTTCGGTCGGTATGCGCAGCGTCCGCAAAGAAGCGAAGATTCTGCACAGCTCGTGGTATATCGATGGTCCTAGCAAGCGCAATCGGCTTGCCGTTGTCAATCGACTCTAGTCGCGCCAGTTCTTCTGATCTGGCCTCGACGGCATCGGCAAGTGCGTGCAAATGTGCGCCTCGCTCCTGACCTCCAAGTTCTGCCCACGCATCTCGCGCGGCAGATGCGGCTTGAACAGCAGCATCGACATCCGTTACATCGCTTTCGGGCAACTTCCCGTAGGGCTGCCCGGTCGCGGGCTCAATATTAGGGAGCCACTTCTCCGAGTGAGGAGCAATCTGCCTGCCGCCGATGGTGTTGAGGATCGAGTCCACGATCAGCGTGCCGCCAAGCGTCCACCATCCACGGGGAGATTGACACCCGAGATGTAGCCCGCAGCGGGCGACGCCAGAAATGCGCAAACAGCTCCGAGTTCCGCAGGATCTCCGAAACGTCCCATCGGAATCGTTCCCTTCCACGCTTTTTCGACATCCTCAGAAGTAGTCTCTGTTCGGGCAGCACGCGCTTCGATCAGGGAACCCAACCGATCAGTTCCAACGTAGCCGGGAAGAATGTTGTTGACCGTAATTCCATCCGGCCCGAGTTCTGCAGCAAGTGTCCGCATCCAGTTGTTCATGGCCCCTCGGACAGTGTTGGATACACCAAGGCCCATGATTGGCATGATCACTGAGGTCGACACAATGTTGATGATGCGGCCGTAGTGGCTGTTCCGCATCCCCGGAACAATCGCCTGGGCGAGC
>JAKVBW010000097.1 GCA_022446945.1 Phycisphaerales bacterium | reverse complement strand
GGGTTTCGCGTGATCTTTCTTGAACGCGGTGCTGCGGACCCCGGCGCGATGCGTTCAGCGCTTCACGAACTTGCAGCAGGTCGGTTGGCCATCGTCTTTCCAGAAGGCACGCGGACACAGGATGGGCTCATCGGGGCATTTCAGCGGGGCGTGTGGTTGCTCATCAAGCGTAGTGGGGCCCCGGTACTTCCGGTCGGGGTGGAGGGGACCTTTGATGCTTGGCCGCGGGGTTCCAGACCGCGTCTGCGAGGCCGGGTGATGTTGTCCATCGGCACGCCCATAGACAACGCGGATCTTCTCGAGATGGGGGTCGATGCGGGGATTGCTCACATCAGAGAACGGGTGGACACCTTGCGTGCTGAGGCGCGTGCTGAGATTCGAAGACGCTCCAGAGGACGCTGGCCACTGCCGGGCCCGGCCGATGAGGTGGAGGCAGGCTGATGCACGGCTGGGATGTGATGACTGATCTGGTGATTCTGCTGTCGGTTGCGGCGGTGTGTGGGGTGATCGCTGAGCGAATTGGACTCAGCGCCATTGTGGGGGCCATTTTCGCGGGGATGCTGGTCGGTCCAGGCCTTCTGGGCTGGGTGCATGACGATCATCTTGAGGTTCACTATGTCGCCGAGTTCGGTGTGGCGCTTCTTCTCTTCACCATTGGTCTGGACATCACCAAAGAAAAACTGGTGGCATTTGGATTGCCAGGTGCCCGCGCAGGTGTTTTGCAGGTGGTGCTGACTGTTGCTGGCGCAGGATGTGTCGCGCATCTGGCTGGGTGGAGCCTGTCCGGTTCACTGGCCATCGGTGCGATGGTCGCGCTGAGTAGTACCGCTGCCGTTGCGAGACTCCTGTTCGATTCGGGCCAACTGGAATCTCCCCATGGAAGATTGTCGCTCGCGACGCTACTGACGCAGGATCTCGCGATCGTTCCGCTGGTTCTGGTGCTGAGTCTTCTGGGAGGACCGGCGGATGTTGCGGATGTTGCGTACGAGTTGGGCTTCGCAGGCGGGCGCATCGTGGTGGCGATGCTCATCATTGGGGCCATTGCCATTCTGCTCGTGCCGCGCCTGTTGCACAGCAGTCACCTCAGCGGCAATCGTGAACTTCCGGTTGTACTGGCAGTGGTGACAGGGGTGTTGGCTGCATGGCTCGCGCATGAACTCGGCTTGTCTGCTGCTGTGGGAGCCTTCATTGCCGGTCTGGCACTGGCCAACTCGCCTTTTGCGCGTCAGATCCGTGCCGATGTCACAGCACTCAAAGCCATCTTTCTCACCATTTTCTTCGCGAGCATCGGCACCCTTGCTGATTTGTCATGGCTGACGAGCTTTGAGCAGGCTTCCACGGTGCTGTTGTTGGCAGGGGCCATCATCGGCGGGAAGATTGTGCTCTCAACCCTTTCCGCGCGGCTTGCCGGAATGCCATTGGCGACCGCTTTGGCAGGCGGGTTGTGTCTGGCGCAGATTGGCGAATTTTCATTCGTGCTCGGTGGTGTTGCGCGCAATGAAGGGCTGCTTCCACAGGAGACACTGGATCTCTTCATCGCAGCATCGGTCGTGACGCTGTTGTTGGTACCGTTTTTGGTAGCGCTTGCTGCGCGGATCTCCCCGGGATGGCGTTCGGGTGCGCAATCTGACGGCAAGGCTGGAGTCAGGGGAAGGGTGGTCGTTGTGGGGATCGGCCCGTCGGCCATGCCGGCGTTGAAGTCGATCGAGGAAGCAGGCGTGCCACTGACCGTGATCGATTTCAACAGCCGCGCGGTCGAGGAACTCCGGGAAACGGGCATCGGTGGTGTGGTTGGTGATGCTCGTCGCATCGACATTCTGCGCGCGGCAGGAGTGGGTGCTGCCCGGCTCGTGATCGTCAGTCTGCCGGATCCGGCCGCTGCTGCCGAAGTTGTCCGGCAGGCGAGAAGTTTGGCCGCATCGGTGCCCATTGTCGCGCGTTGTGGTTACAACCGTGCCGAAGCACTTCTCTGGGATGCGGGAGCCACAGAGGTGATTTTGGAAGAAGAGGCTGTTGGCCTTGTCCTGGATAGGGCAGCAGGCGCGCAGCTGGATTTGGCGCCCGTGTAATGCGAGAGCGCCGGGAGGCGCTATAGGATCGCCTGGAATCGGTTTGAAGAATCGGAAGTTCCTGGCTGAGTCAAAAGATCTCGGGATCAGAGTCCCGGTGCGAATCCACGTCGCATCGTGTTTTCAGTCACGACGCGGGGAACCGTGAATTGCGAGAGATACTCGCTGCCACCGGCCTTCGCGCCCACGCCTGACATGCCGAAGCCGCCAAAGGGTTGCCGCCCGACCAATGCGCCTGTGCTCCCTCGATTCAGGTAGAGATTGCCCACCCTGAACCGTTCACGTGCCATGTCCAGATGCGCCGGACGGCGACTGTAGACAGCACCGGTCAGGCGATACTCGCTTGCATTGGCCATCTCCAACGCAGCCTCGAATGACTCCGCGTGTAAAACCGCAAGCACAGGTCCGAAAATCTCTTCGCGTGCCAAACGATCCGATGGCGCAATGTCGGTGAAGACATGTGGGGCGACGTAGGGCATCTTGACGGCCGCCTCCAGCCCGTCAGGAATCGTGCCGCATGCGGCCAGTGTGCCTTCCGACTTGCCGATTTCAATGTATGCGCGAATCTTCTCCGCCGCTTCCGCGTCGATGACGGGCCCAATGTCGGTTCCAGGATCGAGCGGGTGGCCAATACACAATGTCTCGACCGAAGGGGCGAGGCGATGGAGGAAAGGCTGCAAGGCATCGCCCACGACAATAGCGCGGCTGCAGGCAGAACATTTTTGCCCCTGAAAATTGAACGCGCTGTCACGAACGCCCAATACCGCTTCATCAAGATCCGCGGAGGTGTCAATGATGATGGCATTCTTGCCGCCCATCTCACAAACCACGCGTTTCACATGCGATTGCGATTCGGGTACCAGACCGCATGCCTGAACGATGTCGAGACCGACTGCCTTGGATCCGGTAAAGGCGACCAGAGACGTTTTCGTATGTCTGACAAGATGGGCGCCGACCGTTTCGCCTGCTCCGGGAATGAAGTGCAGCACTTCGCGAGGGACACCACTTTCATGGAGGATGTCAACCAATAGCCGCGCGATGGCAGGGGTCTGTTCAGCTGGCTTCAGGACAACCGTGTTGCCCGTGACGAGTGCAGCGACGGTCATTCCACAGCAGATGGCAAGTGGGAAATTCCATGGACTGATCACGATGGCAACACCCCTGGGTTCGTGGAACTCAGTGTCGAGCTCACCGATGAAAGTCCCAAGGCGCTTGGGTGCGAACATGCCCACAGCTTCTCTGGCGTAATACTCGCAGAAATCGATCGCTTCGCAGACGTCGCCGTCCGCTTCACGCCATGTCTTGCCTGATTCGCGAATGACGACCCCTGAGAGTTCGTCCCGCCGAGAACGCATGATCGCGGCGCATCGAAGAAGCGTTTCCGCCCTTTTCAAAGCAGGGGTGTCTCTCCACGAGGGGAATGCGCGATAAGCGGTGTCGATGGCGATGTCGGCATCTTCGACCGTGGCATCGATCGCAATGTCGGGCACCTTCGAAGCTTTCACTGCTGATCCAAATGCTTCACGTTGGTCGCGGTTGGAAAAGTCACGCATCGGTTCCGTGAAGAAGGCACGGCCATCCCCGAGTCCTTCGACTGCAGAAGACAGTTGATGTCGTTCCGGAGATTCGTCAATCCGTGCAATACCAGGATCCGTTGCAGGATCTTCGCCGTGTGGTGAGGCGAGTTGGACGGCAACAGGCTCTGCCCCCGATGAACTCCCGCGAAGCCATGATTCGTTCGAGGTGTTCTCCAGCAGACGTCTAACCAGATAGGCCATTCCCGGAATCATTTCACCGACGGGGACATACTCTCGCAGGCGTAGGCCTTGTTCAACAGCCACGGCTTTCAACTGATCTGCCATGCCGTGCAGCATCTGCAGTTCGAGGGCTTCCTTGGGAAGACCGCGTCGCTCCAGAAGGGCCAATGCCACTGCGATCGAACGCAGATTGTGAGAACCGATTGCGAGTTTGACCCCACCCTCGCTTGCCGTTGTGGGCATTGCATCAATGAAGGCGGCAGTCATTCTTTCGAAACAGGCATCGGTATCACGTTTGCGCGACCAAACGGGGATCGGCCAGCCATGCATTTCTGCTTCTATCGTTTCAGCATCCCAGTAGGCGCCTTTCACAAGACGCACTGTGACTTGTCGGCCCGCTTTGCGTGCCCAGTCGATGATCCGTTTGGCATCCTCATCGCCACTTCTCAGATAGGCCTGCATGGCGAGGCCCGCAGGGAAGTCGATCGATTCGCAACATCGCTCGAACAATGTCAACGTGAGATCCTTGAATGCATGGTGCTCCATGTCGAAATTCACCAGCACGTTGCGTCGGCCGGCCTGTTCTAGGATCGGCCGCAGGGCCTCGACGAGCCCGGCAACGGATCCTTCAAGATCGATTGGATCAGTCCTGGCATAGAGGGAACTGATCTTGATGGACACATTCGACCGAGGGATCTCTCCGATGTGATCACGTTGAAGAACTGGCTGATCAGACCAAGTCTCGACAGTGTCAGGAAGATTGTCGACGAGGTCGAGATAACGGCGTTGATACTCGGCCGCTTCTGCATCACTGACGCACGCTTCACCAAGGAGATCGACCGAAAAGGCAATGCCCTTGTTCCAGAGCGATTCAAGTTGAGGCAGCGCGGATGCCGCGTCTGTGCCAGCAATGAAGCGTTTCCCCATCGCTTCGATTCTGCCAGCGACGGTTTTCGTCATTGCACCCTTGGCGAGGCCGCCTGCCTTCAGGCCGAGTCCGAGCCCCGGAGGAAGTGAGACACCCGGCTGGGTCAGATAGTCCTCGAGATGTACGTGGACATCTTCTTTACGCTTCAGCGCGGGGAAGCAATCGACAAAGCGGAACAATTGAACCTTGAAGGCCTCATCCTTCATGGCCCAGTCCATCAACTTGTCGGACCAGAATGAAGCCGAGAGCAACCCCTTTTGATGTTTGTCAGCGGCCTGTATCAGGCTCTCGCCGATGCGAAGGACATCCGCTTCGACATCTGCGCCCAGTGGACTCGGCTTTGCTGGTCGAGTCGTCTCGGTTCCTCGGGGGGATCGCGTTTTTCTGGCAAACAGCGACATGCGGAGCCGGGAGTATAGGCCGCCGGCGGCTTGGTCATCCCGTATCGGGTGGTCGTGGGACTGTCACCGAATTCTCCCCTCAGAGCTGTTTTGGATATTCGATCGTGCGATGTGGATCAGGCGATTGTCAGGGAGAAGATGACACGGGATTGCTCAAATCTTGTCAGCGAATGCTTCCGTATCGCAGAAACCACATTTCGGCGCATGGTACCCTCGCATCAGTGAACCAGACGACATCGACTAGCCCCGCGGATGGATGGACAACCCAGACGCTTCTTGATTGGATCGAGCAGCACCTCCATGAGAATGGCGTCGATGAGCCAACGCTTGTCGCGCGATGGCTCGTGGCCAGCGTGATCGGTACCGATCCCATTCATCTGTTTACCGATCTGAATCGACCAGCATCCATCGATGAACGGGATGCCCTGCGTCATCTGGTTGCGCGGGCAGCAAGACATGAACCCGTGCAATATCTCCTCGGTGAAGCTGGGTTTCTTGGTCGCATGTTCGAAGTCGGACCCGGGGTTCTGATTCCCAGAACAGCGACAGAGGGGATTGTTCAGCACGTTCTGACCTGGTATCGGGGGATGGATCCGGTCGATCGTCCTGAACCGCTTTACATCGGTGATATTGGAACGGGAAGTGGCGCCATTGCTGTGACCATCGCCTGCCACATTGAGTCGGCGCAGGTCACGGCAATTGATGTGTCATCAGATGCCGTGGGCTGCGCGGAAGGGAACGTTCGTCGCCACAATCTGTCGGATCGCATCGATGTGATCCAGGGCGATCTCTGTCAACCGCTGGGGGATGCCGGTGATGGCGGTCGCTATCACGCGATTGTCAGTAATCCGCCTTATCTCAGCGACGATCGTTGGGCAGCTGCGTTGCCGAATGTCCGAGAGCACGAGCCCGCAATGGCGCTGCGTGGTGGTCAGGATGGTCTCGATGTCATTCGAAGATTGTTGGCTGCAGCGCCTGACCATCTGCATCAGGGCGGCTTACTGATGATTGAAGTCGATGATTGTCATGCCGAGGAGGCGTGTCGACTCGCTCAGGCATGTGCGCTACTCGAGCATGCGAGGATCCTTCGAGATGAATTCGGTGATGATCGATTCATCGTGTGCAGCCGGCGTTGACACTGCGGACATTCTGCCCGGATGTGCCTAACGCGCCACACGTTCCCCGATGGCGTTCCGAATCGCTTCGATGAATTGTGAAGTCCGAAACGGTTTGAGAAGCACGCCCTGAACACCGTCCGCACTTGCGCGAACAATGGTGTGGTCCGGGTCGTAACCAAAGCCCGTCATCAGAATGACAGGAACTTCGGGAAGTACCGATCGCGTCTTCGTGAAGACTTCATATCCACTTGCATCAGGGAGTCTGATATCGGAGACCACCAGTTCAAAATCTGTGGGTGCTTTGACCGATTCGAGTGTTGCAAAAGCTTCGGTTCCATTGGAGCAGGCGCTGACGTCGCAGCCGAGTTGCTTCAGCACCAGTGTGACTTCAGTGCGAACCCGTTCTTCATCGTCGACAATCAAAACCTTCATTCCAGCAAGCACTTCATCTCGCTGTATCGAGTGGATTTCATGTTCGGCATCGATAATCGAGCGGGGGCCTGCAGCACATGCTGCAACGCGACGCGTGATTTCTGCGGCGATGCCCTGCAGCTTGTCAGATGTTTCTCCATCACCATGCTCTGACATTTCGTTCGCCACCTTCTGAAGATCGGTGACTGTTTGATCAAGTTCAGCCGTCATACTTCTTGCGAAATCCTGGCTGGTATTCACACGTTCGACCACGAGCATGTCGAGCAGATGCAAGACACTCGCGATATACCCGGCAAATCGTTCAGCAAGTACCTGGTCACTCTCCGTGAAGACTTCAGGCGTATCGGATTCGATATTGAAGACACCGATGACGGAACCATGGACGATCAGTGGGACGGTGAGGGAACTGCGCGCATCCGTTAGACCTTCGCGATAGAGGGGGTCGTTTTGCACATCACCGCAAATGTAGGACTGTCCGGTTGCAGCTACCCAGCCTGAAATACCGTTTCCAGTCTTACTTGCCGAGATGGTTTCTCCAATCCGAAGCGGGGACATGTTTTCAGCAATGACCAGTTCCAGTCGGTTGGTTCCCGGTGACCGAAGGCGGATCTCAAAGTGATCAAACTTCAGTTCACGACGAACACTGGCGACAATCCGTTTCTCAAGAAGCCTGAGACGGTCCGCGACGGTGAGATCCGTGATCTCATCTCGATTGAAGTGGAGCAGAAGCATGCCTGCAGCATCGATCGCCTCGGCACGCAAGCGTTGGGCGTGGGATTCGGTGACCTCGAGCATGAGGCAACAGATCTTCTCGTTGTCCATTGGCCGAACCAGGATTTCCCAACATCGCCCCGCACCGGTCAGTTGTGTCCTGATATCCCCGCCCGGAGGGAGATCCGAGCACCATTGTCGGGCCCGATCCTGCACCGGAAATGGTAGGGTCTCAAATCTGTCATCCGCCCAGATTTGTCCGCCGCGACGGTCGAAGACCACCACGGCATCCGCGGCGGCGGAGAGAATGTCCCAAGGGTCCGGTCTTCCGGACGGCTTGTCGGAGGTTTGAGATTCTTGGCCCATATTGGAGCCCTCGCGCAAGGTCACGGAGAAGCCTACCTCATGGAGAGCGTTTGACAAGCGATTCGCTTGACAGCCGTCGCACTCCACAGAACGATCGCGTCCCGTGTGACAGGAACATGCCCGGAGTACCCATGATCGGATGATTGAAGCAGAAGTCTTGACACGACGATTTGGCCCCTTGACGGCCGTCGACCGAGTTTCATTCACGATTGAGCGCGGCCGCGTGGCTGGTTTCCTGGGGCCGAATGGGGCAGGAAAGACCACGACCATGAGCATGCTGG
>JAKVBW010000096.1 GCA_022446945.1 Phycisphaerales bacterium | reverse complement strand
CAGCGGACATCAATTGCTGTGCGCGGGAAACGCCTTCATCAAACTCGATGATTGCCAATGAGCGTTGTTCCTGATAACGCTGTTCAACGGATCGCACGCCTTGGTCAACCGGAGCCAGCGATGAGCCGTCTTCAAGAAGCGCCATCGCCTGCTGATAGCCACGGCTGGCTTGCTCATTGGTCGGCATCAGTTGCAACGCTTCGGAGTACTTCGCTGCTGCCTGTCGCCACTGTCCATCACGCTCATAACGTCTTGCAGCAAGGAGCGCTGCATTGACCTTTGCTGCATGCTGCGTGGCAAGATCGACGGTCTCGACCTTTGAGTCGCTTTCGCCATTACCACTCGGCGCGTCCTGCGCAAGAGTGATGGCGGTTGTGCTCATCACAGCCAAGGTGGCAAGGAATGTCCTAGTCCGGATACGCCCGATCAGGGGGCAATTCATGCTGGTCTCCACTCTCGCGCTTGCAGCTCGACGATCCACCCACAATGACGGTGACCTGCCCCCTCAGGACCGCCAACTCACAGTGCCGCGAGTCTAATCGCGAAGACGCCGCTGTGAGGGGTGTACGGTAGTCCTGAGATCCTCAGCCTGCAACCGATTCAGCCTTGCGAAACTCGGCCATTCGTTCGGCAAACCACTGAAAAAGCACCGACGCTTCATGGGGGCCAGGAGAAGCCTCGGGGTGAAACTGGACGCCTGCGACCGGCAACTCTCGATGGCGGAAGCCCGCGACAGTCCCATCATTCAGATGGATATGCGTCACATCGCAACCCACATTGTTCAGAGACTCAGCATCGACACAAAATCCGTGATTTTGACTCGTAATGAGAATCCGGCCAGACCCCTCCTCGCGAACCGGCTGATTTGCACCTCGATGCCCAAAGGGCAGCTTCCAGGTGGAGGCCCCAAGCGCCAAGGCCAACAATTGGTGACCCAAACAAATACCGAACATCGGGACCTGGCCCATGAGACACTTCAGGGTTTCGATGGTTGCCGTCACGGCTGCTGGGTCACCAGGTCCATTCGAGATGAACACACCTTCTGGCTTGTATTCGAGAATGGCTTCCGCAGATGTGCCAGAAGGCACAACATGGACCTCACACCCATTGGAAACAAGGTGTCGGTAGATGTTCCGCTTGGCCCCGCAGTCAATGGCAACCACGCGATAGGGGCGATCGGGCGATGGGCCGGTCTCGGGCCACCAGCGATCCAAGGATTCCTCCCAATGGGCGGGGCAATCCCGTGATGCCGCAGTTGCCAGATCCTGACCGGACATCTCCGGTGACTGGCGGATCTGAGAGAGGAGGGCTTCTGTGGATTGTCCCGCATCGGCACCTGCCAGCATGCCACGCATGACACCCCCACCTCGCAAACGACGGACCAAGGCTCTGGTATCGATTCCCGCAAGGCCGGGAATCCCTGCAGAGGCGAGCCAAGTCGATAAGTCACCCTCTGCACGGCAATTTGAATGCATCGCCGCAAGATCCTTGACGATCAGGGCCGCGATTTGGGGCCGTCCAGACTCGACATCCGCTCCACAAACCCCATAGTTGCCAATATGAGAAGCAGTCAGTGTCAGAATCTGGCCGCGGTAACTCGGATCAGAGATCGCCTCCTGATAGCCGGTCATGGCTGTACAGAAAACGACCTCGCCGACAGCATCTGCAGGGGCACCGAAACCCATGCCCGTGAAGACGGCACCATCCTCCAGAATGAGTCTCGCCATCGGGGAGTCGTCGTGCATGTTCAGAAGTGTAGACAATGCTGGCGTGCAAGAGTTGTTTCCCGAACCTATCGCTGGCTGGATGACTGTCGCTGTCGATCGTCCCATCGATCTGGCGGGCCATGGATTGACCTATGCGGTTCCCCCGGAACTGGCGGATCTTGAGATCGGCGCCCCTGTCACGGTGCCGCTTGGTCGTGGTAACACACCCACTGCTGGCTGGGTCACGGGTCGCATTCAGGAAACTGAAAAGCCTCCCGGGGTGATCAAATTCATCACCGACCGACGCCAGGGACCTCCACTCCCCGCAGATCTTGTTGAACTCGGTTGTTGGATGGCCAAGTACTGGCTGGCACCACCTGGACCGACGCTCTCAGCAATGCTTCCTGCCCCCGTCAGACGGGGAACCGGCACCGTCACGCATCGATTGATCCATTTGGTCTCGTCCCCTACAGAAATCCCGGCGCGTTGTGGCCCCGCGCAAAAACGTGTACTTGCATTTCTCAACGCCTTGCCCGCTGAAGAACTTCCCATTGAGCGTTCCACACTTCGTGACAAGGTAGGTATTTCCACCTTTGGCCCCATTGACGCATTGGTGCAACGCGGCGTGCTACTCGAAACAAGGCGAACCTCGATTCACGAGGCATGGGACCCTACTCATCTTCAGGTTCCTCCTGTACCGGAACCGACTCCACAGCAACAGTCCATCATCGATGATGTACTGACTCGCAGGACTCGATACTCCGCAAATCTTCTCCATGGCGTCACCGGCGCAGGAAAAACCGAAATCTATCTGCGCATCATGCAGGAAATCTTGGAAGCTGGGTGCCATGTTCTGGTCCTGGTTCCAGAAATCGCACTCACCCCGCAACTGGCTGCACGTCTGTCGGCACGTTTCCCTGACGAACAGGTCGCACTCCTCCATTCCGCTCTGCCGGCTGCAACACGCAACGCTCATTGGCACGCCATCCGACGCGGTGATGCACGCATCACTCTGGGGCCACGAAGTGCTGTCTTTGCTCCGATTCCTGAGGGACGACTCGGCCTGATTGTCGTTGACGAGGAACACGATGCTTCGTTGAAGCAAGAAACGACACCCCGTTACCACGGTCGTGATGTGGCCATTCATCGAGCCCATCGAGCCGGCTGTCCCATTTTGCTCTGCAGCGCCACACCCTCACTGGAGAGTTGGCATAACGCGCAATCGCGTGATGACTGGACACTCCACAGCCTGACAACCCGGGCTCCTGGGCTTCGCACGCCACGCACGCGCGTTGTCGATCTGGCGTCTGAGCGGCGAGAAGACAGAGATCGTGGAAGTTCGTTGGGACCGACATTGAGATCAGCACTTGCTGAGACACTTCGACAAGATCGACAAGCACTCCTGCTACTGAATCGGAGAGGGTGGGCGACCTATCTCGCTTGTTCGAGTAGGCGGTGCGGCTGGGTACTCGAATGCGCACATTGCGACGCTGCGATGGTCTATCACCGCCATGGAGAGATCCCGTCTGGGGGCTACGTCAGATGCCACCATTGCCTCGGAGAAGTACGACTCCCAACTTCATGTGAAGAGTGCGGAAAACCGATTGCACGTCTGGGTACGGGGACGCAGCGGCTCGAAGAAGAAATTCTGGCACTCCATCCTGAACTTGTCGAAGGTCAATCACTGATACGTCTGGATACGGATTCCATGGCCGATGCCGCTGGACTTCATGAGATACTCGCCGCCTTTCAACGAGGAGAAGTTCGAGTTCTCTTGGGAACCCAGATGATCGCGAAAGGATTGGATGTCCCTGGAGTGCGCCTGGTAGGCGTCATCGATGCGGACACAGCCCTTCATCTCCCAGATTTCAGAGCATCAGAACGGACCTTCCAACTGATCAGTCAGGTGACAGGGCGCTGCGGCCGCGGAGATGAGCCTGGAATTGCGATCGTTCAGACAATGGACCCTGATGCACCCTCGATCGTTGCAGCATGTCGTGGGGCGGCTTCAGAATTCCTTGAGAGCGAATTGACCCACCGACGCCAGGCCTCACTTCCACCTGCAACCCGAATGGCTCGCATCGTGGTGCAAGACGAAAATCTGACGGATTGTGAAACGACCATTGCCCGGATCTGCGAAGCCATCACATCCCTCGCCCCAGAATCCGGAATAGTTCTCGGCCCAATGCCATGCCCACTGGCACGCGTACGGAACCGCCATCGACGTGAGATCCTGCTCACTGCGTCAACTGCGACTGCGATACAGCAATGGCTCCACCAAGCAGCAGCCGATCGAATCCTTGCCGATCCCTCCGTCATCGTCGACATCGACCCCATGTCGCTGCTTTAAGAGGCGGTACAATATGCGTCTTGTCCGAAGTGGCCACGTGCGGCCATCGGACACTCAGCCACCCCGCACGCGATGGACCCTGGTTCCATGAACGCCACACAGGACCTACCTCCGCTCCCGCCAGCAACGGCAGCTGCGGCTCAGGGTGTGAACGGATGGAATGCGCAGTGGATTGAAGAGATGCATGGTCGATGGTTGGAAGATCCAACCTCTGTTCCGGATTCATGGCAGCATTTTTTCGAAGGCTGGTCTCTTGGTTCAGAAACCTCGGACGGGGAAGATGGTTCCACGCCGGGTCAGGTGGCAGTGACATGTCTGATTGACCGCATCCGGCGACTTGGCCACACAGCCGCCCGGATTGATCCGCTCCAACGACGGGAACGCGACGAATCCATCACTGCCATTGGCAATCTCGGCCTTGCAGAATCCGATCTTGCACGCACATTCGATGCTCAGGATCTTCCCGTCCAGCGCCCCGCCACCCTCAAGACTATTCACGACACACTCACTCGCTCATGGTGTGGAACGATGGGCGTCGAGAGTGAACATCTTCGGAGTGCTGAGCATCGTCAATGGTGGCGTCATCAAATTGAATCAGAGGACGCACAAACACCATTGCCTGATGAAAGGCGACGGCGCATCCTTCATGCGCTACAGCGTGCAACCGGCCTAGAGCGATTCCTCATGCGTCGTTATGTCGGCAGCAAGTGGTTCAGTCTTGAAGGCAGCGAAACCCTCATACCGATGCTCAGTGAGTTGCTCGAATCAGCGGGCGAGTATGGGGTCGAAGAAATCGCATTCGGCATGGCTCACCGTGGGCGCATCAACGTTCTCGTCAACATCCTTGAAAAGTCCTACGACCAACTCTTCACTGAGTTTGAGGAAGCATGGACTGAAGACTTCATCGAGAGTGGCGGTGATGTGAAGTACCACCGGGGATACAGTGCGAGCGTCGAGACCGACGAAGGCCATCCCATCCATCTCACGATGGCGTCGAACCCCTCGCATCTTGAGTGGGGACATCCAGTCGTGCTGGGTCGGGTGCGCGCCAAGCAAAGGCTTCGTGGAGATGCGGCCAGACGGAAATGCGTACCGATCCTGATCCATGGCGATGCGGCGCTTCCAGGACAGGGCGTCGTACAGGAACTCGCGAACATGTCCGGGCTGCCAGCCTACGACGTCGGCGGATCCATTCACATCGTCATCAACAACCAGATTGGATTCACTGCGGAGCACCATGAAGCATTTGCCACCATGTACTGCACCGATGTCCTGCGTGGACTTGATATCCCAGTACTTCATGTGAATAGCATGGATCCCGATCAATGTGTCCGTGCGATGGATTTGGCGTTCACCTGGAGACAGCAGTTCGGCATCGATGTCGTCATCGACCTTTGGGGATGGCGAAAATACGGCCACAATGAAACGGACGAACCAACATTCACCAATCCCACGATCTACGAAGCGATTCGAGATATGCCGTCTATTGTCGAGTCCTATGCGGCTGAACTCGGAGATGCGGGTGTGATCTCGGCGACCGAATCCGTTCAGGAAGAGCAACGACTCTTGGAAGTCATGCATGAAGCTCAACAGCGCATTCGTGAACAGCCTGTTCGCCCGACACCACCCGCATTCGACGATGGGTCCACATGGTCCGGATTCTCCAAATCCTGGAACAAGGATGAGGTCGACACCACGGTTTCAAGGAACATCCTCGAACAGATCACGGACACATTCGCTAAACCACCCGAAGGATTCATTCCTCACCGCAAGCTCTCCAAACTGCTTGAAGAACGATCTCAAGCGGTTCGTGAGGACAGGCCGCTGGACTGGGCAATGGGAGAATTGTTGGCCTACGGCTCACTTCTGCTTGACGGTTACCCCATCCGCCTTACTGGCGAAGATTGTCTACGGGGAACCTTCAGCCACCGCCACGCCGTGTTCTACGACAACAAGACTGGAATGCCATGGTCGCCCCTTGATCACATAGATGTCGGGCAATCTCGATTGTGCATCCACAATTCACCGGTCACGGAATCGGCCTGCATCGGCTTCGAGTATGGCTACTCACTCGGCGATCCCAACATGTTGGTTGTCTGGGAAGCGCAGTTTGGTGACTTCGCCAATGTCGGACAGGTTTACTTCGATCAATTCATCGCCTCTGCAGAGCGTAAATGGGGCAGATTCAGCGGCCTGATCTGTCTGCTACCGCATGGCTATGAAGGCGCAGGACCTGAACATTCCTCGGCCCGACTTGAACGGTTTTTGCAACTCTGTGCTGATGGCAACATGGAAGTGGCGATCCCGACGAGTCCGTCACAGATGTTCCACCTCCTTCGCAGGCAGATGCGAAGATCATTCCGCAAACCGCTGATCGTCTTGACCCCCAAGAGTCTGTTGAGACACCGCTGCGCCCTCAGCAGTGTCAGCGATCTGACTGACGGTCGCTTTGATCCGGTACTGGACGATCCTTCTGCTGATCCAGCGGCCGTCACACGCGTGCTGCTATGTTCAGGCAAGATTGGCTGGGAACTCATCGAGGCACGCCAGAACTCTCAAAATCCGGATGGCACCGCTGTTGTCCGCATCGAACAACTCTACCCCTTCCCTGAGGAGCACATTCAACAGATCAGATCACGCTATGAGCTTGCTGATGATTGGGTCTGGGTACAGGAGGAGCCTCGAAATGCGGGTGCCTGGACGTGGATGGCGGACATGTTTATCCAGAGTTTTGATACACATCTCTCGGTCGTCAGCCGACCTGCGAATGCCTCTCCTGCTGTGGGGTCGTCCCGACTCCATCGAGAAGAACAGGAAGAAGTCATCGCCGCAGCCCTTCAATGCAACAATGCTGAACAGAATGATCGAAGGCCGCGCACATGAGCATTGACATCGTGATTCCAAGTCTTGGTGAGTCCATTACCGAAGTCAGGTTGGGACGGTGGCTATGCGAAGATGGTGATTGGGTCGACCGCGATACGCCGTTGGTTGAAATCGAATCTGACAAAGTCACGCAGGAGTTACCCGCGCCTGATTCAGGCCGTCTGTCAATCACCCAACCGGAGGGTGCTGACTTGCCGATCGGTGCTGAGATTGGAAGCATTGATACTTCTGCTGCACGGCCGGTGCCATCCGAAACACCCGTTGCCCCCCACACGCCCGCCGAATCGACTTCCGACATTCCAGCCACACGTGTCGAAGTGGCAACTGAAACTGCTGCAGCGGGAGACCCTCCACTGCGTTCGACCCCCATGGCTAGGCGACTCGCAGATGAACGGGGCGTGTCGCTGACGGATGTCGCTGGAAGTGGCCCCGCAGGTCGCGTCATGAAATCCGACGTACTCGCCACCGCTGCGGGCACGGGGCCCCCACCCGATGTGCACCCTGCTCCCACACGGGGACTGCGCCGAGAACGCTTATCCCCCCTTCGCAAGCGGATCGCCGAACGTCTGGTGCTTGCTCAACGCACCGCCGCAATGCTGACGACCTTCAATGAAGCAGACATGTCGGAAGTGATGCGTCTTCGATCGGTTCACAAGAACGACTTCCACGATCGATTTGGGGTGAAACTCGGCTTCATGAGTTTCTTTGCCAAAGCCGTCGTGTCAGGGCTTGAAGCCTTCCCAACACTGAATGCATGGATCGATGGTGACGAAGTCGAGTATCACGATTATGTCGACCTTTCCATTGCAGTCGGCACAGATCGGGGCTTGGTGGTTCCGGTTGTCAGAGATGCTCAGGACCGGTCTTTCGCAGCCTTTGAAAGCGAGATCGCCCG
>JAKVBW010000095.1 GCA_022446945.1 Phycisphaerales bacterium | reverse complement strand
GATGACGGCGACGAACTCCCGGACGAGTGCTACATCCCGGGCATCTACTCGGTGCCGGGCCAGTTCAACGACATCGCGAGCGCGGCGCGGATCGTTCCGGAAGGTTCGACGGTCGTGGTGGGACCCGGCACCTGGCAGGGCTCCGTGGTGGTGGACGGCAAGTCGATCGCCGTGGTGAGTTCGGACGGACCCGACGCGACGACGATCGTCGCCGATCCGCTCTACGGTCCCGCCGTGGTCTTCAACGACGCGGAGTCCGGCGATCAGCTGCTGGAAGGCTTCACCGTCACCGGCGGCACGCGCGGCGGCGTCTGGGCGATCAATGCCGACGCGACGATCCGGAACAACGTCATCCGTGGAAACGACAACACCGAAGGCAACAACCAGACCGGCGGCGGGGTGTTCATCTACAACAACTCGACCGCCACCGTGGTTGACAACGTGATCGAGGACAACACCGCGACATACGGGGGCGGGATCGTGGTCTCGTTCACCCTGACCGGCGATGTGCCGGTGATCAGCGGCAACACGATCCGTGGAAACACCGCCACGGACACCGGCGGTGGCATCTTCGTCAGCAACGGATCCCCGGTCATCTTCGGCAACCGGATCGAGGACAACGCCGCTCCGAACCAGGACGGCGGAGGCCTCGCGGTCAACAACAGCTTCGAGTTCGCCATTCCGATGCAGCTTCAGGTGGTGGGCAACGTCTTCTCGGGCAACTCCGCGAGCGAGGACGGCGGCGGCGTGTTCTGCATCGAGGAGCCAGCAAACGAACCGGCCTACTTCGCGAACAACCTGTTGATCGGAAACTCCGCGAAGGTGGGTGGCGCCATGGCCCTCAGGTACAGCGCCCTGCTGACGAACAACACGATCACCGGGAACATCGCGGACGAGCGCGGCGGTGCGATCTTCCGCGGTGGCGGTGGCGGCATGATCGAGATCGTGAACAGCATCCTCTGGAACAACGATGCGGTCATCCAGCCGGAGATCGGCGGTGGCGGTGGTGGCGGCGTCCAGACCTTGAACGTCGCCTATTCGAACGTCGCCGGTGGAGTCACCGGAACCGGCAACATCGACCTCGACCCGAAGTTCGTCGAAGATGGTTCCGACTACCACCTCGCCTCGGGCTCGCCCTGCATCGATACGGGCACGAACGAGGTGATCCTGGACGGGGACCTGGATCTCGACGGGGAGGCGCGAATCGCCGGTGCGACCGTGGACATGGGCTGCTACGAGTTCCAGGCCACCCAATGCCCTGGTGACCTCGATGGCAACGGTGCCGTCGATGGCGCCGACCTCACCTTGCTCCTCGGTCAGTGGGGTGGATCCGGAAGTGCGGACTTCGACCAGAGCGGCACCGTCAACGGCGCGGACCTGGCCCAGCTGCTGGGTTACTGGGGTGGCTGCGACGGCGGGTGATGACGCAGGCCCATGCGCATCCGCAGGGAGTTCGCCACCACCGACACGCTGCTCATACCCATCGCGATGCCCGCGACCAGCGGGCCGTGCACGCCGAGGAGACCGAGCGTGGCGGCGGCGTTGATCACGACAGTAATCGCCGTTATGGTCGGCCCATATTGGGAGCTGTCGCTTTGATAAACTGCACACAGCAGAAGGCAATGCCGTGGTCAAGCCAGAAGATCCTGCTCAAGGCAGGCGCCAACCCCAATGCACAGAGCAAGGACGCCGGCAGAACTGCACTTCACGAAGCGGTAGTACAACAGCACCCGAACAGTCATGCCATTCTGGTACTCCTCGCTGCAGGCGCAAACCCAACTATTGAGGATTTCCAAGGCGAATCAGCATGGGAAGCAACCCTGAAGAGCGCACAACTTGGCATGCTCAGGCTTTCCCAAGAAGGCTGGCAGGCCATGAAGGACAGGTATCAGGAGATCTTGAATTAGCCTTCGCCAATCAGCAAGCAGTACAGTGCATTGGTCCTAGATGGCCCAAGACTCAACAAGGTTCCTGCCTCCACATCTACCCAATCACCGGGAGGAATTGCGGAACCATCATGGCCGATCCAGACACCCGTACTGCTGTGCTCGTCCCGGATGAGAAGACTGCCCTCACCGGGATCATGTCGAACGGACATGTGGACCCTCGAAACTTCTCTTGGGCCCATCAACGTGGCGTCATTGACTGCGTAATCGATCACCTCGGATGCCGGCTCCTCCAGAAGAGATGCTGGCCGGCCGAACATGATCGGATTTTCGCCGACCCGAACGATATCTCCGAAATGTGGCCCCAGCCCAACCAGATACCAACCCGATGTCAGCTTGGACAAGGTCGCCACGATCCTCGCCATACGCTGGGATCGATCACCAAGTGCATAATGTGCGAGGTCCCGAATGCGACTTTCGACCAGGACGTGGTCGATGAGCCCGACGACTGCATCACTCATGAGTATTCTCCCTCTGCGAAACACGCTCTCGCCGCACTCTCAGGAACATGATTGTCGATTTCATTTGTTTGACTCACTTGCCAGATCAAATTGGGACTGATGGCAGGCCTTTGATCGAGCTGTCTGCTCCAGCAGGCGCCGTTCGGGGCGGGAGTGTGCACTGCGCCCCCAGAGAATTGCTTGGATGAACCGAATACGCTGGAGACGCTTCCAGTCATTGGCGACGATGTCATCTTTCATTGACTGGACCAGGTCAGAATCAGCCCCGCGGGATTCAGCCACTCCCAGATGTTCCATGACCATCTCGTATTCACCACGGCGGTAGCACATCCTGGCACGCAGCAAGGCTGCACGAGGGCATGTTGGATCGAGTGATTCGAGTTGGCGCAGCGCCATCTCGGCATCATGCCATCTGCCACGGCGCGCCATGGCGTTGGCGGCCGAGTGGTACTGGTCACAAAAATAGCGTTCGAGCTCCTGGTAGGCACTCATTGTCCATTCTCCATGATCCTGAGCTGTTGAACCCTGAGCTGACGCAGATGCGGCAGGTACGCACAGACGAGCTCAGGGTGCTCATCCATTGCATGATCGAGTCGATGGACAGCACCATCGATATCCTCGGAACGCGATACCTGAGCAAAGATGTCATCCAACATGGAACCATGGTCCGATTCGATCTGCTCCCTATCCGGACTGCGTTGGACATGCTCACAGGCCATGATCGCGTGCAAGAGCTCCTCGCCATTCTGGAACCTGCGAGTTTCATCATGATGGAGGGCACGCATGACCACGGAGTCGACATCGCGCGTGATGCCGCCATCGAAATAGGACGGCGGATGAAAGCCAATTTTCTGATGTTCCGAAAGTCGTCGCTGAATTTCGGTTGCTTTCTCGGCACCGTCAAAGATATGCCTCGGATAGGGCATCGCCCCAATGAGCATTTCGTAGAGAACGAGACCTGCGGAATACACATCGGATGCAGGCGTCTCATAGCCACGAAAGCTTTCTGGTGACATGTACATGATGGTTCCGCCGGAACTCACCAAGTTGAGCAGACGGTCGACACGCATCGCCAGGCCGAAGTCCCCGATCTTGACTTTCAAGTCCCCAGTGGCATTCGGTTCGAAAAGGATGTTCCCCGGCTTGATATCACGGTGAACCAGAGGAGGGTCCATCCGATGCGCATGGGCCAGGGCATCTGCGATCTGCCGTCCAAAATCGAGAGCGGCGTCCATCCGGAGCCCGCCGGAGCAATTGCCGAGCAACCCTTCAAGTGTTCCGGCCGACGCATGATCCATCGTGATATAGGGATGTCCACCATGCTTCAAGTCAACATGATTGGCGTCAAACACCCGAATGATGCCTTCATGGGCGATCTTTGAAAGAAGGAACGCTTCACGAAGCCCGTCAGAACGATCCTCGTCAGACAAACCATCGACGAGCAGCTTCATCACCTGCATCCCCATGAAACGATGGCGGACGAGATAAGCGTCAGCAAACCGGCCGCTCCCAAGCAGCTCGACAACCGTGTAGGTGTCACGGATCAGTGCGCCGGGTTTCAGTCGGCTTCTTTGCGTGGGAAGTGATGCAGCCATCGAATCAAATCACTCCCCCATCAGGAAGACCACGAGCCTCTGGTGGCAGCATGGATACGAGTTGCTGGATGATGTTTCGCACGGAAGCCAGATCCCCACGACGCAAGGCCTGGTTCGCTTCCTGCAAAATCTCGGCGAATCGGCGCGGGTCACGCGACAACGGCTGCTGTTCAGCACAGCACTGAAGTACCTCCGCTAAATATCCCGGATGATCCAGCAGTATTTTATGGATATGGTTTTCCAGTGCACGCACAGCGCGGCCGAGCATACGTCCGTCCTTGGCCGAGATTGCTCGCTCTCCTTCAGCAAGCAACGTATCCAAAGCGGATTGGTCACTGGCATTTCCATGCTCATGGACCAAACGCTTAGCCCGGTCCTTGGCATCTTCATATTCAACAACCTTTGCAGGCCAATCAACCAGGCTCGCGAGCTCGCCGATCTTCTTCCTGGCAGCCAGAAGGTTGTTGCGCGCCTGACCAGCGGCCACCACATCAACACCACCACTACTCTCATACAAAACGATCAAACGCTCTATCTCATTGAACGCCGGTGACGAAGCAAATACCCTGACTTTAGCGACCGCATCCACCTCGCCGGAGGATTCGCCCTTCTCGATCAGCTCGTCAATACGAGCTCGCAGGCGATCCAATTCCTTACGCGATTCGTAGCCATCTGGATCCGTTATAGTATCGGGACCGTCGGGTCCCCGTTCATTATCATACGTTTCGCCAAGCAGCGGGATCGTGAACGAGATCGTACTTGCCGCAGAGATATCGATCTCAGCTGTCACCTCGACCGGAGTCCCGGCAGGCAAATCACGGCTGATCACGTCACCCTCAAGTTTGAAAGTTGTCCCTACAAGGTTCAACTCCGCCTCAGGCTCATCGCCATCAAGAATGGGAATCTCAAGCGCTTCACCACTGCCCTTGATCAAGTCGCGCACTGTATGAACAGTGTGTGGTCCAGAGACTGCAGGCAAGGATGTCCCTGAGGGGAAAAGCATTCTCACACTTCCATCCGCAAGCCCAATCTGCAGACCACTGGTCAGGGTTGGCTTTCCAACCGGAAGGCCATAGGTCACGGCAAATCTGTCAGGCGAAACGTCAAGCTTTGCGCCATTCTGATCGCGCACTTCGATTTTGAAAGTGCTTTGACCACTGTTACGGATGATGAGATCCGTGAAGAAAATACCCTTGCTGTTGACTGGCACTTCAGGACTCTTGAATCCATCATCATCTCGGGTAATGACGACGGTCGCACCAGGGGACGGCGGTGCCCCATCGATCAGGACCTTGCCTCCAACCGGTGGGTCCAGCTCCTTGACCACAGGCTCATAGTCCAACTCAATGCGCGCGGTACCGACTGCAACCGGAGTGGCCGGCTGAATATCAGGCCGCATAAGCTGCGAGGATGCGAAGATTGAAGCACCACGGGCAACCACAGTCATAGGATCCAGACTACGGTCGACATCGATACCCAAGGAATCAACATTGTGCTGAACGAGCGGAACAAATGTGCTGCCGCCCACCAGAAGCACCTTCTCGATAACAGATGGTTGCAGGGAGCAATCCTGAATCAGATCACGAGTGATATCGATAGACTTCTCGACAAATCCAATGATCACTTCTTCGAACTGAGAACGCGTGATCTCGATATCGACATCGACCGGGGTACCAGAATTGTCATCAAAACCCGTTTCCTGGAAGAACGCGCAGCTCTCTGCACGACTGAGATCTTTCTTGATCGCCTCAGCGAGCGGCTTGAGCATCTTGTATCGCCTTTTAACGTCTGTAATCCGCTCTATGTTCGCACGATCCAGATCGTCGAGGTCGTACTCATCACGAAGAGTCGGCACGATGAATCGATCGATAATGGCTCGGTCAAAGTCAGCACCACCCAGATAGTTGTCTCCAGCATGTTTCACAACTGACAGCTGTCCGTCTCGAATCGAGACAATGGAGGCATCGAAGGTACCACCGCCGAAGTCATAGACCAGCCAATAGGCCTTGTCAGAGTCGGTACTGAATCCGTAAGCGGCGGCCGCGGCAACCGGTTCCGCGAGCAGAATGTGGTATTTGAAACCAGCCTCGTCAGCTGCCCTCGCGGTGGCATCACGTTGAGGCAATTCAAACTTCGCTGGCACCGTGATAACTGCAGCTGCAGGCGCTTCACCAAAACGTTCTTCAGCAGCCTTACGCAACTCTTTCAGCACCATTGCCGACAGTGAGGCCACTGTAAAGTCAGCACCTGCAACAGGAAAATGTCGGGTGGCAGCAGTACCCATTTCGCGCTTGAACTCATCGTGAACGTCAAGAACAGATGACATTCGAGTCAAGTTTCGTGTTGCGCCAGACCCAATGTAAGTCTGTTGCTTCTTGTCGATGTAGACCATCGAAGGCGTGATCTCTTGCAAGCCGTTCTTGATCACTTCCACCGCGCCCTTTTCGGCAACCGCAATAACCGAGTTGGTCGTACCAAGATCGATTCCGAAATCAATTGTCTGTCGAGACATCAGGTTTCCTTACCAGCCGAACACAGGGTTCCGTGCTCTCATTTCTCTTCAACATCCACACAAATCACCTGGGCAATCTTGATGGCACGCCCATCACGACGAACCAATGGCGCCATGGTGTCAAACACCCATGGGCCAGAGTCGACAGGAGATGTCTTCCCCTCAGGCTCCTCCCACGCAACGACTTCGACCTCTTGCCAACCGCTGCGAAAAGGACGATGCGTCAGATCCTCGAATTCCACACTGAAGCGTTCAAGGATCTTCTTGAAGCGACGCACTGAATCAGACAGCTGCTTGCGTATTCGCTTGTGCTCGCCAGGATCGAGACCCTTGATTCGTTTCTCCAAGCGCCAGGTCTGGATCGCCAACTCGGACAAGTCGGAGTCACTGATCGTGTCGCCACCGGATACCGCACCAGACGTCGCTGGCGAACTTGCACCCTCCGACTTGGCCAAGACCGAAGACTCTAGTTCATCCATCATTCGGCCAAGCAATGACCGAGGATCTTCAGGGAGAGGCGTTGCCTCCAGATTTTCGAAAGCCCACAAGGAACGCGAAGTTCCACTGAGGCGCAACGACAAGAGTCCACTCCGCGATGGAAAAATCAACAGCTCATCGTCAGCATCATATTTATCTGCATGATTCAAGAATGACCCCAATTATAAATAAGACAACCGCCGCCACGAACAGCCTCAGTACAAGCGCAACGATACCGCCGACCACCGCCCCACCGAGTTGGGCTATCTGACCAGGACGTTTACCTATAGCGGCAATCGTATTTTGTATTATTTCCCGACCTTCTGCGTCACCCTCATATCGCAGTGCGTCTTGAAGCAAGCGACGCGCTCGTCCAGGATTCCCATTGTTCGCACATTCAACTGCCTGGTTGTGCAGACTTGTCGCCAGCCGTGTGCGCAAAGACCTCTGTAACTGATCCAGATCTCCGTCCTCATCCCCACCCTTCTCAATAATTTCGGTGACCACTTTGAGCGCAGCTGTGTAATTTTCTGCATTGAGATTGTTACGCAGTTTTTGAAAAAGAGGATTGAACTCGATCGCATGCTTTATTTGACTGAGATCTTGCTTGTACCGCTCCTTGTCACTTTGCGAATCAACAATCGCATTTGCAAGCTCTAATGCATTTTGAGACGTCTTGTGGTCATCTGCATTGTTGAAGGCATCGATCGAAAGCTCACGAAGGAATGCCGCCGCAGTATCTCGCGCATGTTCCTCCGCATAGCCCGGAAGATCTCCAACCTTGATCATGACGCTAAGGTCCAATGCCGCGTCTTTTTTAAAACGAGTCAATAGGTTCTTGTAGTGTGATTTTGTCTGATCACCACTACGCAACTCTTGACTTAATGACTCAGTAGCTCGTTCCACTCGGTCTGCTAGGGGCTTGTATACATCCGAGAGAACCTCTTCAACAAAGGACCCGTCAATCCCGGATGCGCGAAGCAACCGAACGTATGCTTTCGCAACCTTGTCGTGTCGACCAAGGAGTGCCAGACGAATCACTTCGCCGACCGGCGCGACGACTTTGCCGAACACACCTGACTGGATTCCTTTCACGCGGCCACTGTCCAGACGAGTATCGTCGTATGACTTGGCGCGCAGTCGCTGGCGAGTCCAGAACTGGTTACTCGAAAAGGCGAGGTTCAACTTCTTATAAGCATCTCGCC
>JAKVBW010000094.1 GCA_022446945.1 Phycisphaerales bacterium | reverse complement strand
GGCCTCTCCGTCCGGTGTGCCCGTGATTGCTCTGTGCATGAGGACACTTAGGCCGCGTCCAACCCAGCCTCTCACCACATCTGTGGGATGCGTCGGTCGACCTGTTTCCAAGAGCATGGCGTTAACCGCGCTGGCGATATCCGGAACCGAGTCGATCAGTGTTCCATCAAGATCGAAGAGAACAGCATCGGGACGATTCAAGTGCTATCTCCAACAGTCGCGAATGCTTTCGCATCTGCTCCTCTTCGCATGATGGGATGCTGCAGGAGTGATGCAACGGATACAAGCCCCATGCCAACAGCACAAACGAGAAACCATGAACTCGGATCGTTTGTTGTGATCGGTGCGATCAGTGCATACAAAACAGCTGATGCTGACATCACGACATAAGTCAGGAAATTGGACGTTCCCAGAACTCGTGCGCGCAGTCCTGGAACTGGCAGATGCTGCAGCATGGCCAGTATCGGTATGACATAAAATCCTGCGAACACCCCGCACAACCCAAGCAGAGTGACTGCCATGCCGTAAGTCGGTGGCAACAGGCCCAGCAAGACAAAGGTCAGTGTCATTCCGATGGCGCCGACAGGTATGAATCCCGCGATGATGCGGTGTCCAGAGGCAAATCCTGCGACAAGGCCGCCAAATCCCAGTCCAATTCCGATCATTGCCAACATAGCGCTGGCAGCAAAGTCGTCCAACTCCAGCGCGTCCCGCCACTCCGGAACGATCATCAATACGAGAGATCCCACGGCATAGAACCAACTCCACGCAAATGCCGCTGTGATCAGGGGCGTCTTACGCATCTCGCGCATGACAACAAGGTGCGAAGAAAATGTTCTTGCTGAGATCGAAAGATGTGGCGCAGCTGAGTCACGTAGGGGTATCCGAATGGCCGCTATCAGGCCTGCGATGGCGATGCCGATCATTACCAAACCAAGCACGACAGGCCCGATCTGTAGAATGGCCCCCGATAGAGCAACGCCAAGAACGATCGAAAGATTGGTGAGCATACTGAGTAGGCCATTGGCCCGGCTCAATTCTCGATCAGAGACCAACTCAGGCACAGATCCATACTTTGCGGGGCTAAAGAAAGCACTCTGTGTCGCAAGTAACACAAAGAATGACACAACGATCCACAGGCTATTGAACCATAGGCCGAGGGTCACACCTACGGCCAATGCAATCTCGGCGACGCGGCTCAAGACAATGATGCGGCGCTTCGGATATCGGTCCGCCAGTTGGCCGGTCACACCAAGAAGCAGAATGAACGGGAGATAGAGCATCACCGTCACCCATCCAGTGCCACCACCGCCCAGGCCCCCTCCCCACATGCCTCCTGCCGCAACGCTGATGAGCAATGCGCCTTTCAACAGATTGTCGTTGACCGCGCCACACGACATGGTGACCAGAAGTGCGGCAAATCCACCCTGGCGGGTTTCACGCATATTCATATCACGATCGTTTGAATTTCCAAGACTGCCCATTGAACAAACAGGGTACGCGAGAGACAAACCCAACCGCATAATCCCACCTTCGCGCACATTGATTCTCCGATCTGTGTTCTCGCCATTGCATTCAGAATCCTCATATGGCAGCATCCGAGCAACTCAGTGGCCAAGACAGCCCTGAGACAATCTGAAAGGAGATGTCCATGACCGACATCACACCTCTCGTCGAAACCTGCTCGGATAGCACCCTTGCGGATTTGTACGCCAAAGCCTTCGAACGCCGAACACGCCAACTCGACGCATCCCTTCGTATACGCCTGAGACGAACTCGTGCAGTCATGGTGCGTTCGAGACCAGCAATTTCGATCGGTAACCGCACCATTCCGACCTCGGTTGAAACGATTTTTGAACAGATTCGACCGTCGATCTGGAAATTCCACTCTCAGATGATCGATATCGAAGAGCCCGCATCAGAAGCGGAGCGACAACACATCCGTCAATGGAGTTGCGATCGTCAGCGTGCATTTGTCTCGCCAACAAATCGACCTCAAATCGATTCGGTCTTGGACGCCCTCTCCGCCGTGCTAGATGGCGGACGAGAAGGACGTGACTACATCCTTCTAAGCCGCGTGCCATCACTGATTTCACATTAGATGTTGGCAGGCGTCGCGTCTGCACCAAACACCTGATGGGTGCATCCCAATCCCTCCCCAGATCTCTCTCTCCCTTCCTCCTTGCAAGTCGCCCATGCCCGCTACGGCGGGCATGGGCGTGCAAGGGCATCGCAAAGCTGATCCATGGACACAACTGAATCAAACTCAATGAGAGACGCAGTCATGACCGACTCAGTGTGACCGATGGGCCCGGTGGGATTCGAACCCACACGCCCCTTTGGGGCTGCGGCTTTTAAGGCCGCTGCGTCTGCCAGTTCCGCCACGGGCCCGCAGCAGTGTACGCGGCGGCTATCCTCCTAGACCTATTCAAGGAGAGACGCCATGCGAACCCGCATCGCCGCACTATCAGCCTGTGCCATAACCGCCACGGTCGGTGCTGCCACCATTTCCCCAGAAGCTGCCCCAGTCCTTGATCGTTTCCTTTCCTGGTATGGATCGGCCCCGGGAATGTCCACGGTCGTCACGCAGAAGATGGAGAATCCGGGGATGCCGCCGATGACGGCCAAGACGCATGTCGCGATCCTGAAGCCGAATCTGTTCAAGTTGCGTACTTCCACTGAAGGTGGCGGGGATGTGCCGATGGCCCTCCCTGATATTGAAGTCATCTCAAACGGGAAAGCCATGGTTCAAGCCATGCCCGAGTTGACTTCCTGGTCAGAAAGCGCTGCTCCAGCAGATCTTGCTGTTGTAGATCAATCTCTCACAATTGGTTCGGTGGCGGGCCCCGCCTCTCTTGTCTTCGATCTTGCATCACCCAATGCCCGTCAGCAAATTCTCGACGAATTGGAGTCAGTCGAGTACGCCGGCAAGGAGGGGGATCATGATCTGCTGCGATTGATGAGCAAGAAGGACCCTCAAGGCATGATGCCTCAGATTCCCATGACGCTCACCGTGGGGCCAAAAGATGCCGCGTGGATCACCAAGCTGGCGATCAAGGTTCCGGCGGAGTATGCGATGCAGGGACTGCCTGAGGAGTGGGTTATCCATTTCACCGAGTGGAAGAAGTTGGCTGACACACCCGAAGTTCAGACCTCTTTCAATTGGACGCCCCCGTCAAACTGGACACGCGTCGACAATCTGATGGAAACGCTCATGAGTGGAATGGGCGATATGCCTCCGGAGAGCGGTGCCCCGGAGAGTCCCCATCCCATGATCGGGAAACCCGCCCCGAACTTCACACTCGCATCGATGGACGGGGCTGACGTATCGCTGGAATCTCTGTCCGGCAAAATCATCATTCTTGATTTCTGGGCAACCTGGTGCGGACCTTGCCGTCAGGGCCTGCCAGTCCTCATGGAAATCGCTGATAAACGACGTTCGGATGGTGTCGTGCTCTGGGCCATTGACATCGATGAACCCAAAGACAAGATTGCTGCGTTTCTCGAGCAGAAGAAGTGGAATTTACCGGTGTTGCTTGATTCCAAGGGCCGGGTAGCGGCCCAGTACAAAGTCGGCGGCATTCCGCACACGGTTGTCATTGATCCCGAAGGAACGGTTCGTTCAGTTGAAATTGGATTTGGCGGTGCAGATATGACCCGTCAGCAACTCAACACGCTGATTGACGAGATCGTGAAACCCGCGACTGCGCCCGCTGGCTGATATCTCACAAATTGGCTCTCGCGATCCAGGAACTTGCGAAAGTTCAGTCGATCATGGGAAGTGGAAACACTTCTGATGGTTCATGGGCCTCTGCCATCATGCCGCTGATCCTTAACACCACCTCTGGATGCATCTGCGCGACATCCGTTGTTTCGCCAGGATCCGCATCAAGATCAAAGAGCATCATGGCATCATCGCCCTTCTTCAAATTTCTGCGAACGCCCTTCCACTTACCCGACTTCAAAGCCTGTTGGCCGCCCAATTCTCTATAGAGCCAGGTTCGATCAGGCACTGTGCCGCCGGTCAGCGTAGAAGAAAGCGAGATCCCGTCGATGTCGGAAGGTGGCGTCGCGCCGATCCATTCACAAATCGTGGGCAGATGGTCCTCGAAACCGCTCGCGACATCATGTTCAACACCTGCAGGAACATGACCGGGCCAGCGAACAATCATTGGCACCCGAAGACCGCCCTCGAAGACGCTTCCCTTCAAGCCGCGGAGAGGGCCATTGCTGTCAAAGAATTCGTGATCGACACCCCCTGCCCATGTTGGGCCATTGTCACTGGTAATGATGACGATCGTGTTCTGATCATGACCTCCATCCTTCAGCGCGTCCAGAATGGCGGCAACCTCTGCATCGAATCCTGCGATCATCGCGGCATATGCAGCGCGTGGTCTGTGGTGTGGAACATAGCCCTTCTGTCCTAGATATGGAGACTCATCCCATTCGCGAGGAAAGGCATCGAGCCTGTCCGGAGGTACCTGCAGCGCAACATGGGGTACAGGACTGGCGTAATACAGGAAGAAGGGTTTTTCTTCCGTCTGCTTGCTGATGAAAGAAACTGCTTCGTCCTGCATCAGATCGACTGCAAAGGTCTCGCCAAGATACCTTTCGTTGTATTCCGATTCGGACTCGAGTGGCGCCTCAATCTTTTGATGAGCAGAAAACCAGTCATTCCCCTTCAGCATGACTTTCTGATCGTTCCTCCATAAATGTGTGGGGTAGTAGTTATGTGCCTTGCGCTGACACAAGTAGCCAAACCATTCATCGAAGCCCTGTTTGTTCGGGTGGCCTTCGGTTGAAGGTCCACCGAGACCCCATTTGCCAATTGCGCACGTCGCATAGCCACGACCCTTCAAGATTTCCGCCAGTGTCACTTCCTCATCAGGCAGCGGGTACTGCCCTTCGGGCTCGTCCGGTCCCCACCCCCCGTTCTCCCAGTTGTTGCGCACTACCGCCCGCCCGGGATGTTTCCCCGTCAGAAGCACGCAGCGGGAGGGCGCACAAACAGGGCTTCCCGACCAATGATGGGTCAGTCTCATCCCTTCTCGCGCGGCTGCGTCAATCGCAGGCGTAGGGATCCGTTCCTGACCCTGGCATCCAATCTCGCCCCAACCCAAATCATCCGCCATGATGAGGACGACATTCGGGGATGCGGCAGCCAACGCTACTGAAATCAATGGAAATTCAAGCATTTCGCCACCATACACCAAGATTGAGCTTGAGCCCCTCCCAAGTGCTGCGAGAGCCTCAGAGACCGATGCAATTCCATCAAACCGATCCGGTACTACAGATTGTGACTTGCCTGAGCCTTTGTTTCATCTACTCTGTTCTACTTGAGAGTCTGATTTCGACGCCCTAAGGCGATCGAACCCGACAAAGGAGAGACCGTGTGATTCACCGATTCATCATCGGATGCGCATCCGCCGCCGCTGCAGCTCTGAACCCGATGTCTTTTGCCGGAGAAATCGGCCCAGACGTCGTTGGGTTCTATATCGCAAACGACATCCTCTATCACGGGACATCCGATGGCATTGGGGGCTATGCGATTGGAACAACCTCCTGCAACTATGGCGACGCCGAAGCCGATTGGTACGGCGGCACCAATCAGACGCCGCTCATCGGCCAAAACGCCTACCGATTGATGGATGGTCGCTTTGAACAGATCGGCATGTCTTGGCTCAAACATTCTTTTTGCGCACTGAGCGAAGGTGGTTGTGGAGATTGCCAGCCAACTGGATGTGAAACGCTCGGTATCGGGTGTGCTGACACCTACGGCGCTGGGCTCAATACGAATCCAAGTGGGCCGCGTTCCGATGTCAACGCATTCACTGGCGAGTATCCCTATCCCTTCAATGTCTCTTCGTCTGGACCCTCTTCGCTACGCGGGAACCTCCAGATCCACAACACTGATGCAGACCCCTCCCTCAACCCAGGCGCTCGGTACTTCTTCGAGGGCTACTACATGAGCACCGATGATGCCGCTTGGGGTAATCATGCGAATAATGCGTCGTGGCGTGAAGTTGTCTTCAACAACATCACGGACGTCAATAGCATCGGATCGACCGAGGTAGGAGAAGCGGCCATCCGCAAATGGGCTGTTGAGGACCCGACAGTGGTCATCAGCGAAGCGCATGTCTCAGGCGATGGATTCTTCATCATCGCCGCCAAGGTCACGGATATCGGAGGGGGAATGTGGCACTACGAGTACGCAGTCTGGAATCACAATTGTGATGCAAGTGGCGGCTCCTTCTCCGTTCCACTTCCCGCCGGAACCACAGTTACCAATATTGGCTTTCACGATGTCGACTACCACAGCGGTGAAATCTATGACGGAACTGACTGGAATGCCGTCATCGAACCGGGTTCCATCACATGGAGCACCATCCCTTATGAAAAGAACGTGAATGCAAATGCTCTTCGTTGGGCGACCATGTACAACTTTCGATTCGATGCGAACATTGCACCGGAGTACGCAGATGCCACGGTTGGTACTTTCAAGCCTGGAGGCGCCTCAAGCGCCTCAGCAACAACACTGACGCCTCCTGCTGAACCGGTAGATCCCTGCGATCTTCCTCTGGGTCCCTGCCCTGAGGACATTGATGGAAACTACATGGTTGGCGTCGATGACATGCTTGCTGCCCTGAGTGAATTCGGGCAGTGTGGTGATGGCACATTCAGACCAGTTGGTGATGTCAATGATGACTGCTGCGTGACTGTCGACGATCTATTGCTGCTGATTGCTGCTTGGGGCCAAGACTGCACGCCAACGGGTGCTTGCTGTTTGCCGGGCGGTGGTTGTATTGAAGTAACCGAACTGGCATGCACAAGTTCGAGCGGTGAGTGGGATGGTAGTTACACATCCTGTGAAACCACCTACTGTCCTTCCCCCGGAGCATGCTGCTATGACGATGGCAGTTGCAGTTTCATCATGCCTGAACAATGTGCGGATGATTTTGGCGCCTTCCAAGGCGAAGGGGTGATCTGCGAGGATGTCAATTGCCCGATTGCCGGCGAAGGTGATGAGTGTGAAGTTGCGATGTTCGCCTATCTCGGAGGGAATCCCTTTGATACCTCCTCAATGACACCCAGTGATCCAGAGCCGGATGAGACCATGTGCTCAGGCACCTATCTGGATTGGGACGGCAGTCAGGATGTCTGGTTCCGATTCATCCCTGAGGAATCCGGCGGGCTCACCTTCCATACCTGCGATTCATCGAGTTACGACACATCGATGGTGATTTATGAACAATCCTGTGACAACCAGATCGCATGCAATGGTGACGCCTCCGGCCAGGATGGCTGCCAAGCGTACTATTCCTCGATCGATCTGAATGTGACAGCAGGATCAACCTATTACATCCGCATCGGTGGTTGGCTGGGTTCAGTGGGCGCGGGCACGCTCACGATTGAATAAACCCCCCTATTCGCCCCGACATGTAGTCGGTGTATAGGATGGAAGCCCGGCCAATGATTGTGACATGGCCGACTTCAATGAATGAGGTCCCGATCGCATGCTGACATCAATTGCCATCTCCGCTTCACTCCTTGTGGGAGCGCCTCCCTCAGCACCTCTTCCTTCGCATGAGCCGGTGGTCCATAGTGGTGAAGAGGTCCAGGTGATACTCGATCGTTTGACCGCGCAGTTTGCTGAACTTCCGGGAGTTCAAGTCAAAGCAACGCACCGCATCACCGCGCCGAACAAGACAATCCTCCACGCAGCAGTGAGAAATATCACCATCGTCAAACCGAACCGCATCTCTGTCTCACAGGATGGCGTGCCCCTCATCGTTTCCGATGGAACCAAAGCTTGGTCCATCCCAACCAAAGGGACAGAATATGAAGAGCATGCAGCACCTGAAAATCTCAGCGGCTGCATCAAGAAATTTAGACAACTCGGCAATGGTGGGATCGCGGGATCAGGCGGACTGGTCGCTGCTCTGCTTTCAGATGATCCGAAGAAATCCCTCTTTGCAGATGTGGACATGGTGTCCAGTTTGCAAAAAGGCGATGACGATCTTTTGATCCTTCGGATCGGCCCGAACAGCGAAACGCTGCGACCCGGGCTTCGATTAGGAATGTTTGTTCCACGGACAGGAGCTGCATGGCCAGCTCAACTCGACGTCATCCCGCCGAATGCCACCGTCTACACACGCATCGCATTTGAGGGCTGGACACCTACAAACGGCGAAGGCTTGTCTTTCGCAAAGCCG
>JAKVBW010000093.1 GCA_022446945.1 Phycisphaerales bacterium | reverse complement strand
AAGGGAAGCCTCTTCGCCGCCATTGAGAATGACCCGGGGCGCTCCCATCGCATCATTCCAGGAGGCATTGCCGAGTTCCAGTCGTGTGCGTTCGACACCTTCCAGGTCTACCAGGCGAACCATAGGGATTGGGCCTGATGCCAATTCGATTTGCGTCTGTTCTTTGGATCCACCGAGTTTGGCAAGACCACCCTCCGCTCCGGCAGCGATGGTCACATGGCGATCACCATCATGATTCCATGCTGCGAGTGTGCCACCGATCTGAGTTGCCCAGATTCCTGCGACATTGGTTCCGCCGCTGTCCCAGATCGCGAGATCACCACCTTCGAGGTTTCCGGCCAATCTTGCAATGTTGGATCCATCGGGTGACCAGACGTCCAGGCGTCCACCAGCGGCATCGCTTCCTGCAACAAGGACAACATGGCCATCGGGATCGATGATCTCAATGCGTTGTGCGCGCACCGTATCGAGGCGTGTCACATCGGTTGCGGCAACAAGTGCCAATGCTGCGCCGAGGATGCCAGCGCCGATGGCGATCCGCGTTCGCCGCTTCGATAGTGCCACTTGTGTTTCTAGCTCGATCAAACGCGTGTGCAGATCAGTCTCAGGAAGTGTCATGACAATCTCCTGTCGGTCTTAGCAGCAGTCAGAATCGCCGATGGGCCCATGTGCCACACGTGAAGGGACGCTCTTCCACGCTCTGGCATAGAGATCTGTCGGGAAAGCGAGGTACCCGGGATAGTCTGAGCGCGCTTTTTCCACCGACGCACGGTCGACAGTCACGATCCCGACCGGATCTTCGGTTTCGAGGACGACGGTGCCGTCGGGCGCCACTGCAATGCTGGGTCCGCCAATCGGCACTTCGGCTTCGGGGCCAGGACGATTCACAGAGAGCACCCAGCATCCGCTGGTCAATGCATTGGCCTGGAAGATAGGTCGCCATTTGACATATGTCGCCATTTCAGTGGCACGAGGAACAAGAATCGCTTCTGCACCTTGAGCTCCAAGGATGTGGCTTCCGAAGGGGCGGTTGTTGTCACTGCAAATCTGTATTCCAAGTCGCATGCCGAATGCGTCGATCGGTGTGGGAATCGCATCATCGGCTTCGTAGTGATCGGCTTCCCAGAAGCCAGGTTCGTCGGGAATGTGGATCTTGCGATATGCGTGCAACAAGTCGCCATCAGGACCAAAGAGGAGGGCTGTGTTGAACCGGCGATCTGCTTGATCCTTGACGATTGCGCCCCCCAGAAGTCCGATGCCGACTTCAGCGGCGATCGTTGACTGCATGCGGTGGCGCGGACCGTTTGCCAGTTCTGCATCCTCATCCCGAGCTTCTTGTGTCGCGGGTACCCAAGGAAGCGCCGCAAGTTCAGGAAGGACGGCCAAGGCTGCGCCGGCCTGTTTGGCTTCTTGAAGACGGGAGCGGAGTCGTTCGGGTCCGGTGGCGTCGTAGAACACGTCGCGGATCAGTGCGATGGTCAGCGAGTGGGTCATGCGTGCAGTGTATTAGCGATCCCGGGCTCGGATGGTCGAGGAGATGGTCGAGCATGGCAGAGTCGCGGGCACATCGGGTTCTCAAGGAGGTCGCAGGAGGGTGGCTCAAAGCCCAGGGTTTCGTCGCGGTCGGTGATGAAGTGCACCTTCCGGCAGGCGGCTTTCGGGTCGACGTCGCTGGTTGGAGCGATCGATCGCTCGATTCATGGGGCCAGCCAGTCCGGGCGCGTGCCCAAACGGCAATCATCGAATGCAAGGTCTCCCGCAGCGATCTTGCCCGTGATAGCCAGCATGCAGCCCCCCTTTTGGCTCATCGCGCCAAATTGACACGCGAACTTCGGGGATATCACGCGGGTCCCGGCAGGGCTCTCCGGAAGGCATGTCAGGATCGACCGACCCTGTTTGATGCGAGAGGCACGGTGGTGGGCTCAGTTCAGAGGCGGATCCGCAGGCTTCGACTTGAACTGGTCGCCATTGACCGGCGTCTTAAGGGCCGCTCGAAGTTCGCCAAGATGGCATGGTGGCGGGCTGCTGATGCGCTTTGGCTTGCAGCACCAGCCGGTCTGGTCCATCGGGGTGATCTCCCGGCAGGATGGGGTTTGTTGGAATGGGATGGCGATCAGATGCTGCGTGTGGCAGTCGGCGCCCCCGATCTGGAAGGCGCTGAACGTGATCGCAGGCGGATGCTTCGCGGCATTGCAGTTTCTGGCACCCGGGTTCGATGGGCGGGGAAGTCCCAGTTGGCACTGCCCATCCCTTAGCCTGTGCCGATGGCCACACTTGAAGTCACTGTTTCGCGTCACATCAACGCTTCGCAGCAGAGAGTATGGGAAGTCATTACTGATATTGCCCACTCGGATGAGTGGATCAGTGGCATTACGAACATCGAGTTGTTGACCGGGAATCAACAGGGCGTGGGCATGCGATGGAAGGAGACTCGGGTGATGTTCGGGCGCGAGTCGACGGAGGAACTGGAGATCACTGCATTTGAGCCACCGCTCTTCTATATCGTGGAGGCGGAGTCATGCGGATCGCACTTTACGACCGAACTTCGATGCAATCCCATCGATGAAGAAACGACGGAACTGGTGATCAAGGTGCTAACGGAGCCCACGACGATGTTGGGTCGTCTCATGAAGCCGCTTGTCAAACTTGCGATGAAATCGATCCGAAAGACGTTGCATCAGGATCTCGACGATATTGCAGCGGCATGTACAACGGGCGATTGATCGATGCCCGCAGCGATCTTTGATCTTGATGGCACACTCGTGGATACATATGACGCGCACTTTGCAGCATGGCGCAGCATGGCTCAACAGATTGGTCATTCATTGAGCGAGGAACAATTCCGCCATCAGTTTGGCCGCAAGAATGATCCAATACTTGCGGAGCTGCATGAGTTTGCAGGCAAGCCTCTTCCCGACAAGGAGACGCTTGCCTTGCTCGCAGAACAGAAGGAAGGATTGTTTTGCAGTGAACTCGGAGATCGCGACCCCTGCATGCCGGGCGTCGCACGATGCGTGTCCGATCTCAGAGGCGCTGGGTGGGGGATCGGGGTCGGTTCATCCGCTCCACCTGGAAACATTGCATTTCTTCTATCAAGACTTGAAGATGCCGGTGTGATGTTTGATGCCGTTGCATGTGGTGATGACGTTGAAAACGGGAAACCGGCGCCAGATGTTTTTCTGCTTGCTGCCGAACGACTCGGTGTTCCACCCGCTTCCTGCGTCGTTGTTGAAGACGCAGCGGCGGGCATTGAAGCAGCCCGCCGCGCAGGCATGGCTGTTGTCGGCATGTGCTCGCGCGGGCGGACACGAGAGGAACTTGCTGAAGCAGATTGCGTCGTAGAGCGCTTCGATGAGCTGAATCCTGAGATCTTCAAACGGTTGATCGAGGCTCCTTGTGGCTGATCTCGATCTTGCAACAACATGGTTCCTTGCCGCACGTGCGATGGCATGTGGCGGGGAACCGCTGTCCATGTCAGAAGAAGCCGCTGCCGGTCTCTTCGCTCGGGCGATTCTGGGTTTGGATGAAGAAGTCTGCATTGCCGCCAAGGATGCTTCGCACATGACAGCTCACACGCTGGTGGATTGCATGTCCATGGCATCACATCTGCCTCGGGGAACTGCTGATCAGGTCATGACAGGGGTGATGATGGTTGCATATGCGGCAGCAAGCATGCAGCCACTTCAGGTGCGGTGGGCATCCATGCTCGCTTCTGCCATGGAGATGGATGAAGACCGGTTTCAACGTTGTTGTGTTAACGCGCGCGTCGTGGCGTCGATGCTGCCAGCGGGCGAGGAGGCGGTTGGTGACTGACTCCAGTGGCAATTTTGACTTTTTGGAGAAGTATGACTCTCGCGTTGCGCATCTTGCCAGACAGGCGGAATCCTACGTTTACAGTGATCCAGACTCGTCCCTGTTCAAGTTGAGACTGATGGTCGAAACGATGGCACGAACCCTCGTCGAACTTGAACAGCCGCAACTTGTCGATACGGATCTCAGCGTGATGTTGCGATCGCTTCAGCGCAGTGGGTTGCTCGATCGGCGTCAAGCCGAACACATGCATGCCATCCGGCGTGATGGCAATGCTGCCGTTCATGGGAGAGACAGCACGACGCCGACGGCATTGAGACGTCTGCGTGATGGATGGCGTTTGTCGAGGTGGTATGCCAGGATGGTTCGCCGCGGCGCAAAGGTCGATCAGGCGGATTTCAAGCCTCCCGTTCCTCCACGCACCGACTCGAAGTCGGCTGCGCTCCACGCGCAAGCAGAGGCGCTGGAAGAGGCAGCGGAAAGGCGTCGTCACCGGATGCGTGAAGCGCTCCTTCTGTTCGGCGAGAAGGACGATGCCGATGCCATGCGGTGGAGGTTGCGAGGAGAACTGCGCGCGCTCGAAGACATCGCCATCGTTGCGGGTGAACCGGTCGTGGATGCTGATTTTGTTGCGTTGGTGATGGCCATGGATCTTGAACAGATACTGGAGCACCCTTCATGGGGTCACAGCAGTTCAGAAGCGAAGGCATCTGTGGAAACTCAGTTCACGGCGTTCAAGCATGCGCACGCGGAAGCTGAAGAGGCCTATCTGCGTGACCGCGCTGCTTTGGCCAGAGCCCATCGGCCGTCTTGAACGGGGTTGCGACCGAGAACACGCGCGGCAGGACTCGAACCTGCAACCCTCGGCTTCGAAGGCCGATGCTCTATCCAATTGAGCTACGCGCGCTGCGATCAGGTGTATCAGAGGGAGATTCTACACTTGCGTGCTCTGGAAAGTGGTTGGCCTGTTACGCTTTTGGATCATTCTGATCCACTGCAGGTCACCATTCCGTCCAATGAAAATGATCTCATCCATTTGTCTGACCGGGTTGTTCATGATGGTGGCTGTCCATGCATCAGCAGGGGATGGTTGTCTACTTTGGGACGACTTTGGCAACGGCACGTTCCATCCCACATGGTCGGTCGGGGAAACAAGCGGCTCCGTGATCTTCATGGGTGAAGCGGGAGGCGTGGCACAGTTTGGCGCCAGCGAGAATCTGACATTCGGCATGCACATGGGCTATGCCTGGTCGAATGGCTGGGAAGTGGACATGACCCAGGACTGGGCGGTGCAGGCAGATTGGTTTTGTAACCCTCCTTGGCCCCTGCAGGTCATCGGGATCAACTGGAGTGAAGTCGGGATCGCTTTCGGGTTGATGATGGAGGGGACACCATCTCAGGCCTACATGGATCGTGGTCTTACGATCTCGGCGCACCGGGCGCTTGTTTTTGATCAGAATCTGAATCAATGGTTTGCCTACAACGGTGAGTCGATCTATTACTGGTCGAACGGGGCACTGGGATACCCGGAAGTCCTGTTGGAGAGGATCTGGACCAGCAACACGGTCTATATCTGGTATGACGCTTCCGCGGGCGTGATCTACTACGACGACGATCCGCCGGGTGTTGGAACGCCCGCTTGGGCGAGCGGCGTCTCCCAATTGTCTTCCTCCCCATCCGCCTTGATGGCCTTTGGTGCTTATTCCTTGGGCGCAGTTCCCGGGTTTGCGAGTTCCTCCTTGCTGGCCGACAACGCCTGCATGCTCTATGGACATGTTGTGGGGGATCGGGCAGGCAGGTGTGTGGTGGGCGACGATTGCTTTGAGACGATTGCAGAATCCTGTCTGGGCGAATTCACCCTGGGGGCTGGATGTTGTGACTGCGCATGGGATGTGAACTGCAGCGCTTCAGTTTCCGCGGTGGATATCACCATGCTGATGGACGTTTGGGGGCCATGTGAGGGGTGTCGATCGGATTTGGATGGATCCGGAACGGTGGATGTGAGCGATCTGCTGCTCCTGCTGGAGCATTGGTTCGACTGCTAACTTGCATCTGGGCTTGGCCTGATTACTCTGCCCTTCCCAATAGGAGGACTGACATGGGATGCATGGATGGCAAGACGGGTCTGATCGTGGGCATTGCGAACGATCGTTCTTATGCGTGGTTCATTGCGCAATCGATCCTCCGTGAAGGTGGCACATGTCTCTTTACACATCTGCCCGGCGAGAAGATGGAGCGTCGGGTGAGGAAGGCGATTCAGTCGCTTGGTGTGGAGGATCCCTGGTTGCTGCCGATGGATGCATCTTCAGATGAGAGCATGGATGAGGCTTTTGCTGCCATTGAGCGTGATCACCCAAGACTTGATTGGCTCGTGCACTCGATTGCGTTTGCAGACAAGGACTGGCTGAAGGAAGGTCGATTTACCGCGACACCACGAGAGGTCTTCACGCAGGCAATGGACATCTCCGCTTGGACCTATGCCGCCATGGCGCATCGCGCTACGCCCCTCATGACGGAGGGCGGGGGAATGGTCTCGATGAGTTACTACGGTGCAGAAAAAGCCGTGCCGGGTTACAACGTCATGGGTGTTGCCAAGGCGGCGCTGGAAGCAACGACCCGGTATCTGGCGATGGAACTGGGCGAACGCAACATCCGTGTCAACGCCATCTCCGGCGGACCGATTCGCACCATGTCATCGATGGCTGTGGGAGGCTTCTCCCAAATTCTCGATTGGGTCGAGCAGAAAGCCCCGCTGAAGCGCAATGTCACCGGGGAGGATGTCGGTGATGCCGCTGCCTGGCTGCTCTCGCCACGCGCATCTGGTGTCACTGGACAGACCCTCTACGTCGATTGTGGGTATGCCTCGATGGGCCTTTAGGGCACCGGGAGATCTTTCTTCCATCTCCAAGGCCGGTCCGATGCCAGATCTGCATCATGGATCAGCGTTCTTCGGACGGCCTGCACCACTTCTTGAAGTCCTCGGCCTTCCGGAGCAGCGCATGAGACATCTGCGCCCGGAATCTCACCGAGATCCCATCGCAGGCCGATCCGCAGATCGGCATCTTCGTGACCTGGGGGCCAGCCCGCTTCTGCGTCGCCAGCGGCAATCCGAATCGAGGCAAGCTCAATGGCTTTTTGCGCGATGGCGAGCGATTGCTGTTGCGCGACATCGGTGGTGTTCTGAATACCGGGCGTATCAAGCCACGTGACAGGTAGTCCTGCAAGGTCCAATTCGACACTGACATAGTCGCGTGTGGTTCCGGAGGCATCCTGCGTCTTGGCACGTTCTCTTCCTGCGAGCCGATTGAGAAGTGTGCTCTTGCCGATGTTCGCGTGACCAAAGACGGCAATGCGGGGACGGTGCAGGAGATGGCACAAGCGTTGCGATCGCGCGTCATCATCGGCAGTCCAGTTGCCAGCAAACTCTCGCCAGCGTCGAGGCTGGTCGAGGAGCAGTTCTGTGGCCAGAGGAGACGCGGCATTCGGAAGATCGATGGCCATCGCCTGCTCGATCGCTTCCTGCGAGGATGGCCACGGTGCAACAGGAGTGTCCTGGAGATCGCATCCAGCGGAGATCAACTGAGACAAGAGTCGTTCAACGATGTGCGGACCACCTGTCGGCATGAATTGCATCGATGAGGCACCCGCTCTGGCGATCAGGACATCGGGGACATCTGGCAGGGATCTGAGTTGAAGTCCCCCGACGGGCAGGTCTTGAAGGCCGAGTGTTGAAGAGATGGCATTGATGTCGCCTCTAACTTCAAGGACCGCAACGGCGCCAGGTTGCTGGCTTGTCAGCCGTTGAACAGATGCCTTTGTCACGTCGAATCCTCATCCCCAGCAGTCGCGCGCATGGCGCGTTTGGCTGCAACAGCCATGCCGAGAACCGTCAGATCAGGAACGATGCGGTCAATCAATTCATCATTCTGAAAGAGTTTCTCCGCATCCCCTCCAGTGGCGACGACCTGAGGGAAGGCGCCGTAGAACTCTGCATAGTGTTCCACAGTGGTGCGAACAAGCCCCTGCAATCCGAATGCGACTCCGTGAAGCATGGCTTCAGCTGTCGAACGTCCCATGGGGTCGTCTTTCGGTGGTGTGAACTCCAGATCCGGCAACGCGTCGGTTCCTGAATGCAGGGCATTCAGTTGCAACTGTGCTCCAGGTGCAATCACACCGCCATGGAAAACGCCCTCGCCATCAATGAAGTCGACGGTCACAGCAGTCCCTGCGTCCACGACGATACAGGCTTGTTGAATCACCGACCATGCGGCACAAGCGTTCAGGAGACGATCGATGCCAGTCACCGTTTCGGGGGCCAGATCGCAGACAACGGGCACAGGGAGATCGTCTCCAACGATGTAGATGTCATCTGGCAGTTGATCCCTAAGCGCACTGGCAAGTCGAGTCCCTGCGGACTCGTCGACCGACGCAATCAGAATCGGCCGCGCCGCATCAGCATCCAGCAGATTCCGGTGTTGCTGCACAGTATCGGCCAGCACGCCCAGATCCTTTGTCGGAACTGAAACTGCCTCCGAGATCGACACATCTCTCGCGAGAGCGACCCGGGCACGGGTGTTTCCCACATCCACAACGACCA
>JAKVBW010000092.1:1855-8521 GCA_022446945.1 Phycisphaerales bacterium | reverse complement strand
CACCCTCTCGGTTCCGGAGACCACCGGCAATGCTGTGATCGGCGCTAACAGTGCCGGACAGAACAGCCCTAGCTATCTCCGAACGGTCAATAACGACTGCAATATTGGCTCATGGACGACAACGGACGCCATCGGCTTCCCGAGTGCGCACTTCGTTGAAGCCATTGAAATTGCAAGCGCTGCCCCGAGCGACCCCTGCGATGACCCGCTCCCCTCCTGCGCTGCCGATCTCACAGGGCCGAAAGGTGCGCCGGATGGCCTGATCAGCGTCGACGACGTTCTCGGTGTCATTGGTAGTTTCGGTGAAGTCGGCGACGGCACAAGCCGTCCGCTCGGCGACTGCTTCCCGTTACCAAGTGGTGACTGCCAAGTCACCGTCGACGACCTCCTTGAGGTCATCGGCCAATTCGGTGGCGACTGTCTGCCACGCGGCGCATGCTGCTACGGCGTTGACGGCTGCCTTGATGACGTCAAAGAAGACGACTGCGATGGCGACTGGCTCGGCGAAGGTTCATCCTGTGCCGACTGCATCGTAGGTGCTTGCTGCTTGCCTGATGGCTCATGCGAATTCGTCGCAGACTCAGACTGCACTGGCGTCTTCCAAGGTGCTGATGTTGCCTGTGCTGACGTGGTATGTGCGGTTGCTCCGGACAACGATTCGTGCTCAGGCGCGATTGAGTTGTTCGATGGCGTGACCAACATTGCCAACGCGACTGCAACCACGCAAGGCCCCGAACTTGTGGACTGTGCCAACGGCCAGATCTACAACGATCTGTGGTACACCTACACCGCGTCTTGCTCAGGTACGGTCACTATGAGTACCTGTGATACGTCTACATTCGACACCGTCATCGCGGTCTATGACAATTGCACTGATCTCAATCAGCTTGCATGCAATGATGATGACGCGAGTTGCAGTGGCTTCACCTCGATCCTCAACTACGACATGAATGCCGGAGATTCCGTCATCGTGCGTGTGGGTTCGTGGAGCGACGGCGCAACCGGCGAAGGCCTCATGGAAGTGTCCTGCGCAACTGAAGCGCCTGGTGCTTGCTGCACAGGTCAGGATTGCATCGACGGGCTCCTGCCCGCTGACTGCGCTGACTTCGGTGGCGAATTCCAGGGCTACGGCACTGATTGTACCGGCATCGTTTGTGGCGCTTCTGGCGACACCTGCGCTGTTGCTGTGCCCTTCTCTGAAGGTCCCAACACGTTCGACACCTCCGATGCCTCTGATAGTGGCTTCGGTGAGCCGGACGACACCCAGTGCGAAGGTACTTACCTTGATTGGGGCGGAAGTCCCGATGTTTGGGGAACCTTCGAGGTCGCAAGTGACGGCATCTTGAGCGTCAGCCTCTGTGATGCAGCTTCCTATGACACCTCTTTGGTGCTCTATGAAGGTGCTGACTGCTCTTCGCTCGTCCAGATCGCCTGCAACGGTGACTCGACGGTCGAAACCGGATGCCAGAGTTACTACTCCGGTATCTATGATCTGCCTGTCACAGGCGGCAGCACCATCTACATCCGTATGGGTGGCTGGAATGCTGCAACTGGTCCTGGTACATGCACCATCTCCTTCGTTGGAAGTGGCGCAACGGGTGCTTGCTGCGTGGCTGGTAGCTGCGTCGGCGAAACCACCCTCAATGACTGCGATTCGTTCGGTGGGCTTTGGTACAACGGCGAGCTCTGCGCCGATGTCACTTGCCCGGCTCCTTACGTTGCCGGCGGTTGCGATGTGGACGAGAACAGCGGAAGCTGCGTCTGCTTCGTCGACGGCGATGATTCGGAAACCGACTGCAACGGTGGCACCAACCTTTTGGTCCCGACCTATACGGACCTCAACTTTGGTGAGTCAATCTGCGGCACCTCCTCGGTGTTCTTGGATGGCCCCACCGGTGGTACCTACCGTGACCTTGACTGGTGGATCAATCCTGATCTCAATGTCGGTGGCACATTCAACTTCACGATCGGTGCGAATTCCACGTGCCTGATCCTGATGGTGAATCTTGACGCTGGCACCGTGGACTTTGTTGCCGACCATGCGGCCGGCTTCATGAACACGACTGAGATCACGTTGGGCGCTGCCAACTGGTCAGCCGTGGCCACGGTCAGTGACTGGAACACCGCTTGGATCTGCGGTTCCGGTTTCGAGACGTACACCATGCAGGTGGACTGATCGCACCCCGGACCTCGTGGCTTGCCACGAGGACCACAAGTTCTAGATCTCACACCCCCCCGATCGCCTGATCGGGGGGGTGTTCTTTTTGAGTTAACCGAGAGGCACTCAATGCCTTGCTCATCCGGATCACTTGCTCAGAGCGTGCATAGACAGCCGTTCAAGGACGGATCAGATTCCGGACCCTGTCCAGCCATGAATCGTCCCACCCAACCTGGAGATCCAGAATGCGGCCATCTGGAGCGATCGTGACAAGGTAAGGAAGCGTCGTGATCCCCCACTGCACACGCGTGCTGTCATCGCCCACATGCACCATCGGGAGTGCGAACCCTGCAGCGGCCCATGCCGCCAAGGCTTGCGCATGCCGCGCAGTAGGATCGTCGCCGCGTTCCCAGACATTCACGGCCAGACAGTGGATATCCGGATGATCCGCAACCGAAGCCGACAGTCGCTCAAGGAGTTCCACTCCCCCGCGACTTGCATCCGCCCACGTCGACCAGAAACACAACACGACATACTCGCCCCGCATGGATGCAAGATCGATGTCATCGCCATTTTTGAGAATGCCTTTGAGTGGTGGATGAACGTCGCCAACTGCAAGAGCATTCCGCAAGACAGGATCCAACTGATTGCGATGCGAAACAGGTGTTCGGATTCCCATATCGAGTTCCAGAGGATGCAAAATGGCATCTGCAAACACGACCTCGGTCGTCATATCCATGGTCATCGCAAATGGCTCACGCCCATCTTCCATGGGAACCAGCATCTCCGAATGGCATCCAAGAATGACGCGACGTCCACTATCAATGTCGATCCAACCCTTGCCAAATCGGCCCGACAACTCGATGCGAACGATAGATGTGTCACTGTTTCCATCTCGCCTTTCGATGGATATCACCTTCGGCGAACCGATCGAACGCATCATCAGTGCGTCTAGCCATAGTCCCGGAGGGTCCCCATCTCGCATCATGACCTCAAAGCCTGCGAGCATGCGATCCCCCAATGCAGCCTCGACACCGTCAGCAATGCGCTTCCCCACGGGCACACTCAAGTAACGGTCCCACACATCATGGAGCACAATGTTTAATCTGCCTTCGCGCGCCAGGATTGCAGATGATGGTCCTTCGACGAGTGCTTCACCGTTCGGCCCGAAGATGGAAAGAACTTCCATCTCCTGTTCACGGCCGCCCGATTGGGTCCGGACCTTGGTGGCGGTCATCACAACCGGTGCCTCTGCGAATGTCGCACCGACGCTCGAGAAGAGTGCATCTGCCGCCCTCTGGGAGGGCGTGCCATAAACAGCGGACGTATCAGAGAGTGAAGCTGGTGAGCCTGACAGCGTGCTGTCCTCAGGACTTACAGATGCAATCGACTCTGCCTGCATCAACATCACAGCGAGTACACACATGCCGGACAGCTGTGAACCGCTCATGGACGCTGACATGCCCGCAGGATACGTTCTGAGAGCTCCAGCTCGCGGAATTCCTCTTGCCCGCCATGGGGACTGACGTATCATGAAGGGTCACCCAAGGGCATGGGAGGGGCCCATTTGTCACACTCCCCCGGCCATTTCAACCATGCCACAGACTGGTTCGATTCTATTTGCATTCGCCCTGAGCATGCCGCTGAGCACGACCCTGTTCGGCCAGGCGCTGCTCGACCAAGTCGGGCCGCTGGATGGCAGCGAACTGCTTCCCAATACGATCGCTGCATCGCAGTATTTTGAACCGGCATATGTGAATTTCGACATCGGCGCGATCGAATCATTTGACAATCCCGTGGGGCAACCCGCCACCAACGTGGAAGCCGTCATCGCGGGATTCAACGACTATGTCAGCCTTGATGGCGTGCAAGGGCTCGAACTGAACTTCTACAGCACCCTCTATGCAGCTGGACAAAGCCTGACTGGCAATCTGGGCAGTACCCAAGCCATGGGAACGCCTACCGGGCATCCTGATTGGGTCCCCATCGACAGTGATCTTGTCAGCATGTCTGGGCTTTGGCCGCTGCCAACGGGCACCATCTACGCTGCGGTCATCCCGATCAATGAGTACGGCACGAATGGCCAGACCGGCATCACTGGCTCGATCACAGGCGACGGTATCTCATGGCTGGCGAATCCCGGAGAAGGATTCGAGTTCGGCCCCTCCACGCAAAATGCATTCGATTTGAGCATGCGTGTGTCAGGGACAACCGAGCCCTGCGAACTTCCTCTCGGATCTTGCCCACAAGACATGACAGGGCCAGACGGATCTCCTGATGGCCTCGTGACTGTCGACGACATTCTCGTGATCATCAGCAACTTTGGCCAGACTGGCGACGGCACTAGCCGTCCGTTTGGCGACTGCCAGCCCCTGCCCGCCGGCGATTGTGCTGTCACGATCGATGATCTCCTCTCTGTCATCGGAAATTTCGGAGTCGTCTGCGAACCAACTGGCGCCTGCTGCACGCTCAGCGGCGGATGCATCGAAGCGGTGACGGAGGCTGCTTGCCAGGCAACATGGCTTGGCCCAGGCTCGACATGCCAATCATGCCTTCCTTCGCAAACAGGCGCTTGCTGCATGCCTGATGGCACGTGCATCGACAGCCTTGATGGACAGGCATGCTGGGATTCGGGCGGCTACTGGTCCGGGCTGTATTCCATCTGTGAAGACGTGTCGTGCCAGGCTGCCCCTGAGAATGACACATGCACCAGCGCCATTGCCATCGGTGAGGGTGAGACGCCAATTGATCTGACTTGGGCGTATTCCGATGGCGATGACATCTCCCCGATCATTTGTGATTTGGGCGGACAGACGAACATCGCCAACGACATTTGGTTTGCATACACATGCGCTGATAATGGCGTCTTGACCGTGTCAACATGTGACAGCGTCAACTTTGACTCCAGGCTCGCGATCTACGAAACATGCGGGGGCGAGACGATTGCATGCAATGATGATGCAGATGGGTGTGCAGGCTATTCCTCAAGAATCGATTATTCCGCAGCGACTGCAGGAACGACCTACCTCATTCGAGTTGGCGCATTTACAGAGGGATATGGCGTTTCTCGCTCCGGAACAATGACCATTGCATTTGAACCCGCTTCACCAGGCGCATGCTGCTTCGATGCTCAGGATTGCCTCGATGAATCCCTGCCTCTGGACTGCTTCGACATCGGCGGCGTCTTTCAGGGAGGCGGCACCACATGTGCGGAGGTCGATTGCGCCGTCCCAGGAGATGCCTGTGAGACGGCCATCCCCTTTGGTCTCGGTGTCAACCTATTCGACTCAGATCACACCGTTCCAAGCGCGCAAACGCTTCCCGAAGAATCGCTATGCCCGGATACGAATCTGCATTGGTTCATGCCACTTCCAGATCTATGGGGCTCCTACGATGTGACGACAACTGGGTTCCTCGATATCACGCTGTGCGATCCATACTCATTCGACACATCATTAGTCATCTACCGAGGGACGGATTGCAATAATCTCATCCAGATAGCCTGCAACGGAGACGCTCCTGCAGAAAGCGGTTGTCAAACCAACCATTCTGCGATCGAAGGCCTGCAGGTACTTCAGGGCGACCGCCTGTACATCAGAATCGCTGGCGTTGACTCAGCCACCGGCACAGGCAGTTGCACCATTACAGATGCAGCTGCAGTCCTCGGCACGTGCTGTGTCGCCGGAAACTGCACGGATGATGTCACATCGAGCGACTGCCTGAATTGGGGTGGCACATGGAGCGGCGGCGAGACCTGCGCCAGCATTACGTGCCCGGAACCGCCTGAACCGTGCACGGACGGCATTGGAGACGACCCACTCTCGCCAGGTGCATCATGGATTGCAGGCACATCCGATTCTGGAGAAGGAACTGTTCGCGCAGCCCGATTGACGACTTCCAGTGTGTCAACATGCACCATCGCCGGCTTGGCGGCAATCTTCGATGGCGGCGGATGGGACCCATGCGTTACACCTGCTGACATTCCAATGGTGTGGTCCCTGCTTGCCGATGACAATGGGCTGCCTGGCGCTCCCCTTGCAACTGGCGTTGCAGATGTTGTTACCGAACTGGGCGCAATTTATGGAAACGGCTTCCCTCTCTATGCGTGGAGCTTTGCACCGAACTACACCGGACCCGTTGACTGGATTTCACTATCCAGCCAAAGCGATGGAGAGGGCCACTGCTGGTTCCTCTGGATGTCATCAAGTCCTGAAGGAAGCGGTGCCTCGGCCAAACAGTCGAATGGACAGTGGTTCTACGAAGATTACGACCTGAACTACTGCGTTGAAGAGTAGCGGGCTCACTCTCTGCGGATCTCGACCATTCTGTCGACTTCATTTATGTCCACGTGCTGGGATGTTCCATCGGGCCAGACCACCATCAATTGATCCACACGCGGAACCTTCCCAAGCCCAAATGTGATGGGAAGTTCGACTTGCGACAGATAGGAGCGCGTTGGCATGACGACTCGTCGCTGCACAACGCCATTGGATTGCAATTCCACAACT
>JAKVBW010000092.1:0-1845 GCA_022446945.1 Phycisphaerales bacterium | reverse complement strand
CCACCGCATCTCGATTTGTCGACGTTTCATCAATCAAACGCACTCTCAACCAGTGGTGACCCAAAGACTGTTCGTTGCGAAGTAGCACAGGCGGTAAACCGGGCTGCGTCACGACAACGTCCAGATCGCCATCAGCATCGATATCCGCAAAAGCGGCCCCTCGACCAACAATGGGCGTGGCAAGATCCCCACCTGCTTCCGGTGGCACCATCCGGAAACAACCGCCTGACACATCGCCCGCATTCCAGAACAATTGGGCGGGCTGCCTGTACTGCTGACTGGCCTGAACTTCGTGAATCTCCTCCTCCAGATGACCATTTGTCTGGAAGAGGTCCAACCGACCGTCCAGGTCGTAGTCGAAGAGGAGCAGGCCGAAGGACAACTGAGGTCGCGTTGGAGCGCCAATACCCTCGACAACGGCTTCATCGGTGAACCAGCCATCAGCCGATTCACGAACATAAAAACTCGTCATCTCATTGGCAAAGTTGCCGATTCCGATCCCTAGCGAGGCGTCATTGCGATAGTGCCCCACATCGATGCCCATCGCACCAGTGGCGTTACCTCGGACATCGTATGCCACGCCAGCTTCAACACCGACCTCTTCAAACTGACCTTCTCCGTCATTTCGATAGAGAAAATTGCGAGTGGTGTCATTCGCAATAATGAAATCCAGATCGCCGTCGAAATCGATATCTACTGGCGCAACGGCTAACGACTTCGCAACAGCAGATCCAGTCGCCGGGTTTCGAACCACCATTCCGGATGAATCGGATACGTCATCAAAGGTGCCATCTCCGTTGTTGCGCCAGAGTGTCGGCTGTGTCCCTTCGTACTGTTTCGGAGGGCCATATGCCCGATCTGTCCCGTTGAGCGTGAAGTGCAGCGCAAGATCTTTCTGACGGCTCCATTTCACATAATGAGGAACAAGGAGATCCAGATCTCCATCTGCATCAATATCCAGAAACGCGGGGCTTGAACTCCACTCCTCTGGATCACCCGCCACACCTGCCATCTGTGTGACATCTTCGAAGCCATTCCCGGTATTGCGGTACAACCGGTCACCTCCGACGGCTGCGACAAAGACATCGATGAAACCATCACCGTCGACATCGCCACACGCCAATCCAGTGGCATAGACTCCCTGGCCGATCTCCCACTCCGGCCCCGCCTCCTTGAAATGGCCCTTGCCGTCATTGAAACGCACAACTGTCGCTGTCTCAGATTGCCCTGACGTTGAATGCGGCCACCATGTACCACTGGCGAGAATGATGTCCTGATCGCCATCCCGATCCAGATCAACAAATGCCACCCCACTTCCCATCGTTTCGGGAAGTAGTTTCTCACCTTCCGCTCCACTGACATGTGGAATGTCAAGGCCGGATTTGTCAGTGACATCAGTAAAGGTTACTTCGGGAATCGCTTCCACATCCGCAATGAGTGATCTTGGAGCTGTCACTTTCTTCTCAATGATCTCAGGCGCCTTTTCGGCTTCTCCCGAGAGAATCAACCACATGCCGATTCCAACAACGCCAATGAAAGCAAAAACAAGAAGTGACCAGAGGAAGGCACGACCAATAATGGCATCATCACGAATGCCAAACTCATCTTTGTCCCATGAAGACTGATCGTTCTGATGATCTTCAGTCACTGCTATTCCTCTGTGTGCTCTTTCAACTCATAGATGACAATTGGTTCGGCTGCACGATTTGCCGCCGGGTAGCGACGCCTCGCTTCTGAAATGGCGCGATCGCGGGCGTTGTCATCTGGCTTGTACTTGGCATGAAGCTGTTCATGATGCGCGGCGCCAGCCTGATCACCCAGATCACGGAGCACCTGCATAAGGCC
>JAKVBW010000091.1 GCA_022446945.1 Phycisphaerales bacterium | reverse complement strand
TGATCACAGCTGAACACGCACATGCCAAACTCATCGATCATTGGAAACGGGTCCTCCCCTGTCCATGGATTGAACTCGAGTATGAAACGATCGTTCGCGAACAGGAGAATCAGACCAGAAGACTGCTCGAATTTCTGGATCTGCCGTGGGATGACCGCTGCATGCAATTTCATCAAACTGAACGGACGGTCCTCACACCCTCCTATGAGCAGGTCAACAAACCGCTACACGGTTCCTCGATCGGCAGGTGGCGACATTACGAAAAGCACATTGGGCCGCTGATCGCCGAATACGGCAATCAAGATTCGTCAGTCACGGCCGCATCTGACCCACACGGCTGAGTATCCGACCTCCACCGCTGCGCTCGTCTATCGTGCACAGTTCACACAGCTTGTTCGAAGGAGGCTCACCGTGCCCGCGATGATCATGACTGCCCTGTTTGCGCTCGGAACAACCGACACCTTCCCGCAGTATCCGAGTCTGTCACCACAAGGCCACCACGTTGTCTATTCAGATCGTGGTGATCTCTGGTCCGTTCCAGCAACAGGTGGCGCAGCAACAAGGCTCACCAGTCATCCGGCGAACGAGTTGCGATCTAGCTTTGCGCCGGACGGCACGTGGATCGCATTTGAATCCGATCGTCACGGCACCACCAACATCTACCGCATGCCGGTGACCGTCGATCGCGGCGTTCTAGTACCGGATGGTCCCGTCAGTCGAATCACAACATCAGATCGCTGGGAAGCCTTGTCCGGAGTCAGTCCGGATGGAGATGATGTCTTGTTCCATGCATACAGGGAACCGGAGATCTACCGTCAGCCACAGATGTACCGCGCCCCTGTCGACGGCGGCCCTGTCGAGCGGATCACGGAAGCTTTCGGCCGAATGCCACGAGAACACGCGGATGGAACCATTCTATTCACACGTGGTTATGCCCCTTGGGAAAGGCCTGCGTACCGAGGCAGTGGAAACCGAGACGTCTGGAAGATCGCGATGGAGGATCAGGAAACCCCAGCGTTTACGCGCATCACTTCAGACAAGGCCAACGAGGGCCAGGCATTTCCGGTCGATGATGGGCTGGTGCTGCTTGCATCAAACGATGGCCAGAACGATATCTGGACCATCGACCGCAATGGTCGTGCCAAGAACCGAACACATCTGTCAACAGCAGACCTCCCGACGATCGGTCACGGCGCACGTGATCTGACCGTTTCTGCCGACGGTCGCACTGCTGCCGTGGTGGTGTGGGATTCCCTGCACACACTCGATTTGGCAAGCGATCGGGCCAAACTCAAACCTGTCAGCATTCGTGCTGGCAGCGGGGACACTGCCACACTCGATCGCCGCATCGTCCGCCTCGACCAGAAAGTCGGCGAGGTGGCCTTGCATCCCTCCGGCGAAGCGGTCGCTGTCATTGCCCGGGGCGAAGTGCTGTTGAGAAACACGAAGGATGACCATCCCACGCGACGTGTCACTGACACTCATGCTCGCGAACGCCACATTGCCTGGTCACCCGATGGGACGCGTCTCTACTTCACCAGCGACGATGGCGGCGACGAGGAAATCTGGGAAGCCACTGTTGTGTTGACGAGAGATGATCTCAAACCGTCTGAAGACGATGAAGATTCACCTGCAGAGGATGGCGAAGCAACATCGAGTGATGAGTCGGACGATGAAAGTGTGGAGGAAGACAAGGCCATTACTGCAGCGGAAACAGATGCAGAAGTGAGCGAAGATGACGAATCCCATTCAGAGAGCGATGCGGAAGACGACAAGGAGAAGAAAGCCAAAGACGAGAAGAATGAAACGGGAAAGATGTGGGCCAATGCACTGCGGTTCGAAGTCAACAAGGTTGTTGACGCACCTACGGCCAGCCGCCCGATGCCCTCTCCCGATGGACGCAAACTACTCTACCAACGCGGAATTGGCGATCTGTGGCTGCGCGACCTCGCAAGCGGCGAAGACGATCTGCTTCTGGAAAGTTGGGATGCCGCTGAGGTGCGATGGGCGAGTGACTCCCGGCACATCGTTTATTCAGTCAGCGATCTCGACTTCAACAATGACATCTGGCTGATGGATGTCAACAACCCACGAGATGCCGTCAATCTGACAAGGCATCCCGATATCGACCGCGCACCCCGCATCACGGATGACGGTCGCATGATCGTCTTTCTGAGTGATCGCAACCGAATCGGAGACAACTGGGAGTACGACGTCTGGGCCATCCCGCTGGATCCTTCACTGGAAGACATGACGGACTATGAACTGGATGCCTACTACAAGGATGCGGCGAAGGCAGCGCACCAACGCAAGATCCTCCCCGTTGTGACATTTGCGGATGCTGATGAGGTGGTAGAAGGCGAAGAGGATGCTGAAGACGACAACAAAGAAGAGGACGAAGAGGTTCTTGAATTCAGTGAACTCGATTCTGCCTGGAAACGCGCAAAGCGTCTGACAAGTCTTGAGGGCAGTGAGAATGATCTCTACCTCACTCCAGGAGGCGAAGCGATCGTTTTTTCCGGCACCGTGGGTGAAGATGACGGCCTGTGGACCATGGATCATCGCGGCAAAAATCGCAAGAAAATCACTTCCGGCAATGTCTCCAATGTCCTCGGCAACCTGACCGGCAAGAAGGTGACATTTGTCGGTGGAAGAACTGCCAAGCACGCCTCCTCGACTGGCGGGAAAACAGAGTCCTGGCCCGTGGATGCGGATGCACGCATCACAGTGGCGAGCGAACAGCGACAGAAGTTCAACGAAGCGGCAAGGACTTTCGGGCGGACGTTCTATCACCCGACGATGAAGAATCTGGATTGGAATGCGATTTCGGAACACTATGCCGATCTCGCATCACAGACGCGCACTTCCCAAGCCTTCAATCGCGTCGTTGATCACCTGTTTGGCGAAGTCAACGGTTCGCATACAGGGATTTACGGTGGCGAAAGTTATTCAGGACCGCGTCAAGGGATCGGTTATCTCGGCATCGATGTTGAACCCGCAGAGGACGGATATCGCGTCACCCGAATCATGCCCGACGGCCCCGCGGACTTGCGTGAGGGCGGCTTGTCAGAAGGCGACATCATTCTCGCCGTCGGCGATCATCCTCTGCACGAAGAGGGCGTCCTGCATGACCTACGAGTCGCGATGGAAGATCGACTTGGCGCCGAAACACTCGTCGATATCCGAACAGCCCAGGGCGAAGAACGCACCATCTTGCTCGTGCCGTCCAGTTACGCCGCATGGAGCAGACTCGCCCGTGAAGATGAGATCCAGCAAAGACGCGATGACGTCGATGCTGCAAGCGAAGGCCGCATTGGCTACCTCCACATCCAGAGCATGAGTCTGCCCAGCGTTCATCGCTTTGAGCAGGATCTCTATGCAGCCGCGCATGAAAAGGATGGTCTCATCATCGATGTCCGTGACAACGGCGGCGGTTATACGACTGACATCCTTCTGACAAGCCTGATGGCTCCAGCGCACGCTTACACGATTCCAAGAGGTGCCAAGATCGAGGATGTACAACCCGATTCATATCCTCGAGACCGACGGTTGCTGTACGGATACAACCGCCCCATTGTCGTCCTTTGCAATGAGAACTCATTCAGCAATGCAGAGATCTTTAGTCATGCGATCAAGACAACGGGACGAGGCACGCTTGTCGGCGAAGAAACATTTGGCGGCGTGATCTCGACTGGCGCGTTCACGCTGATCGATGGAACACGCGTCCGACAACCGTTCCGTGGTTGGTTCCTACCAGATGGAACAGACATGGAAAGCCGCGGCGCGATTCCCGACATCAGGGTTCAGCGCACGCCCGCAGACGAACACGCCGGACATGACGCGCAACTGGATGCTGCGGTCGAGGTCCTGCTTGAGCAACTTCCGGAAAGCCGGCAAGGGGTAAATCCGAGGCCTGCGCCATGACGGCCATCGTGGTGACGGTCGGCATGATTGCGGTCGGCATCCTGGTATGGCGGGTCTTGGCAGATCAGGGAAATGCCACTTGATCACGCTCATCATCATTTAACTGATCACGCGGCGATTTTGCTGACGCGAGAAACTCAAGAGGGCTGGAGTGCGGCAAGATGCTCGCGAAGGGTGCGGTCAATCTCCGCAAACACGCTGCGCATCGATTCTGCATTCGGCGCTTGATCTGTGATCCTGCTTGCCGCGGCATCAAGCCTTTCCATCCATCGCTGAGTCTGCAACGCGTTGAGGGAATCGATCTGAATCCGCATGAATGCCTCCAACGCTTCACGAGGTGTTTCAACCTCTGCCTTCACCATCTCCCCCTCGGGCTTTTCAAAGAGACACTCGGGAATAACGGCGTTGATCTGCATCGCGGCCATATTGATCGCGATCCGGCTTCGCCCAACAGCAATCAAACTTTGATGGGCGATCTGCACAGGGCCCACTGGCCGGTAGTCGGACAGAAACAACTCCATGGGCATCGAGCCTGAATCGCCTGGCCCGATCTCCACCACCTTGATCTGCAGACCTGAATCAATAGCGAAAAAACGAAACTCCTCTGCGCCAGGTTCATCAGCAGGAACACAACGGATTTTCCATGCCTGTGTCTCATCCACCTGCTCGACACCGACAACTTCAAGAGTCGAGTAGAGCGTGGAAACATGCAGCAAAGGGTTGAATCCACCATCTCGAATCAAACTGCGGAGTTCCTGTCCCTTGATGTCGCGTACGGCCCCATCCTGTCGAACCCCCCATGCCTGATCACCATTCCGGACAGTCACCTGCGCAAGCAAGCCATTGGCATCCAGCGAGCGACGGTAGGTATTCGCTGTTTGATAGGTCGCCATCTGGCCCTTGATGGGAGATCCCATGAACTCAACTGTTCCCATGCCGCGAATGCTGGTAAGTGACTCCCACGCCGCCCGGCCGCCCGTTGCTTCAAGGTATCTGTCAATGATCGCAGAAGCCTCCGGCTGTCCAGCCGGCGACGGTTCAGTCGGCGCATCCTGCATGCTCACGATAGATGTCGATGTGGTCACGATTCCGAGAAGGCATGTGTAGATCATGGCGGTTTCCTTGATCTCAAGGTCGAAGGATGACAAGAGCCACCCAGCGGACTCGAACCGCTGACCTGAGCTTTACGAAAGCTCCGCTCTACCAACTGAGCTAGGGTGGCCTGAGATTGAGGAAGGATACAGAATCGACAAACGATCAGGAGCCGTTCGCTCCACCCATGCCGGCGGAAACCGGTTGACGTCGATCAAGTGCCCCCACTACACGAGCTGCTGCATCTGCAACGTCTCCGCGAGCACTGTCAACGAATTTGTGCAGGTCGTCTGCTTGACGCGAGGAGACAAGATCGCCAAATCGACGTACAGAGGCCGCAGTGAGATCAAGCAGCGAGATTTGCTGCCACTCATCACCAGCCTTCATTGCCGCATCCAGCAATGTCCCTTGCGCATCGGCGGTCCCGATAACGGAGAGTGTCTCCGCCACTACCAACTGCTGTGGCCCGCTTGAGGTATCCAATGCAATCGTGAGATCAGGAACCGCGGAGTTGACATTCAAACTGTCAACATCAGAAAGAGCGAGATCGCGGAGAGCAGCAAGTGCATCAGACGTATAAGCACGCTGTTCCGATTCACTGAGAGGTTGCCCCATGCCGAACGATCCGATCACTGCATCCCATGCATCCACACCTGCATCGGCGCGTAAGACTCCAACGGCAGTCATGCCAGTCGTCATTGCACGCGCTTCGTTCAGTTCACGATCGGAAACAATCAGAAGTACCGGGACGCCCATTGTCGAAGCATCTGCAACAGCATCCATCTCGCTGACAAGAACGATCAAGTCCGAATCCCCGACACCATTAGTCTTCGCATCAGCCCAGGAATCGCCCTCAGCACCAGTCGTGTAACCGACTTGTTCAAGCGTTGCCGCTGCCGCAGAGCGGCCAGCGCCATCTCCCCCGGCAATCGCAGCACGCTTCATGCCACCTCCCCGGATTGCAGAACCCAACAGAGGCATCACGCGGCCGATTCCCGGGAAAGCCTGATCCGGCATCGCTTTGGCAACAACCAACGCCGCGTCATAACGAACACGCTGATCCGGAAAGGCCAACGCCTCGGTGACTGCTTCGCGGTCTCCAAGACCATCCAGCAATGTTCTTGGCCCAGCGGTTCTGGAAAGTGCGGCAAGTGCGTCACGCGCCATCGATGCATCACCTTGATCGATGGCCATCAGAAGGACATCGCGTGCTACGGCAGGGCCATGGATCGTTGCATGAAATGCAGGACTCCGCTCAGCCTGTGGCAGTGGAAGGTTGACATCACGATCACCAAGACGATTCTCTAACCGAAGATTGCCTGCAACAAAGGCCGCCTTGGCCGCTGCCCCATCGGCAGCAAGATCTGAAGCAAGATTCGCTTCTCGAATGGCCATGGTGGGCCAGTACAGGTCTGTAGGCACCAGATGACTACGCAGCCCATGGTGCGTATCCCACTGCCAAATGTTCTGCATTTCAAGCGTTCCGCCCGCGCCATCGTCAATGAGCGTGGGACGTGCTCGCAGATGCTCCATTTCATCTAGATAGTCGGTCGCCAATTGAACATGAAGATCAGCCAGATCAATTGCGCCAGGTGTTTCCCATCCCAGCAATCGGAGCGCCCGCATCGCTGCAGCGCTCACAACTTCGGTTGAGGTGTCATCACGAGCGATGGCCACCAACACGGTCCCGGCGTGCGGGTACCCAATGTCTGCCAGAGCATTGATCACGACAACTTGCTGGTCGGCCGGCAAACCGGGAAGCGCTGTTGTCAAGGGCAAGACAGCTTCACGACCCAGTTCCGGCAGAATGTTGCGGACACCCAGACTGATCTCAGCTGGCGTCTGTAGTTCCTGTAGTGATCTGAGCATGGGCGGAACGGCATACTGCCCTGCTTCGATCAAGCGTGCCCTAGCCAGCGTTCTAGCTCGGCGACCACCATCGAGCATGTCAATGGCCTCCGCAATACGCTTCGGGCTCTGCGCCAAATCAAGGCGCCCTCTCTCGATACGCGATTCCAACTTTCCAGCAATGCTCGAAAGTGATGGCACCTCGCGCGCCCATCGAATGGCAACCGGTAAGCGGTCACGCAATGTCGGAAGGCCATCGACCAACTCCGCGAGTTCCTCTGGAGTCAGGCCACTGTCCAACAATGCTTGGCCATTCGCATCAGCCATCTCCACTTGCGCCGTCAGCGCGTAATGGACAAAATCTTCAAGCAGCGTGGAAGGCGCTGTATCGGCTGAGATCGGTAAATTGAGGGCTGCCACGAGCAGCGATGCTGCAGCAAATCGAATACGCATGTGCATGAATGATGACTCCGAGGCGTGGTCTAGCCACTACCCCCATCGCGATTTCGTGTCCGGATACAGGCCCACAAGTGTTTGAGGATAGTCCCCGGATGCGGGTGCGACAACCCAATGCAGCCAGTAACGATCCTGTATGCTGCATTGACCATCGTGGCGCCAAGGGAAGTGTGGTGAAAGACCACCGCGGACGCGCCGCCGTCACGGGATTGAGACCCTAGGGGTCTCCGTCACCCATCAGCCACTGGCCCTTCGGGGGCGCGGGAAGGCTGGGTGAGGCCCCGGAGCCGGAAGACCTGCCCACGATGCTATTCGCCAGACCCGCGCGATTCGGGTCGGCAGCGCCCGCTCGCCCCTGCTCCAGGCGGCAGACCTGCCGAACACCACCCCTCGCAGCGGAACTTGGACAGGAGCCGTTCCGCGCGACTCGGGACGCTGACAAGGCAGGATGCCCATGTCTGTTTCACTGCTATTGCACTGCATACTCGCAACGAATCCTTGGTGCGACGCAGTGGTGTCATTCGACCCTGGCATGGGCGCAACACCCGGTTACGACAATCCCTCTGTGGTGCTGGGTCCTCCGGAACAAATGTCGGGTGAAGGGACTGAATGGGAAAGTGTTGTCTCACCATTCAGCCCTGCTTGGGGACCGGATGAAATCGTGTCGATCGGTTTGGGCGGTCAGTTGATCATCCGATTTGATGAACCCGTCGTTGATGAACCGCAAAATGCGTATGGCATCGATCTCATCATCTATGGCAATCCAGGGTTCATAGACCTCGCACCACCAGAAGGTCTCTGTGGCGGCATTTTTGGAGGGGATGGCGGCACCATCGAAGTGAGTCCCGATGGGATCTTCTGGACTGAGATTCCCACTGTCGGTGCGGACGGCGGTT
>JAKVBW010000090.1 GCA_022446945.1 Phycisphaerales bacterium | reverse complement strand
AGTACGCGATACAGCGTCACGGATTCTTTCCCTGTCTCATCCCATCGAACCGCATTGCAATGTTTGATTGTGGGGTGGCGGCCCAATGGAAGGTCTATGACATCGGTATGAGGTTCAACTCTTCCGTGGACGATTGCGAGATAACGCTTTCTGGTCAGTCTCTGTTCAAACTGTTTGCCGAGGCGCCAGTGCGCTGTTTCGGATTTTGCAACAACCATGACACCTGTTGTATGACGATCAAGTCGGTGGACGACACCTGGACGCGCCAGTTCGGCTCCCACATCACTGAGTGATTCTCCGGTTGTCCTCAAATGCCAGGCCAGGCCATTGATCAACGTTCCAGATTGATTGCCTCTGGCAGGATGCACAATGATGTCGTCCTGCTTGTTCAAGATGATGAGATCGGCATCTTCATGAAGAATGTCGAGCGGTATTTCTTCGGCGGGGAGATCTGAACTGGGAGGTGGTGGAAGTACCACATCCACGACGTCTCCTTGTCGAACTTTCGTTGAAGCCTTGGGTGGTCGACCGTTGACGGTGACTGCCTGCTCAGCGATCAATCTTTGTAGGGATGTTCTGCTCAGCCATGGGATGCGATCACCCAGATAGCGATCGAGGCGTTTATTCAAATCTCGTGAGAGTGTGAAGGAGACATGCGCCGGGCCGTCATCATTGTTGTATCGGCTGGGATCCACTGCGCCGCCCGGACCGATCGGATCCTGAGGTCCACTCACGGATCCGCTGGGGTCACAGGATCCTGTGGAGGAGCCGGCGGGAGTGTGTCCGGATTCAGCGGGGTCAGGCCAGGAGGAAGTTCCTGGGGATTGATGGGCAGGGTCGGTACGACGGGAGGTGGCGGGGGCGTTGCAAAGGAGATGTCTCCCGCCAACTGATCGATGGACGCTGCCCGGCCGTTCGCCTGTGCAGCCAATGGCTCAAGATGTCCTGTTGCGCGATCAGCAGCTTGTCTGTAGAAATCGGCGGCAGCGTCCAGATCGCCCCGGCATTCGGCGATGGCTGCTAGCCCATTGAGTGCGCAGACGGTCATCAGGGCCTTGGCCGTGGTCCCGTCGTCGTTGGAGGCGACAGCCTGATAAAGCCTGGAGGCGTACTCCTGATGCGAGGCAGTTGTTTCTTCGTCGAGTTCGGTCTGTACTTGGCCATCCTCACTGAGGGTGCGGCCACGTTGAAGATCCTGAAGTAAGGAATCTGCTGCCATGAGACGGGCCAGGTCTGAAATGGCATCGACGCCTTCATGACGATTCGCTACATCCTCCAATGAGGCAGGCTCAGTCGTCGACATGAGATCAATCCATGCTTCATCCCGTAGGCGTGCTTCCTGTTGCTGCCACCGGACCATGACCAGATAAGCGACAATGAAGGCCAGAATGATCAAGAGCCAAGTCGGCCCCTTCGTCTTCAGCCATGTGACGAAGTCCTCATTCAGATTGCTTTCATTGATGTCCTGCTGGCGTACCTCGGCAAGCCGTTCACGAGGGTCATTGATCTTGGCGTCATTCTTCTTGGCCATGGCCTCGAGCATCCTCAGGTGTGTCAAAAGAGCCCTGAACCTCTCGGTTAGGGGGGACCACGCATCGTAGCGGATGCCTCCCCCCATCGCGAGGGGTGACCTCATTTCAGCCTGCTGTGACCCGTTTCAAGGCGAGATTCAGTTGTTGCAATGCGCCGGACAGGTGTCGGGGATGGCCCTCTGTTCGAAGAAATGCAGGCGCGGTTGAAGCCATCAGTACACGTCGGATGTCCGCAAGTTTGGTCGCTTCAGCCTCGGTTGACAGGCCATGCTTGCGTCTGGCCTTGGCCATCGTGCGGACTGGGGCAGATTCCTTGAGCCGATCCGGCCTTCCCCATAACTGCCGTTCGAGATAGACCGCGTCTTCTGTCCAATGCCCAGGGCGGATTTCGGCAAGATCGATCAGGATGACATCTCCCGATTGTGCCGAATCCCGACTCATCGCGTTCGCCAAGTGAAGATCGCCGTGGACCCAATGCGTCGTATCTCGCGCTCTCCATGCCTCAACCAGGGAGTCATGGAGCCGTTGGACTCTCTTGACTGCCTCAATCCATTCAGCACGGTTGGGAACACGGTTGTCTCTGAGGCTGGCTCTCGCTGTTTCCAGCAGCGTTTCCCAGTCTTCGTATTTGGCCTCAGCGTCCAAGACGGGCAGTGAATCAGTTTCGAGATAAAAGCGGGCAGCCGCATCCGCAACGCGGGCAATGTGGTCCTGGTGCCAACGAAGCCCCAGTGGCCCATGTGGCAGTCGTTCGATGACGATCCAAGCGAGGTCATAGTTGCCCAAAGTCGAACCAGAGGCGAACAGGTGAGGAACGGAAGATGGGGGTTCGCCATCAGGAGATTGGAGTCGCCGGGTCCAGTACAACTCTCTTGGCACAACTGGAAATTTCACAACAACTTCCCGATCGGCTGTGCCATCCACTTTCCAGACACTGCGACCGGTGCTGGCCCCGCCCCGTTGCCAGTCAGCGCGAAACCAAGAAACATCTCCAAGATGCCCATCACAGGCCTCGAGCAGAGTTGGGAGCAGGTTGTGGGCAAGGGTTGGGTCGTGATGCATGGGAGGACCGGGCAATGAAGACACTACGGGGCAAGAGCCGGCGATTCAACCCCGGGCATCCAGATGCCTGAGAGTGCTACCGTGTGGGCATGCGCCGCCCAGAATTGCTCGTGATCGATCTCGACGGCACGCTCCTTGACCCTCTGGGAGCGGTTTCAGATCAGAATCGGGAGGCACTGGAACGGGCAGATGTGGAAGCCTTGGAAATCATCATCGCGACGGGGCGAGCGCTCAGTGAATGCTGCCATGTTCTGGACAACATTGGATATCAGGGATCCTTGATATCTGCGAGCGGCGCATTGCTGGTTGCGGCCAAAGACGGCGAAACTCTGGACCGACGCACGATTGATCCGGTACTTGTTGAGCCAGTGGTCGAGGCCATCCACTCTGGCCAAGCCCCTGCACTCGTGCTGAAGGACCGTCATGTTGCCGGTATCGATTACATCATTGTTGGCGAACATGACACCCACCCTGTTTCTGATTGGTGGTTTGAAAAGACAGGTGCTACTTGGTGTCGTGTCGATCGACTGGAAAACGATCCTTGGCCCGAGGCGACTGTGAGAGTGGGCGCCGTCGGCACGCCAGAGGAATTCACGCCTGTTGTCAGCAAGCTTCAGCAGTCCCATGGCAGTCAATTGTTGGCCAGGCACTGGGAAGCTGTCACATCTTCGGCCCACGCAGGTGAGGTCATTCACCTTCTGGAAGTATTCCATCCAGAGGCTGACAAATGGACCATGGTTCGGTCTTATTGTCGAACACAGGGTCTGAATGCATCACAAACAGTTGCGGTTGGTGATGGTCTCAATGATGTTCAATTGATCGAGCAGTCAGGTCTTGGCGTCGCGATGGAAAATGCTGACGACCGTGTTCTTGCCGTTGCAGATCTGGTGACTGAGTCTAATCATCAGCATGGAGTGGCGAGCCTCATCCATGGCTTGCTAGATCGTCGGATTGAATTGAACAGGGCAGGGTCATGAGCACGTCGCCGAGGCAGCATCCACTCGCCAGGCATGATGGAAGTGCAGTCCTCAGCATGGCTGAGGCGATGCTCAAGGGCATTCTGGAAGGCGAAGCTGTTGTCAATCACTTTCTGTTGACAGCCTCAAGATCAACGCGTTCATTGCAGATTGCCGTCCAGTCTCGTGGAGTGCAGGAAATTCTGCGCCGTCACCGAATCGTCCCGCGAATTGTGGAGGATGCGAGTCGTGCCGTCGAATTGGGTGGGTGGAGCGCGACTGAAAGCAAGCGTGTCGCTGTGATCGCAGCAGGTCCAACTGCTGCGGCTACTGTGCGAATGTTGACACAACTTCCAGCATTCGCATCAACGGAATCTATGGTGGTTCTTTTGGAAGCAGCGGCAGATTTTGAAGGCTTGCGCTCCCAACTCGCGCATTCTGAGATGCCGCTGATTGAAGTTGTCAGCGTCAATCATGTTCGGGATGCTACAGATCATGCTTTGAGATTGAGCCGCGCTGCCAATCGTCCCTGTGTTCTGATTGCAGATCCTTCTTTGATGACTGCATCTGCAACTGTCGCGCTTTATCCGAATCGGCAGGCGGATCACCATCAAGCCGGTCCACCACGACGCCGCGGTCCAAGAAGGGAGGAGTTAGGAGGGCCTCTTCGGATTGCACGACGACTCGAGCTCAATAAAGCCCGTTCCATGCCAAGTCCTGGTGAAACTGCTGAATTGGGGTTCGTCGTGAGCGGGAGAGCCGATCGTGTTTTGCGTCGCATGGAGATCATTCTCGGCGTTGAAGGTCGATTGCCCACACTGCATTTGGGACTCATACATCCCATTGATGAAGCAGCAATTGAACGCATTCTTTTGCGATGCCGAACCGTCGTCGTTTTGGAACCTTCGGATTCATGGGTGACACAGGCCGTGCGGACGGTCTCTGCTCGTTTGACTGCTGAAGGAGAAGCAAGTGCTGCAATTTGGGCACGCCCCATGTTGGAATGGCCAAGCAGCCTTCATCCATCCGTACTCGCCAGAGAATTGGCGCCACTGATCGAGCGTGTCGTTTCTGGCGAACCACTTGCTGCTCGTTTGGCACCTGATCCAGCTGATGCGCCGTCTCAAGTTGTGATTAACAGACTGGGTGATTTGGGGCATATTGATGAGCTGCGTAGCATGGTTAAGCAGGCTGTCACTGTCGATATGTATGCGGAATCCAGTGATGACGAAGCTGAGGCCACAGACACTTCTTCCGAGCCGATTTGTTGGCTTATAGACCGTCAAATGTTTGGTCCAGTTGAAGGGCGCCGCGTTGTTGCTGAATGCTGGTCCGAAGGATCGCTCCGTAGGCGCGGCGCAGCAGCTGTCCGTCAAGCGGTCTTAGATGAAGGTGCTTGGTTGATGCTCATTGGCACAGGCCCTAATCGTGCAAGCGATGTGGAACGACTGGTTGGAGGCATGGTCCCGACTGACCGAGTGGCTCGGCTCAGAATCAGGCGGTTTTCAAGCAGGGCCGCCGTTGAGTTGCAGCGAGGTATTCGTGATTCTGCGAACTGGATTGGGCTGACTGTTCTTGTTGTAGAAGATGGACCTCCCCCTCGATTTGAAGTTGCGTCGATGGAGCAGACACTCGCAGATATCGATCGTGTCGGCTATCAGCAGCATCAACGCGTGACATTGCCCGCAGATGAGGCTTGTGTCATTCGGCAGCCGCCGACAGACCGTTTGCGGGATCTTCGCCGAGTAGATGAGGCGATCTTCACACGTACGACGATCAAGGTCAATTCTGTCTCATTGCGTTGGCCACCAGCCATCGGAGGTCGCGTGCGTCCTTTGGTTGAGCAAGTTCAGGTGGAGAGAATTCAACCTCCCACGAGAGGGCTGATCAGTGCTGACCTTCCTTTGCCTAAGACATTTCTCCATGCCGATCAGCCCATTTGGACGGCACATCTTGCCGGTTTGCGTGGACCTTCGCCAGGCGTATGTGGACTTGTTCTTTCAGAGGCGGGCCAGCATGCCGGGTATCACGTGGAATTGCAGGCGGATCCCACACCTATTGGGCCGGGCCGGCGTCGTGGCGCTCAAATTGCGTTCGCCCGTCCGAGAGATCGGCATGAAGCATCTTCGGTGACTCCAGTTATCCCATGGGCTGAAGCGGATTTGCTGATCGGTATCGATCTCAATGAAGCGATCAATTCGGTGAGTCCTGAAGGAGGCTTGCGTGTCGCTAGTGCGGGCAGAACAGCGATCGCTGTTAATACAGGGCGATATGAAGATCAACTCGATTCTCCTGCAGAAGAAGATGATGTGCTGATTGCGAAACGGCAATATCTAGAGGGCCAGGGCATTCCTGGATTGAGATTGGTTGCCGATGTGACCAGTGCCTGTCGCTATCGATTCCATAATGAGCGACTGGCCGACATGGTTCTACTTGGTGCAGTATGGCAACAGGGCGCAGTTCCACTTTCTTTGGATGCCATGCATCGAGGATTGGCATCAGTCGAAGCATCTGGATGGGCGCGTCTGAGAGAAGCGTTTGAATTCGGTAGGACCGTTGGAGTCGATCCTGCAGGTCTACTTCAAACGCATGAACAGGATGTTGAATCTGCCTCCAAGTCGCTTCGCCGTTATCGATTGGTTCTTGCCAGGGGAAGATTTGCGGGACAAGACAGAGCAGATCGCTTCCGGAGGCTCGCTGATCGGGTTGCGGGGGAAGTGCCCGGATTGCTCGAGACTGCCAGTGGAAGAGCGGCTCATAGAGACTTCATCGTCGCGCTTCGTAGGTGCGTCACATGGGGTGGTTTTGATTTGGCGGAGCGATTTGCTGATCGAATCATTGCGCTCTATGAGGCTGATAGAGCGGATACAGGTCGGGCGATGGCAAGAGCGGCTGTGTTGCCTCTTGCTGAAGCGACATTGATCCGAGATGCCATCTACGTTGCTTCGATGTCGATCAGCGTTGAACATCGCCGTCGCATGCGCCGTCGTTTGAACGTGAAACGCCAGAGGGGGGACCGTGTCATGGTCCGATCCTTAACACGCCTTGAATTCACATTCATCAGATGGCGTATTGGAATCGATTTAAGGACCAGTGACTGGCTTGCTCATCTGCTTGCAGCATTGAGGAGAGTGGTGCCATCCAGTTGGCGGGGACGCCCTGCTAGCAGGAGGGTCCGTACGATTGTGACGGAGGCAGTCATGCAGGCAGCCAGTGCGCCGCCGGAAGAGTACGCACAGTGGCGTCGCGTGCTCGAGCATCTCCACAACCTTGCTCTGGACGGAAGGCTGAGGCGAATCAGTCCTGCATCGCTGCGACGCAATGTCAGGGAGATTCTGGAGCGGGTGTGATTTTCTGTGACTTTTGACGCAGTTGTCCGCATGCGGCATCGATGTCTCTGCCGCGGCTCGCTCGGATATGAACGTTGATCCTCGCTTTGCGGAGGATTCTCTGGAACTCATGGACATCCTGATCCACAGGCCGGCGAAATGGCAATCCTTCAACCTCGTTGTAGCGAATCAGATTGATATTGCAGCGAAGCGTATCTGCAATCTCTGCCAGTTCCCGAGCATGTTGCGGTCGATCATTCACATCTGAAAGCAGCAGGTACTCGAGGGTGATTTCGCGACCCGTTGCATCGAAGTATGTCCGACAAGCACTCAGGATCTGCTCGATACTTGCATGCTCAGCCCAAGGGATCAATTCACGACGAAGCGAATCATTGGGCGCATGAAGGCTTAGGGCAAGGGTTACCGGGAGTGGGAAGGAGGCAAGACGGCAGATGCCAGCAGGAAGTCCAACAGTCGAAACCGTGATGCGTCTTGCGCCGATTCCAAATCCCCAATCCGCATTCAGGATCTTGATCGCACGCGTCACAGGTGAATAGTTCGCAAGCGGTTCGCCCATTCCCATGAAGACGATATTTGTGACCTCGCGGTGCTCCGGTCTGTAGAAACGATGGACCTGCTCGATGATCTGTCCTGTAGACAGATTCCCTTCGAGTCCCAAAAGTCCAGATGCGCAAAATCGGCAGCCTACGGGGCAGCCTACCTGGCTGGAAACACAAGCGGTCCGGCGATCGTCTGATGGAATCAGCACAGTTTCCGTTGCGGGGCCACTGCCTATAACTGGCATAGAACTTTTGGTAGGCCAGCCAATCAGCAGTTTCCGAGTGCCATCAGAAGCAAGTTGGTTTTTTAGTTCCGTCCCAACGCGTATCTGCAAAGCGTTGGAGAGTAGGTCTCTGTGAGATCGAGATAAATTAGTCATCTCCTGAGGATCGAGGACACCTTTGCCATAGACCCACTGCAGGATCTGATCGGCGGAATAGAGAGGCATCTGGTGGGATGCGCACCATTCTCTCAGACCATCTCGGTCGAAATCAAAAACGCTGGGTGATTGATTCACGCACCGGCGCTCACGGTCAGATCGACAACTTGGTGAGGAATGTTGTGGGCGGTCAGAAATCGTCCGGTTGACGCGATGTTGTCCATCGTGATTCTGCGTCCTTCGGGATCGATGTCTCGTGATCGCATGAACTTTTTGAGTGTCCCTGGAAGGCCAAACTCTACGGATTCATGGAAGACATCATGTTGTTCCACAGTTCCTCCGGTGCTCGATACGAGATGGAGGATCAGCTCCTGGACAAGATCTTCCGGCGCACTCGCCCCTGCAGTGACAAGAACGGTTTCAACGCCTGAAAGCAGTTCATCCGACAGTTCCGATCGGTCATCGACGAGAACGGATTTCGTGCCAGTAGCTTCCGCAAGCTCGCGGAGCCTCTGAGAGTTAGAGCTGTTGCGTGATCCAATGACAATGACAAGATCCGATTCGGGGGCGAGTTTTCGTACCGCCAATTGACGATTTGTCGTGGCATAGCAAATGTCATCACTCGGAGGTTCATGGATGTTTGGGAATGCCTCCTTCAGAGCCGAAATAATCGTATTGGCATCGTCCATGCTCAACGTCGTTTGAGTCAGATAGATGAGTTTGTCCGGATCGTCGATCTTCAAACTTGCTATCGACTCGACTGAATCGACGACCTGTATGGCCTCCGGGGCTTCACCCCGTGTGCCAATGACCTCCTGGTGATCTTCATGGCCGATCAGAAGAATCTGCCATCCGCGAGATGCATAT
>JAKVBW010000009.1:18037-28298 GCA_022446945.1 Phycisphaerales bacterium | reverse complement strand
TCACCACGCAAGCCAAAACGACCGCCGCCGATTTCCCTCGGGAACCGATTGTCTGATCGGTCCACGTCGGCCAGTTCATCATGCGGGTCGAGCAGGACATGGTCGATGGCCTGAGGGCGAATCAACAACTTCGAGGTTGTGCGTTGATCTGCTCGCCAGATATCAGCCGGTAGAGTGAGTTCCTCAGTAGACCCATCCTCATACATCACGAGAATGGGCATGGGCATGACCAAACCTCCGTTGGTCGTAAAGTGAATGATGTGGAATCTCGCCTGCGTATCGAGCAGAAGTTCATCGTCCGCATCGATTTCTGCAAGCAGTTTCTCATAGGCACGCTCATCTGCCGGGGTCACGCCATGCTTGTCTCTCGTGCTGTAGAAGTCGACGAGCTCCGGATAGCGATCGGTCCGTCTGCCCACACCTTCATTGCGAAGTGCAGTCACAGTGGTGGGTTCCGCCTCAGCCTCCTCTTCCCTGTCAGCTTCCTTGTCAATCGCCGGTCGACCGCTGCGGACGCGATAGGTTTCGACATCCTCGATCCCGATGTCCACCGGTCTTGTGTCGTAGAACCATCCACGCCAGAACCAGTCCAGATCACGACCGCTTGCATCCTCGATACTTCGGAAGAAATCAGCGGGTTCGGGACGTTTAAAGGCCCATCGCGTCGTGTATGCCTGCATGGCGTGGTCAAACAATTCACGCCCAACGACTGTTTCGCGAAGGATGTTGAGCGCTGTCGCCGGTTTGGCGTAGGCATTGGCCCCGAACTGAAGGATGGACTCACTCGCCGTCATGATGGGTCGGGTGTTTCCGAAGTCCCGCATGTAGCCCGTGATGGCGCGCGGAAGTCCACGGCTTCGGGCGTAATCTTCTTCCCATGATCTTTCGGCGAGAAACTGGTGATACGTATTGATCCCCTCGTCCATCCATGTCCATTGACGTTCGTCACTGTTGACGATCATCGGATACCAGAAGTGACCGACCTCATGGATGATGACCGAGATCAACCCGTACTTGGCTCGTTCGGTCCAGGTTCCGTCTTCTTCAGGTCTCGGACCGTTGAAGGTGATCATGGGGTACTCCATGCCACCGCCCACGACGCCGTTGATTGACCAGGCCGTGGGCCAGGGATAGGGCATGGCTGTTCTTGAATAGGACTCGATGCCATGGGCGACCGCATGGGTTGAATATGTATCCCAGAGTCCATCGGCTTCCTTCGGCCACATGGACATCGCCATTGTGCGTTGATTCGATCCCGGGATCGCCACTCCCATGGCATCCCACGCAAACGCCGGAGATGCGCTGAATGCGAAGTCCCGAACATTCTCCGCGGAGAATTCCCAGGTCTTGGTCGCATCACCTGAAGAAGCGACCAGAGCGTCCGATTCCTCCCGTGTCACGATCTGCACCGGCCGGTCGCTTTGTGCTGCTTCATCAAGGCGTGCGCGTTGGGTCTTTGTCAGGACTGTCTTGGGATTCTGCAACTCACCGGTTGCCGCGACGATGAAGTTGTCCGGGACAGTGATGGCCACGTCGTAATCGCCGAATTCAAGTGTGAATTCACCGCGTCCCAAGAACGGGCGCGTTTGCCAGCCGTCGTAATCAGTAAATGCTGCGAGGCGGGGGAACCATTGGGCAATCTGATAAAGCGTGCGATCGTCTTCGAAAGTTTCATAACCGCTGCGTCCCGCAATGGGATCCGGAACGATCTCGCTCGACCAGTCAATCTCGAACTGAAATGCGCGGCCGGGTCCCAGCGGTTCAAGCAGATCGATGCGCATCATGGTGCCATCGATGACATGAGGTAGATCGGTTCCTTTCGCGGTCTGGACTCGGTCAATTGTGACGCCGCCCTCAAATGTCTCCCTGTCGAGATGTCTTCTCAAGGCGTCAAAGGACATGCTGCCACTCAGATCAGGGGCGCGTTCGGCAAGTTTTCCTCTCGCATCAGATCGGAATCGATTCTGATCGAGTTGTACCCAAAGCCAATGCAACTGATGGGGGCTGTTGTTGCGGTAAGTAATCTTCTCACTGCCGATCAGGCGATTTGAATCGGCGTCGAGGTGCACATCGATGTCGTAATCAACCTGCTGTTGCCAATAGTCGGGCCCTGGCTCGCCACTCGCGGCTCTAAAGCGATTGGGTGATGGAAGATCGCGGTCGTCAAGGCGTTCGAACACATCCTTGCGATCAAGCATCTGTTCCGGTCGCCACGGATGATCGTCCGGGTGGGCAAAAGAGATTCCAGTTACACCCAGTACCAAAATGATTGTGGTCCGCATCGCAGCCCTCCTCGCGAAGAGGGCCACGGTAGCAGAGTCCAGGCTGCAACTCACCCGCAGGGGCCGAAGGTGCTCACAATCAGCAGGATGTCATCTACATCCACGAATCCATTCCCATCCAGATCTGCGGGGCAGCCTTGGCATTCACCCCAAGCATCCAGAATGGCAAGGATTTCATTGGTGCCCACCTGACCATCACCATCGAGATCGTTCGGACAGGGCGGTTCCTTGCAGTCAATACTCACGAGATGGATGTTGTCTACAGCAGCTTCGACACGGGATGTCTCATTGAGATCTGATGCAATGAATTGAATGCGGAACTGATCATTCAGCTCGAAATCCGCAATGTCGGCAAGTAGGAACGTGGACGTCTGCCAATTGCCCTCAACATCCGGACCTGTTGTTCCGGTCTGATCGAGAACGGTCCATGTCGCACCATCGTCATCAGAAATGTTGACAACCCAGATGTCATCTTCGATGTTTCCGCCGCCGCCAATATTGCGATACCACCAGCAGTAGGAAATCTCCGTTGCGGTGGTTGCGTCGAGTGGGGGAGAGGTCAGAGTCGTCGAGCCACCGTCGACATCATCGCCCCCATTTGTGCGATTTTCAGTCAGCCAACACCAGTCGCCGCTGTCACAATCTTCGGCAGGACGTCCATTGCCTCCAGATGGGATCGCGCGTTCCCAGATCCCGTCCGTGGCATCCCCTCCCACGATCCAGCCCAGATCAGTCGTGGCATCGTCTTCAAAGAGCAGTGTCGGCGGTGACCATGCGGAAAGAACATCAAATGCTTCATCCGCGCCGCCAGCCGGGACGAAAACGCTTTCGTTGTCTGTCGTCTTCAGCCATAGATACCACGGGATAGTGCTGCCACATTCCGATTCGGGGAAGTTGGCCCGATGCACGCCATTGCCGAGATCATCGAGCGGGTACAGCGTTGTCAAGCCATCAATCGATACAGCAATTTTCGCGGTTCCCGGCTGATAACTGCCCAGTTGATCCGCAATGTTGACGTTCATGGTGGTTGTGCCACCAGGCGAGATGTGGGAAGGCAGACCATCCGGGAATGTCACGCTCAGCCATGCGATGGGGGGAACATCGATGTTATGTGCACCGAAACCCGATTCAATCGAACTGTAATTTGGCGAGCCATTAGAGATGTCACCATCATCGTCATCCAAGGTGACGAAATCGATGGCGATCGCTTCATCGATGGCGGTCCCTGTATGAAGCAGAATGCTGTTGATCGTCAGAGACCGAATGATTGCGTCTGCTGACAAAGGGTTGTTGATTTCCAGTGCCTGCCAGGTGTCCCATACACAACCCGAGATCAACTGGCCACAGGCATGGATCTGGGAACCACAGGAGCTGCAACCGGTGTCATCGTATTGACATAAATTGTCTGCAGTTCGAATGCCGCTCACGCAGTTCCCCTGAAAGAAGCCAGGTGCCATGCGTGGATCGCCGGTCATCAAGAGACCCACACAGTCGGACATTCCTTCGCCATATTCTCCCTGGCCGGATCCGGCTTCGGCAATGAGGTGATGTCCATACTCGTGATAGACGACATGTCCAAATGCAGTGTTGTTGCAGCTTCCGCCAGACTGGTAGAAGTTGATGGAGGAATAGTCGTAGAACGCGTTGCATGTATCGGCAAGATTGACATTGACCGGGAAGCCGCTCTGGGTGCCGATCGTCGGATAGTCGGGATTGATATCGAGGATCCAGCTGCGAACTTCATTTGCTCCCCAATAGGCGACAGCCTGAGACATCTCAAGCTCCACTTCCTCTTCGTTATGCAGGAACTCAACAACGTCGCCGTCCTGCGCAATGCGCTCAAGCTGTTCATCGGTGCCGGCATCGTTGTTGACATCGAACCACAGTCCGTTCAATCCCGACAGCACGACAGAATCCACACCGCCTGGTGCTGAAAATGCGCCATCCTCATCGGTTGTTGTGATGTTGCCGTCGATTGACACATATGCCCAAGGAAGAGGGACGGTCGTGGTCGCATCACATTCCCATGCGCTCCACCCATCGTTGGTCCGGGCACTGACGGTCCCCGAGATATCGCCAAGCGCCAAGGTTGTCAGACTTGAGGCGGCGCAATGCAGAATCATGTCTTCCTCGAAGAGCACTGTGCCATAGGCGACATCCACCACTAGGCGTCGCTTCGCGTAGTTCGCATGTCCAGCTGCACCACGAACCGCCATCATCTCGATGGCAGTAGAGGGTGCTGTCGTCACATCCCCCGTACCTGCGTACACACAGAGTGTCGGAGAGGCAGCCACAAATCCTTCAGGTCCGAGCACTGCTTTCGCAGCGCTGTCTGCCAGACGAAGCGCCTCGGTGTCGGATATCCAGATTGGATGCCAGTTCGAAATCGCGCGCGTGTCTGCAGCTGCAAGGACGACCGTCGGTTGGGGCTGATCCAAGACCAGCACCGTGAGTGTGCTTTCAAAAACGGGCAATCCGCCGAGAGTTTGTGCAGAGCGGAATCTCCGAAACTTCGGTTTACCAGTCTCGCTGTCATGCATGAGACCAAGTCCGTCGGCGGGATCTGTCAATGTGAGTGAATCGGCGCTGAGTCCCCAGACGCTCGCGAAGCGTTCGATAAAGACGGATGCTGCCTTAGCCGGCGTGCTGGCCGTTGCCAGGGGTTTGCCGAAGACACGATCCAGTCGACCGTTCGGCGTCTGGTGTGTTCGGACACCTGGAATGGCTGATTTGAGCTCAGCTACCGTGACAGGGCTGGTCTGAAGTCCAGATGCACTGATCGCGGCCATTGTGGCGATTGTGGTCAGCATGGGGGGTCTCTCTCCTAGGGCAGTTCTCAGTCTGCCTGCACAAGCAGGCTACGACACAGGCCCCTCTTTGTCTCCCCCGAAATCACTGATTGGAGCTTTGAAACCCCAATGCGTGGACAGAATGCCACAGCCCATGCCGCAGATCGCTTGTCGGATCACAGGTCGGACACTCGACACTTGGAGGGACACCCGCCGAGACATCTCGAAGGATCCATGGACCCGGCAAGGACCATTGGCCGTTGGTCCGCGTCACCACGATTTCTGCAGGTGCATCGATGATGAGCACCGGCGACTTCGGTGGCGGTCCTCCCTCGGGGGGCATGGATTGGGAGATCAGTCCGCCCGAGTGGTAGTAGGCATCAGGTGCTGCGTGTTTGTAACGCTTTTTCAGTGCGGGGTCTCGGCCAGCAACAGTCGTGTCGGGATGTGTTGTGTGCCAACGCTTCCAGTCCGTGAAGGTTGATGGAATCGGTGTCAGGGTATGAGTGGGTCCCGTGATCGTTCGGCCAAGGAGTTGTGAATAGAGCGGCTCACCGCCGACAGAAAGATCTTCATGGCGTGGATAGAAGGCGAGATTGCCACCTGCCATGAGCCCGCTGACGCCGAACATCCTGACGCGCCCGTCAATCCTCCGATCGAAGACGCGTGGTGATGCGGAGGGCCAATGCCAGGTCACGAGGATGGGCACACCACCAAGTTCATCGTGGACCAGTTCATGGACATTGAGCATCGAAATGGGATAGGCCCTTGTCTCGTTATTGATGGTCACGCCGACAATCGTGTCCTGAGACACCAAATACTTCGCTCGTGAATCTGCAATGGAGAGAATGTCATCCACATGGTGAATGTCCAAAGGCGCGTCGAGTACAGGCACCATGTCGCGATGCAGCATGGCTGGTTCGATGACGGCAGTGTCGGGGAGTCTCTTGTTGGAAAGATCGAATAGATACGAATCGATGCGATGACCATCGCCAGGCGGGCGATCCGTCATTCGAAGAACAGCAGGCGCGAGTGCCCAGATGATGATGGCTGCGAAAAGTGCCGCAGCGATCAAAAGGACCCATCCACCTTCACGAAGTCCAATCGATTTCATGGCAGTGAAGGCTCGATGTAAAGGAACAGTTCATCCGGGAGGGGGATGCGATCAAGCACCATCGCGAGCAGAATCAGGGGCAGGTACAGCAGGCTGGTGAGAAACAGGCTGCGTGCGGTGTCTCGCGAGGGCGTGCGATAGAAACGGACAGCTTTCCAGGCAAATCCCAGACCAAGAATGATTGCGCACGCTGCATACACCGTGCCCGCAAGTTGGAGTGTGACCATCAACAACGCAAGGGGGATCAGCAGTAGGCATGACAGGAGAGCGGCTTCGCGGGATGGACGGTCGCCTCCAGCCGCGGAAGGAAGCATGCGAAATCCTGCGCCTTCGTATTGATCTCGGTAAATCCAGGCCAGGGATAGAAAGTGAGGGAGTTGCCACAGAAAGAGGATCGCGCCAAGTATCCATGCCCCGAGATCCAACTGTCCTCGGATCGCCACCCATCCAATCATCGGTGGGATCGCGCCGACGATGGCGCCCACCATGGTGTTCAATGTGCTCAGCGGTTTCAGGGGTGTATACGCCAACACATAGAGGAGCAGTGTGAGCAGGGCTAGCCCGGCAGTGAAGAGGTTGACCAGGAGCGCAAGCATCGCCACCCCGCCGTAACCAAGCAGCATCGCCAGAATCCAGCCATGGGCGGGACTCATCGCCCCACTGGGCAGTGGTCTTTCTTTTGTTCTCGCCATCAGTGCATCGCGACGCGTTTCAATGATCTGATTGATCGCGTTTGCAGCAGCTGCGCAAGCAAGCGTTCCTGTCACCGCCCAGATGAGGACCAGCCATTGGATACTCGAACCGCTGGCCATGATGCAGCCCACCCCAGCTGTGACGACCACCAAGAGGCTCAATCGCAACTTCACCAGATCGGCATACATCTTCAGCACTGCAACAGGTCCCGTCGTCGCAGGCGTGGTGGGGTCGGAAGTGTCAGCGGCGGTGTCTGCCATGCAGGATTCGCCTCTTGGCGGCAGACTAGTATACGCCTCCTTCTGCGAACCCCATTGCCTCGAAACAGGAGCCGGTTCATGGTCCCCATCGTCGCTGGCAGTCCAATCCAAGTGCCTCGTCTTGCGCGCGGGTGCCGCATCCTTGCCGCCGCCTTTGCCTCAACAACTGTGATGTGGCTGCTGAGCTACATCGCTGTTCTCCTTCAGGCTTCCTTTATCGGAGATGTTCTCTTCGGTGGGGCGGTTCTGGCGTTGGTGGGGGGCGGGATTGTGGCAGGTCGCCGTGATCAGGGATTGGAAGATCAGCGTGGCGGGCTTCTGCGAGGGCTCGCTGTTGGGTTCGTGACAGCCATTTTGAATCTGTTGATCGTGGCCAGTCTGCTCCAAAGCGATCTGGCGGGTGGGGGACTCTGGATTGTTGGGATTCTTGTGGGGTGTGTGGTGGTGGGCCTTGTGGGAGGCGTCATCGGGGGCACCTTGCGCCCATGGCGTACGGATGGAAACTGGCTTCCGATTTTCTGTTGGGTGGCAACCGGCTTGACATTCTTCATGATCGTCACGGGAGGCATCGTGACCGGATTCGAAGCAGGTTTGGCGGTTCCCGATTGGCCCAACTCCTACGGACACAACATGCTGCTGTATCCACTTTCAGAGATGGTTGCAGATCTTGACAGCGGCATCTTCTACGAACACGCGCATCGATTGACGGGCATGTTGGTGGGACTCACGGCATTGACGCTATGCGCAACGCTTTGGATGGCAGACGATCGATTGTGGATCGGGATGCTGGGAATCGTCATTCTCGTGCTCGTCATGATTCAAGGTGTTATTGGCGGGCTGCGGGTCACAGGAACACTCACATTGAGTCAGGATCCATCCATGCTCTCTCCGAGTACTTCCTTGGCGGTCATGCATGGTGTGCTTGCTCAAATTGTGTTGGCGGTCATGGCATGTGCCGCAGCCGCCACAAGTACGCGCTGGCGACGCGGAGCGTTGGTAATCGGTGAGGGGCGTCTCTCGGTGGATCGTCAACTTGCCATTGTCCTTCTGGTTTGTCTGCTGCTCCAACTTCTGCTCGGCGCGGTTTACCGTCATATGTTGACCGAGATGGGAGCCAAGGCACCGGGTGCCACACACGCGCTCATGGGTCATATCGCCATGGCAGCGGTGGTCGCCATCGTGGGAGTCTTCGTCGGCCTTCGAGGTTCGGCGATGGAGGGCCGCGATGATGTTTTCAAGTGGATCGGAAGAGTGCTGCTTGTTGCGATTGGACTTCAGATACTGCTGGGATTTGGGGCACTTGCTGCCGTCATGATGCGCCCCGAGATCGGCGCAACAATCGATGTGCCTGTCTGGGAAGTACTCGTGACCAGCGCCCATCAGGCGAATGGTGCGGTGCTGCTCATGGCTAGCGCACTTCTTGTTGCGTGGTATCTCCGCGTCCCCAAGGTGCCGTCCACATGAGCGACAAGCCATTTGAACTCGAACCCTACGACGTCCCGGAACCACCCGCGTTGCCGGGCAGAGTGGTCGCCGTCGGGCCGGAAGATGAAGTTGCCGAGCAGTTGTTGGGAGATCTGCTGATCAGTGCCAACGATGCCGTTGGCGAGCATGAGCGATTCGATCTGGCGATCTCATGTAGTTCGCTATTGCAACCACTTTGGCAGCGTTTCATGCTGGATCCGGATTTGCGCGGGTTTCCCTGGGCTGCGACACATCTTTGGTTGCTCGATTCGGAGTTGGATCAGGCTTCATGGTTGCATGAGTCTCTGCTGTGGCCGGCAGGCATTCCCATTGAACAGGTACACCCCGGTCGGCTGGAAGAGGCTTCACGGGAGACAGTTTGTGCAGCGATCCTCGTGTCAGAACCTGGCGGCGATGCACCACTCCAGCGTGCGATCGCCGCATGCGGCGCACTCGGACGCATCTACGTTTGGAAGCCCGAAGTGACGTCACTTGCCTCTCTGGAATTGACTGCAGAAGCGGTGCTGCAGACATGTGGCGGTCCGCCACCACCGGGAACTCTGCGTTGGTATCTGACACTGCACTGACAGGGGTTCAGCCCTGCAGGTGCTCTTCGAGGAGTACTGCTGCCGCATGGGCGTCAGCGCCCTGAGGCACACGCTCACCACGCGTTCGATGCTCTGCTTCGAAAGTGGTCAATCGTTCATCCTGATACACAACAGGCAGCGCGCATGCGGCCGAGAGATCATCTCCGAAAGTGCGTGTCAGCTTCGCGCGGGGTCCCTCCGTCCCATCCATGTTGAGGGGCAGGCCGATGACAAGAAGATCAGCCTCATGAGTCTGCGCTGCATCAATAATGGCTTCGGCCAGAGAAGGTCCCATCGGAATATGGAGTGTTGTGAGCGGAAAGACCACGCCTGTGTCCGAGTCACCGCTTGCCAGACCCGTTCGCTTGTCACCCAGATCGACGCCGAGCAATCGCATGACTATTTCCAACGCTCATCAAGCATGCCATGCAACTTCTTCACGTCCTGTACCCGATCCGCCGGGCAGACAAGTGTTGCATTCGGTGTATGGACAATGACAAGATCTTCGCAGCCGATCGTGGCGATGAGGTGTTCCTTGTCGTCGCTCATCGAAATGACGTTCTTGGAATCGAGATGTTCTGCGGGGCCGAATGCTCGGTTGCCTTCACTGTCCGCTTGCAACGTTTCTCCAGCAGCGGTCCAACTTCCAACATCTAACCACTCCACATCCATGGGAACCGTACAGACTTCAATGCTGTCGTCCTGCGAAGCAGGCTCCATGATCGCGTAGTCAACGCTGATCTTGGGAAGTGCGGAATAGACTTCTTCCAGTGTGGACATGCGTGAGGGGCCAGACCACGCCGCAGCGATGTCGCGCATGCCTGCAGCGGACTCCGGCACGAATCGTTCCAATGCTTCTAGGAAACCCCGTGCGGAATACACGAACATGCCGGAATTCCACTTGAACCGGCCCGAGTCGACATAAGTTCTGGCTGTTTCTGCATCGGGCTTTTCGACAAATCGAACGGTCTGTCGGGCTGGAGGGTGATTGTCAATCGGCTCACCCAACTCGACGTACCCGTAGCCGGTTGCAGCATGTGTCGGCTCAATCCCGAATGTGACCATTCGATTT
>JAKVBW010000009.1:0-18027 GCA_022446945.1 Phycisphaerales bacterium | reverse complement strand
AAATCCGGTATTGATGCACTGAACAAAGCGGTCTGTGGGGTTGATCAGGTGATCTGCAGTCAGCACTGCAAAGACCGCATTCTCATCAATCGTGTTCAAGATGGCCGCTGTCAGGGCGACAGCGTTGACAGTGTCTCGCGGGCATGGCTCGCCGATCAGGTGCGCATCGTCGATGCCCTCGATTTCATCCAAGATGAGGTTCCGGTGGGCCTCGCCGGTGCAGATCCAACGTCGATCGGGTGGAACAAGATCCGCAATGCGCTCAGCAGCGATGGAGAGCAAGCTCTTGCCCTGAACGAGTGGGACCATTTGTTTCGGCCGACCTCCACGGCTCATCGGCCAGAGTCGGGTTCCGCTGCCGCCCGCCATGATCATCGCGTGATGCATGTGAGGAGGGTACCGCTTCAGTGGTGTTGCCTGCGTTGCTCTCACATCGACGGATCCGCGAGATTTCGAATTGGAACAACATCAGAGTGGATTCAGGGAAGCCCTCCACAAGGGTTGCCAGAACCTTCGGGTGGGGATTCATCACACCCATCTCCCTGCTAGGCTTTGTGGGTGCTTGCACGATTCACAGGCCGTTTGGAGTCCATTGCTGCCGATCGCGCTCGCGTCGAGGTGGGCCCGATCTTGGTTGATGTCCTTGTTCCGGGCAGTGATGTGGAACAACTTCAAGCGTCGGTCGGTGACGTGGTCACATTTCACACGTTGCTGGTTTTGGAGAGCATTGGTCAGGGCACCTCAATGGTGCCGCGATTGATTGGATTTGCGTCACCGCAAGATCGGGCATTCTTCGAACTCTTTACGACTGTCAAGAACATCGGGCATCGCAAGGCGCTCAGGGCGCTCCAGGCTCCAGCAGTGGAAATCGCATCAGCCATTGGTCGGCGGGACACCGTCTTTCTTGTCAGCCTCCCTGAGATTGGGAAGCGAACTGCCGAGACGATCATTGCCGAACTTTCCGGAAAGGTTGATGACTGGCTGGCCAGCGGTGCCGGCTCAGTTGCAGCGGACCTGCCTCCTGCGGGTTCTGCGGCGTCCGATGCCGTGGCGATGCTGGTTTCTCTCGGCGAGCGACCGGATGTGGCGCACCAATTGGTGGAGCGTGTGCGGCTTCAGCACCCCGACATCGATTCGCCAGAAGAATTGCTCGCACAAGTGATGGCCGCACGCTGAATTCTCGACTCAGCGTCAGCCAAGGTGTAGTGGCATCATGTCATCGACCACGGGCCATCCGCTGGCTTGGGCAATCCGGCTGCGGAGATCTGCAGCGATCTTGTCTGGGGTGTCGCTTTTGTCATAGCGGGCCGGCTCCAACATCCGGACACGACTGCGACTTGCTCCAAGCAGTGACGCCATCAGGCCATCTACATCCGGTGTACCTGAGATCCAGCATGGGAGGACATTCGCGCCACTCCGGCCAGCGAGAAGCCCAACGCCCTCCATAAAGGGCCTGATGGTTCCTGGGGGTCTTGTGATGCGTCCCTCAGGGAAGACGCCGATACATCCGCCATCGCGGAGGGTTCGGAGGGCAGTTCTCAGGGAGGCGGCATCCATTCCAGATCGGTCCACAGGGATGACTTCAATATCACTCCAGAATCTTGTCCAATCGGGGTGCATCAGGTCTCGGGCCATCATCCACCGGATGGTTCGATCCGTTGTCGCTTGAATAAGAAGAGGATCGATGGCTCCCGTGTGGTTGGCCACAATGATGAGAGGGCCATTCTGGAGTGTGTGCAGGTGTTCTACCCCGTCGACACGGGCATGATGTCGCCAGCGGACAAGCCATTTGGAGAGTCGCCAAGCAAGCCCGACACCAGCCCTCCCTGTGGGGCCACGCCTGAGTTTCGGCACGACCCATCCCCACCAGATGGCCATCAAGAGGACCCAGGCGATCAGACACAGAATCAGGATGCTCAGTATCCCCATAGTTCCATACGGTAGCGGTCGAACTCCGCCGGCATTCTGTTACATTGACATAGATCCGGTTTCGACACCATGCCTCGCCGCGATGACATCCACACCATTCTGATCATCGGCTCAGGACCCATCGTTATTGGGCAGGGCTGTGAGTTTGACTATTCAGGAACGCAGGCCTGCAAGGCTCTTCGAGACGAGGGCTATCGCATTGTCCTGGTGAATTCGAATCCTGCCACGATCATGACTGATCCCGCGTACTCGGATCGGACATACATCGAGCCCATTACCCGGGATGCGGTCGAACGCATCCTTGCATTGGAGAAGGAACGCGGGACACCGGTTGATGCGGTTCTTCCGACACTCGGTGGCCAGACTGCCTTGAACTGCGCCTGCGAACTCGACGAGGCGGGAGTTCTGGAACGGTTCGGTGTTGAGATGATCGGCGCCACGCGCGAAGTGATTGATCGTGCAGAAGATCGACAGAAGTTCCGTGAGGTTGTCGAGTCGTGTGGTTACCAACTTCCAAACAACAAAGTTGTGACAACCATCGAGGAGGCATTTGAATTTCTTGACGAGATCGGTCTGCCCGCCATCATCCGCCCCGCCTTCACGCTTGGTGGAAGTGGTGGCGGTATCGCCTACAACCGTGAGGAGTTCGAAGATCAGGTTCGTCGCGGAATCGAAGCATCCCGGATCGATCAGGTGCAGATTGACCAGTCCGTCCTCGGTTGGAAGGAATACGAACTCGAGGTTGTCAGGGACTCAAACGACAATTGCGTCATCATCTGTGGGATTGAGAACATTGACGCAATGGGCGTTCATACAGGGGACTCCATTACCGTCGCGCCGATTCAGACATTGAGCGATCGCGAGTATCAGCGGCTTCGAGATGCATCCTTTGACATTCTCCGTGCCGTTGGCGTCGACACCGGCGGCTCGAATGTGCAGTTTGCGATCAACCCCCAAACCGCCGAGATGGTGGTTGTGGAGATGAATCCGCGAGTCAGCCGAAGCAGTGCGTTGGCATCCAAGGCCACCGGTTTTCCGATTGCACACATCGCGGCGAAGCTTGCCGTCGGATACACCCTTGATGAACTTCGGAACGATATTACGGAGACTACTTCTGCGTGCTTCGAGCCCTCGATTGACTATGTCGTGGTGAAGATGCCGCGTTGGACCTTCGAAAAATTCCCCGAGGCTGACGAGACGTTGACGACACAAATGAAGTCCGTCGGCGAAGCCATGAGCATCGGTCGGACTTTCCAGGAAGCTTTCCAGAAAGCAATCCGTTCGATGGAAGTCAAGCGCTTCGGATATGGGCTGGATTCTCAGGATCGTTGGCTGGCATCACAGCAGGGCGAAGTCGCAGAGGATTGGCCGATCGACGACGAGACGTTGACGCGGAAACTCGCCGTGCCATGTCAGGGGCGCTTGTACTACGTTCGTTATGCGCTCAAGCTTGGGTGGACGCCTGAACGCATACATGAACTAACCGGCATCGATCCTTGGTACATCAACCAGTTCAAATCGCTTGTCACCTTCGAATCCAAATTGCTCGCGTGCAACTCACTTGAGGACATCGACGCGGATCTGATGCGAGAAGCGAAGCAGCGAGGCTACAGCGATCCACAGATTGCGAAAGTGACGCGAGGAAGAATCGATACAGAGTCGATCCTTGCAGTTCGCGAACGGCGCAAACAACTCCGCGTTGAACCGGTGTACAAACTGGTTGATACATGCGCAGCGGAATTCGAGGCGGCCACGCCGTACTACTACTCGACTTATGAGACACCATTCATTGTTGATGGGAGTCTTGTGGAAGAAGACGAAATTCGTGTAAGCGACACAGAGAAAATCGTCATTCTGGGAGGAGGACCCAACAGGGTCGGTCAAGGCATCGAATTTGATTACTGCTGCTGTCAAGCATCTTTCGCTTGTCGCGAAATGGGTTTCGAGTCTGTCATGATCAACTCGAATCCGGAAACGGTCAGTACCGATTATGACACGAGCGATCTGCTCTTCTTCGAACCACTCACGCTCGAGGATGTGCTCAACATCGTGGAGAGACTGAACGGCGGGGGTGTCGAAGTTGCGACACGTTCAGGAGGTGTGGCTGGCTGCATCGTTCAGTTCGGAGGTCAGACACCACTCAATCTGGCGCACGGTCTCGTTGCCGCAGGTGTACCTCTGATTGGCACGGGGCTGGAAGCGATTGACGAAGCCGAAGATCGTGAGAGCTTCAAGGCCATTCTTGATTCTCTGGGGCTTCAGCAGCCCCCTAATGGCATTGCCTACAGCCTAGAAAATGCAAGAGATATCGCTTCAAGCATCGGATATCCGGTACTTGTTCGACCGAGTTACGTGCTCGGCGGTCGCGGCATGGAGATTTGCTTCGATCAGGATGCACTTGACCGGTACATGGGAACGGCAGTCGATGTCTCTGATCTTGCTGACGCACCTGTGCTCATTGACCGCTTTCTGAGCGAAGCAACTGAAGTAGACGTCGATGTAGTCGCTGACTTCGATCCGCATGCCTCCACGCGGAGCCAGCAGATCAAGCATCTCGAAGATCCACCTCAGGCCGTGATCGCTGGAATCATGGAGCATATTGAACAGGCAGGTGTGCACTCAGGCGACTCGTCGTGCATCCTTCCTCCAGACACACTTGGTCCCTCCATGCGCCGCCGGATCGCGGATCAGGCGAGATCGCTTGCCAAGGCGCTGCGGGTACGTGGATTGATGAATTTGCAGTTGGCGATCCGTGACGATGAGATCTTTGTCATCGAAGTGAATCCACGTGCAAGCCGCACTGTTCCCTTTGTCGCAAAGGCGACGGGCGTGCCCTGGTCTCGCATCGCCGCGAAGGTGATGATGGGCGCATCCCTTGCAAGTCTGCAGGACGCGTTCAAGACCCCGGACGCATCGTTCTATGCAGTTAAGGAACCGGTATTCCCATTCGAGAAATTCCCAGGCGTCGATGTGGTTCTGGGACCGGAGATGCGATCGACTGGTGAGGCAATGGGTTTCGATCGTTCATTGCCCGTCGCACTTGCAAAGGCGAAGATGAGTGCTTGGTTGCCGTTGCCGACAGAGGGTGATGTGTTCCTCAGTGTTCGTGATGCGGACAAACAGGCCGTGGTTGATGTCGCAAGATCACTCGTTTCGATGGGCTTTACCGTTCACAGCACGCAGGGGACTTGCGATCTGCTCGCGAGCCACAGTGTGGGTGCGAGCACGATTCGAAAAATCAGCGAAGGTGCCCGACCGAATATTGTGGACCGCTTGGCAAACGGCGACATCGATTTGATCATTAATACACCGACACGGACGGGGGCCAATACGGACGAAGGTCGGATTCGCGCGATGGCTGTTCGTTGTCGTGTACCCATGATCACCACCATCACAGGTGCGATGGCTGCTGTTCGCGCCATTGCTGCCTTGCGGGCCGGAACCTGGCAGGTCAATGCGCTTCAGGACGCTTATGGCGACCAAGCCTGCATGCTGGTTGAACAAGCCGGCGGGTCGGCGATCCAGCAGTAGGCTCGCCAGTCTGATTCCGCGGCGCTGGCTGCTATCCTTCTCATCCCATGCCTCCTTGGATGCCACAGTTCATCACTTCGATGATCGTGATTCTGGTCGTTCTGCACATGTGCCTTGGCGCAGCGGCCTACCTCATTCTCTTGGAGCGCAAGGTCTGTGCCTGGGCTCAGGACCGTATCGGTCCCAATCGCGTCGGGCCCATGGGATTGCTTCAACCACTCGCCGATGGTGTCAAACTCTTCTTCAAGGAAGAGTTCATGCCCCGCGGAGTGGACCGGGTGCTTTTCATCATGGCGCCGGCATTGACGGTGATTCCGGCAATGATCGGCTTTGTGGTGATTCCATGGGGCGGGTTTCTCGAACTCGGCGATGGCCAAACAGTGGCGATCATGGGTGCGGATATCAATATTGGGGTTGTCTACCTGATTGCTGCAGCGAGTCTGGGCGTATATGGCGTGGGTCTGGGTGGCTGGGCTTCCAACAATAAATACAGCTTTCTCGGGGGTCTTCGTGCCAGTGCACAAATGATCTCTTATGAGATACCGATGGGGCTGGCCTTGCTCTGTGTCGTTCTGACCGCCGGCACCCTGCTTCCACAGGAGATTGTGCGACAGCAGCTGGATGGCACCTGGTTCCTGATCCAGCAGCCGATTGCGGCCATTGTCTTCTATGTCTGCCTGCTTGCCGAGTCCGGGCGGGCCCCCTTCGATCTTGCTGAGGCTGAGCAGGAACTGATTGGTGGATGGCATACCGAGTATTCCTCCATGAAATGGGCGTTGTTCTTCATGGGCGAGTACATCCACGTGGTTGTGGGCAGTGCCTTCTTTGCCACCCTCTTCCTAGGTGGTTGGTCTCTCAATCCACTAACGGGTTGGGATCTCCCCCAGACAGGTGGAATCCTGCTGATGCTGTTGCAATTCGGCATCGTGCTTGGAAAGGTCTTCCTGCTGGTGTTCCTGACAATGATGGTCCGCTGGACATTGCCCCGGTTTCGGTTTGATCAGTTGATGCGGCTAGCTTGGGAAGGGCTGATCCCCTTGTCATTGCTCATCTTGCTGATGACAAGCCTCTTCGTTTATCTCGGATGGACAGGTTGGCTCTGGGCTGGCTCTCTGGGGTGTCTGGCCCTCGTATGGCTCATTTTGCCATTCATGCCGGGTCAAACCTCTGCCAACCACAAGATTGAGCTCATCGGCAGCCGTTTCAGCCCCCCGACAGATCAAGGCCGGCGTTGATGGCGCGTCTGATGCGGTCCATCCATCCACTTCTGGGCCTCATGCGGCTTTTGTGGACCACCCGTGGGCGGTTAGGGGGGCCATGGTGGGCATGGCGCGCGGAAACAGCCTTCGGGCAGATGGGCCAAAGACCCGGGCGCATGCGTCGTTGGGCCGCGATTTGGCACTTTCTGGGCTGGGTGTGGCGGATGCCCTAGATCCCTGTGAGGCCGCTCGAACAGAGGGAGAAGGCCCACGCATATCAGCCAAGTCTCTATTGGGCAAAGACTTGCTCGTGAATGGAGCTCCCCGATAGTGGGCTTAGCCGTAGGGGATCGATGACATTGTGCCAACGCTTCAGTCCTCTCCTGCGCGATTCCATGAGGCGGCGCCGGCTTTCTCGTCAGCCGTCCCGAAACGAGCGCGATTTCACAAATTTGGCGTCACGATCCTAAGAAAAGAAAAAACTTTCCCCGGGCTTCGACCCTTCTCAGAAGCAATGCGTCCCTCAGGGGCTGGGAATCACGATCAGTGAGGTTCTCGGACGCTTAGCATCGCCCCTTAGAGGCCCCTAGAGGGCCTCTCAGGGGGCCCTGGAGCCCCTCAAAGCGGAAGAAGATAAATCGCTTTGTGAAGGCGCACTCTAAGCCCCTATTCAGCAGTGAATTAGGCGATTGGCTGGGAATTGATACTACGAATGTGCAGAGAAAGTTGGCCGTGGGGTGGTACTTGGGGTCGATCTCAGTATCATCCTCGCCTTCAACAGATCGGCCTGAGTTGGCCGATAGGCGATGAATCGGATCCGTGGCGTCCCTGCATACATGGAGGGCGTCCCGGGAGGAAATGGTAGATCTCGAATCCCTGCAATCCTCGTTGGATTTACCGCAGGCGTTCGGAAAACAGGAGAGTCGTACGATGAGTTTTGCGACCAAGGCAGGCATCATCATTGGTGCCGCCGCATTTAGCGGGATGGCCGTCGCCGGCACCGGCGAGGCTTCGAACGACCTGCAGTCTCGCCTTGAGGCGGCAGAAGCAAGGATTGCCGAGCTTTCGGCCCAGCAGAACAGCGACTGGCTCACTGAGCAGCGCGCCGAGCAAGTTCGTGGTGTGGTCCAGGATGTCCTGGCCGACGCGGATACACGTGCCAGCCTTCAAGGCACTGGTGCTACCTCGGGTTACAACAATGGCTTCTTTGTTCAGAGTGCAGACGGCAAGTGGTCTGTCAAGATCAATGGCGTCTTCCAAGAGCGTTTCAACTATGCCAAGAATGGCGAAAGCGTCAATCTTCCTAACGGCAACCATGACAATGCATGGGGCTTCGAGACGACACGCGCAGCGCTGAACTTCTCCGGCATGCTTGCTGGCGAAGCTTTCTACAACGCACGTCTCAATTGGTCGCCTTACAACGGCGGCAACCAGCTCGAGTGGGCATACGGCGGCTGGAAAGTCGACGACACATGGTCCGTCTCGCTTGGTCGTCAAAAGTTTGACGTCATGCGTGGATACATGCTCAACGCCGAAGATCAGCAGGCGATCGAGCGTTCCCTTCAGACGACCTACTGGGCCACTTCCTCTGTCACGAATGGCATCAAGCTGAGTGGCAATATGGATCAGTCACGCTACAACGTGATGTTCTCCAACGGATCTGGCGGCAACGCCAACAACGGCTATGTAAACAACGACCACGATTGGGCTATCTCCGGTCGCGGCGAATGGCTGATGGAAGGTACCTGGGGTCAGTTCGACAACATGTCGTCACCCGCAGGTTCGACCGATGGTTGGTTGCTCGGTGTTGGTGCTGCCTACAACAAGACCAATGTTGGTGCTGCTGCTGAGGCCAAGAATTGGCTCGTCAGTGGTGATCTGACATACCACTCCGATGGCTGGAATGCCTACGGTTCCATGACCTACGGCAAGAACGATCCCAATACTGGTGCAGACAGGGATTCCTTCGGTTGGGAACTCGGTGCCGGTATGTACATGGATGCGGACAACGAGCTCTACGCCCGTTATTCGTGGCTTGACCCAGGTCAGGGCCGTGGTGCAGACAGCTCCAAGCTCAGCATCATGACGATCGGTTGGAACCACTACATTGCAGGTCCCAACACCAAGTTGAGCGTTGATTGGAGCTACTCCTTCAGCGATCAATCCTTTGCCGCCAATCAGGGCAATGGCGTTGGTTACAGCGATTGGTGGAATAACACACCTGCTGCTGGTGGTAACGGCCTCAACGACGGCAGCAACTGGATGATCCGCACGCAGCTTCAGGTGGCCTTCTGATCTGATCTGAACTGCACAGTGTTCTTGTGATCTTTCCAGCCCCCTCGGCCGCTTGGCCGGGGGGGCTGTCTTATGTCATCTCAATGCTGTGTGGCGGTTCGATGAGCGGTTTTTTGAAAGTGTGTCTGAGTAGGTGATCTGATGGATTGTGCATGTCCGGCATCCCTGACACGCAGACCAGCAAATCCACCCATTCCACCCTGTTCCTGTTCGGATTCAATGGACGAAGTACCATTCGTCTGTGGCACTCCCAAGTCAATCCATGTCAGGCGGAAGTCGGCGCTCGATGATGTCGAGCCGGCGTCCGCGTCGCCGCAGGGGCTCCTTCGGCATGCTGGTCATTCTGGCCATCATTGCGGGTGTGACTTGGTGGCTTTGGCCGCGTGGGGCTGCCACCCAGGATGCCGCTTCAGGTGGAGCGACCATCGCCGTCGATCCCGTCATGGAGGCACCACGCCACACAGCGGATCGGAGCGTGGCATTTGATCCACAGCCGGCAGCAGAGCCGGAGCGGCCATCTTCTCGTTCGGCCTCGCTGGCCGCAGATGAGGCGGAAACGGGGGTTCCACCCGTTCAGCCGCCATCACCACCCACTCCGAGCGGTGGCGTGGTCATTGCATCAGACAGCAGCGGAACATCAGAGGCATCTTTTCCGGATTCACCGGCAGGGGCCTCAACTGAGCAGGATCAGGGCGGAAGAGCAGCCGGTGTCTTTGAGCAGGCCTCAACGCTGATCCGGGCGGGAGAGGTCGTCGAGGCTCGCCGGCTTCTCAGCGGGACGCTGCGGTCTCAGGAACTTGCTGAGTCTGAAGCAGAGGAGTTAAGGGCCGCACTGGCGAGCTTGAGTGCGGGCATGGTCTTTGGCCCTGAGATGACGCCAGGAGATCCCTTTGCCAGGCTGTACACGATCAGGCCAGGGGATGCGCTTTCCAAGATTGCCAGTCGCGAAGGGGTGAAGACCAACTGGCGATTTGTGCAACGGATCAATGGCATCAGCAATCCCTCCAAGATTCGCTCAGGGCAGCGGATCAAACTCATTCAGGGTCCGTTCCATGCGGAAGTTGACAAATCATCCCACAGGATGGACATCTGGTTGGGAGAGGGCGACGAGGCTGTCTTCGTCCGCAGTTTCCCCGTCGGACTGGGGGAGTTCAGTTCAACACCTCACGGCGCCTTCCGGGTGCGGCGCGGCGGCAAAATGGTGAACCCGAGTTGGACCAATCCCCGAACAGGAGAGCGATTTGCGGCGGACGATCCGCTGAATCCCATCGGGGAATACTGGATCGGACTTAATGGGATCGATCCCCACAACCTGCAGGAACGAGGCTTCGGCATCCATGGGACGATTGAACCGGACTCGATCGGAGAAGATCGATCGATGGGATGCATTCGTCTGGCTGACGGAGATGTGGATCTCATCTACGAGATGTTGACCGAGGGCAACAGCGTGGTGGAGGTTCGAGAGACGCCTTGATGGTCATTGTTCGGGAGTCTCTCCCTGACCCTTGTGGGCCGCGAATCAGACTTCACACGCAATCACGGTCGCAACAACGCGATCATGCGGCTCTCGGGGAATCCGATCGCGCAACTGCTGCCTGAAACACACACCGATCGTCACGCAGGTGTCCGGGAGACACGCCAGAAAGCGATCGTAGAAGCCTCCGCCACGTCCCAGCCTTCCGCCCTCGGTATCAAATGCGATACCTGGGACCAGCACTGCGGCGATCTCAGTCAGCGGTATGACATCGTTCTCATGTGGTTCACGCAAACCATGACCGCGCGTCTCAAAGACGGGAGCATCCATCGATGGAATGCGGCTTGCCTGCATGGTGCGAGTCGCCCAATCTGTGACGGGCACGGCCAGATTTCCGCCCTGGTCCAGCCACCACTGCATCGCTTGCGTTGGATCGATTTCGTCGTCGAGTGGCATGAAGCCAAGCAGAGTGGCGTTCTTCTCGCACAGTTGATGCAGCAGACTTCCATCCTCACACAACCTGCTCGTGAGTGATGTGCGCGCTGTCATGCGTTGTTCGGGACTCAGGGCCTCAAGCGTCTGCCTGACCTCTAATCGAAGTGTGGACTTCTCAGTCATGAGGGGTCTTGTGGCTCCAACCTTGACTTGATCGTTGATTCAAACCCCATATCAATTGGCGTGTAGTAAGTGGGGGGCGGATCGCTCGATTCGGGATTGATGTTGTTCATGGCCGCCGCCGCAGCGGGATCATCATGCGCATAGATGTAATCTTTCCCATAGCCGAGTTCATCGGCGCCGCGTGTTTGAGCGCTGCGCAGATGCAAAGGGACATCAACTCCAGGGAGTTCTCGTACGGCTGCGCGGGCCGACCAAATGGCCTTGGCAGCGCTATTCGACTTCGGGCAGGTGGCTAGATAAAGAACGAGTTCTGCAAGCGTCAGTTCGGCTTCCGGCATCCCGATGCGTTCGACGATGGCCCATGCAGAAGCGGCCAGTTGCATCGCCTGGGGTGCGGCGAGTCCGACGTCTTCACTGGCAAGGATCGCCAGACGCCTGCAAATGAACCGCGGATCTTCACCTGCTTCCAAAAGGACAGCTAGCCAGTGGATGGCCGCATCGGCGTCGCTGGCACGAATGCACTTGATGAATGCGCTGGCAAGATCGTAGTGCTGGTCACCCTGACGATCGAAGCGTCTGCCCCTCGCGCCGATCGTTTGCGCGGCGAGGTTGTGATCGATCGTTCCCTCTTCTGCAAGACTGGCGGCCAGTTCAAGGGCGGCAAGGGCGCGCCGGGCATCGCCTTCACACCGATCTGCAAGAACTGATCGCGCCTCGGGTTCGAGTATCAGGCCCGAGAGTTGTTCATCCTGCGCTAGGGCGCGATCGAGCAACACGGCAATGTCATCCGTTGTCAACTTTCGAAGTTGCAGGACGGTGGCACGGCTGAGCAGGGCGTCATTGACCGTGTAGTAGGGATTCTCCGTAGTGGCCCCCATGAGTGAGATGACGCCACGTTCGACGTCGCCCAACAGGACATCCTGCTGGCTGCGCGTGAAACGGTGAATCTCATCAAGAAAGAGGACGCTTGCAGGGCCGCCTTCGGCGATCCGGCGGCGAGAGGCGTCCAGAATCTCCCGGATCTGCTTGACGCCGATGGTGGCAGCATTGGCAGCCGTCAGTGGCCGTCCGCTCTCACTTGCCATGACTTCCGCAAGCGTTGTCTTGCCCGTACCAGGAGGCCCCCAGAAAATGAGCGAGCCAAGGGTGTCTGAGGCAGCGATCTTCCGCAGGAGACCCTCCTCGCCGACCAGATGCGTCTGACCGACGATCTCATCAATGCAACGCGGCCGCAGCCGCGCTGCAAGGGGCATGACGCCGTCAATTCTGCTCTGGACTTCGCCTGACCACAGGTGCATCACATGAGCGTATCAGTGCAGGGAGGGACTCGGGGGTTTAGTCTCCAGACAGACGCACCCAATCTGCATCTCTTTGTGGGACCTACAATGCCCCCATGTGCGGAATTGTTGCCTACATCGGTTCTGAGCAGGCCCGGCCAGTTCTGCTGGAGGGTCTGAAACGCCTTGAGTACCGCGGGTACGACTCTGCGGGAATGGCTGTTTTGAACAACGGTTTGCACGTTGCCCGGACTGTCGGCAGAGTGCGTGTGCTGGAACAGCAGATCGACGGAGACGACGACTTCGAAGGCACGATCGGAATTGCACATACCCGATGGGCAACGCACGGCGGTGTCACGGAAGCGAACGCGCATCCACACGTGGATGATCCCTCGCTCGGGCACGGCATTGTGTTGGTGCACAATGGCATCATCGAAAACTACGCGGCTCTTCGAACCTATCTGCTCAACAAGGGCCACACCTTTGCGTCAGAGACCGATACAGAGGTTTTGACGCATCTCATTGGAGAACTCTACGAAGGGGATCTGGAAGCAGCTGTCCGCTCCGCCTTGCGTGAGATAGAAGGTGCGTATGCCATCGCGGTCATGTCGCAGGAAGAACCGGATGTGCTCGTCGCGGCACGACAGGGTTCGCCGCTGCTGATCGGTGTGAGCGAACACGGCTACATCATTGCTTCTGATGCGCAGGCCATCGTTGGGCACACCAGCCGGGTGCTTGATCTTGATGAGGAGATCGTGGCGAGGATCACGCGTGATTCATTTCACACTGCGGATCTCGACAATGTCAAAGTCACACCGCGGATGCGTGAATTGGAAGTCAGTCTCGACCAAATTGAATTGGGCGACTACCCGCACTACATGCTCAAGGAGATTATGGAGCAGCCGCAGGCCGTTCGTCGCTGTCTCCGAGGTCGTATCGACGCGAGCGGGGGCGAGGTCATTCTCGGCGGGTTGGGTGAACACGCCCGCGATTTGATTCGCTGTCAGCGAGTGGTCTTTCTCGGTCAGGGAACGGCATTGCATGCAGGCATGCTTGGTGAATACCTCGTCGAAGATCTCGCGAGGGTTCCATCAGAGACTGATTTCGCCAGTGAGTTCAGGTATCGCAACCCCATCATCGAAGATGGGACGGTCGTTGTGGCGGTCAGCCAATCCGGCGAAACGGCCGACACCCTCGCGGGCATCCGGGAGGCAGGCGAGCGTGGGGCGTTGACACTCGGGCTGATCAATGTGGTTGGTTCGTCCATTCCAAGTGCGACTGATGCAGGCGTCTATTTGCGTGTCGGTCCTGAAGTGGGCGTGGCTTCGACGAAGGCATTCCTCGGCCAGGTCACAGCGGCGACGATGTTTGCACTGTTTCTGGGGAGAAGAAGATTCCTCTCCAACAATCAGACCGTGGATCTTCTCCACGCACTGGAGGCCATTCCAGACAAGATTGCACAAGCCTGTGAAACCGGAGATGAAGCCAAGCGAATTGCGGAGCGTTTTGTCCAACGGGACAATTGGCTGTTTCTCGGGCGTGGGTACAACTACCCCGTCGCACTGGAAGGCGCGCTCAAACTCAAGGAAATCTCCTACATCCACGCAGAGGGCATGCCCGCTGCGGAGATGAAGCATGGCCCGATCGCCCTGATTGATGACGGGATGCCGGCGGTATTCATCGCGACACGAAACAGCCAGTACCGGAAGGTGCTTTCCAACATTGAGGAAGTCAAATCGCGTGGGGCGGATGTGATTGCTGTGGCAACCGAAGGTGATGACGAAATCGTGGAGATCGCGGATGAAGTCTTCTTCGTGCCGGATGCGCCCGAGCCACTCCAGCCCCTTCTGACCATCGTGCCTCTGCAACTTCTCGCTTATCACACCGCTCTCCTGCGTGGTCACGACGTTGACAAGCCACGCAATCTTGCCAAGAGCGTGACGGTGGAGTGAAGACTGCGCGGCATTGGCGAGTTGGCCCTGACAGGCACATCGATCTCGATGCGCCAAGGGTCATGGGCATCTTGAACATGACGCCGGATTCATTCAGTGATGGCGGTCAGCACGCTGACCATCATGCTGCCGTCGGGCATGCGATGGCGATGGTCGACGCGGGGGCGGACATCATCGATGTGGGTGGCGAGTCGACTCGCCCTGGTGCGCAGTCTGTGCCGGGTGAGGCGCAAATCAATCGCATCCTTCCCGTGATCGAGGGAATTCGTTCCTCGTCTCCTGTCTTGTTGAGTGTGGACACGACGCAGGCAGGAGTGGCTGAGGCCGCGATCGAAGCAGGTGCGGACATCATCAATGATGTATCTGGCGGAACCGAGGATCCCCACATGCTGGCATTGGCAGCATCAAAGCAGTGCGGACTGATTCTGATGCACAGGCTCAAGCCTCCGAAAGAGGATTCATGGAGTGATACCTACACAGAGGATCCGGACTACGGGGGGGACGTTGTAGGTTCCGTGCGCAGATGGCTTCTGGAGCGGGCAGCGGATGCCAAGGCGGCCGGTGTGCGGGCTGACTGCATCTGCTTGGATCCTGGGCTCGGCTTTGGCAAAAGTGTTGAGCAGAACTGGTCGTTGGTGGCGGCGACGCGGGACTTTGTGGAGACCGGCTATCCGATTCTTGCCGCCGCGAGCCGAAAGTCCTTCATTGGTGCAGTGACGGGCATCACCGACCCTGCCGCGCGGGATGCGGCTTCAGCGGTCGTGACGGGAGTCCAAGTGGCAGCCGGGGCGAGACTCTTCCGGGTGCACGATGTCGCGATGCACCGGGCTGCATTGCTTGTGAGAGGGGATCGGGCGGATCGGACAAACAGCTGATTGTGGCTGCAGGTGCGTGGCACTGGTGCGTCCATTGAGCAGACCGATCTTCGGCCAACATTCCTTGTATGAGAAACGTCGTTTCTCAGTCCATCTTTTGTCTCCGCCTCAGTACAATTCGACGCTCACCTCGACCCCGTATTTCAGGAGTTACCCATGGCCAGCGACGCCGTCATGAATTTCACAGATGCCACTTGGGAGCAGGATGTTCTGCAGAGCGATGTTCCCGTCCTCGTTGACTTCTGGGCAGAGTGGTGCCAGCCCTGCAAGATGCTTGGCCCGACCATTGACGAACTCGCTGGCGATTACGACGGCAAGGCGAAGGTCGGCAAGATGAACATTGATGAGCATCGCGAAGTCGCTGCCCAACTTGGTGTGATGTCAATCCCCACCGTCATGATCTTCAAGGGCGGTGAGATGGTGAAGAACCTCGTCGGTCTCAACAACAAGCAGACCTATGCGGAGGCTCTTGATGCGGCCATGTGAGTGCGCCGCTGGTCGTGCTAACATGATCAGTCGATAATCTGGATTCACGGGGCCGTAGCTCAGTTGGGAGAGCGCCTGCATGGCATGCAGGAGGTCGTCGGTTCAAGCCCGATCGGCTCCATTGGACAGCGACAGCGTTGAGTTTGATTGCTACTTGCAATAATCGAGAGACACTCGGACTGGGGGATCTCATCCCAATGGATTCAATTGATCCATGGCAGATTGTCGCTGACTGTGACTTCTGCTCGAGGTGAAGTCGCATGGAGTGTCTCACCTTGGATGACGCGTTCGTACAACTGTAGGTAATTGCAAGCCATCCGGTCTGCATTGAAGTATTCAATAGCGTATTCAGTGCATGCCGCAGCCTGCCACTGATCGGCGTGCTCCATGGCAGCCGTTAATTCAGACCGTTTGTCCGAAAGGAACCCGACTTCTTCTGTCACCAATTCGGGAAGTGAACCATAGGGCGTGGCAAATACAGGGCATCCACAGTAAAGACTCTCGGTGATGGCGAGGCCAAATGGTTCGTGCCACCGAACGGGGAAGACAAGTCCGCGGGAACGGGACATGACATCATATTTCTGTTGGTCATTGACCATCCTCAGAAACTTGATGCGTGGACTGAGTGTGCATCTGAAGCCCATTGAAAAATTGAGCCTTGCACCTCCCATGACCTGCAGCGTCGCACCAGGGACACCCTTTGTGGCAGCGATGGCGCCTTTGACGTTCTTGCGGCGCCAAGCTGCTTTCCCCAGAAAGTGGAATCCCTTCCTCTTGGATCCTGAAACACCCTGATCGGGCCAGCGGAGCCCGTTGTGGACGAATACATCAGAGCCATGTCGGGCTGCGTGGTTTGCCGAGATGAAGATCGTTTGGCGATCAAGAACTTCATCGGGGCCTGCGTTTCCATGAATTGTCACGACATAAGGAACTTGCAGATCCTTGGGGGGTTTCATCATGAAATGCACAATGTCGATCTCAGGCGGTATCAAGGTCCGAATGTCGTCAGCGGATTCGCAGGTGATTACTTTCGCGAAGGGGCATGTTGTTCCAGGCCGACCGATGAGCACGACATCGTGCCCCATTTCTGAAAGTGACCGCGCCAGCCACCAGATGACGCGTTCGCTACCGCCGTAATTCTGGACAGGTAGACACTGGTTCGATGCAAGTGCGATATGCATATGCGTTCATTCTACGAGAACACCGAAATCGATTCAGTTGATCCACACTTGGGCTAGTTCCAATGCGACAAGAGCAGCAAGATGTCATTGACATCGATGTGGCCGTTCCAATCACCATCAGCTGGGCAACCTTCACAGGGTCCCCAGTCGGCAAGAAGGCTCAACAGGTCGTTGACATCAATCACGCCGCTGCCATCGACATCGCCCGGATCAGTCTTCTGGAGCCATACCGGATTGGTCAATGCCAACCGCTGAAGATCTGTTCGCTGCGCCCATGCGGTGAGATAGGTTCTGTCCTGCCACAGTTTCGGAGTCTGGATCACGAATTCGGCTGCGTATCCTGACACATCCTGCGTCGGGATTGCCATGATCTCTTCGCCATCACCTTCCAGCACAAGCGTGTAGTCGGAGATCGGTCCAAACTCGGTTGTTGTTTCGAGTCTGATTACGACGCGGGCATTCCCGTCGGGCAGCAGTGCGACTTCGCCGATGCCTGATTGATTCGCCGAGACTGTCAGCAAGGGCCCGTCGGAGGCAATGCAGCGTCCCGACAGGAAGGCGTCTCTCAGTGTTTTCGGGTTGACGGCATCGAGCCGTGCGTAAGTGAAGACTGCGCCGATTGCGCCAGGGTGGTGGGCGTCGCTGTTGCCGAGTCCGACGGGCGCGCGGGTCGGAAATTCCTGTCGATCTGCCAACATCCCCTGCGTGGGCGGGGCGATTTCCGACAGTAGTGAGTGCCATCTGTTCAGGGTAGAAAGATCGGCTTGCTGAAACTGCCCATCCGCATTCGACCAGAGTTCGAGGCCTGCCCAACCCGTTGCCCCGTTATCCCAGTCCCATTGTGCATATGAGAGTTCGCCTTCTTCATAAGGGTGGGCAATGAATCCATAGCAACCGTTCTTGTTGATGCGATCAATGATGACCTGCTCGTCTTCACAGTTGGCGTGGCCGAAGACAAGTCCGTCAGAGGGGTTCTCGAGATAGGGAGCGTCAAAAGTATCCAGTGGGTAGACGAGCATGTGAGAGGGCAGATCCCAGAATCCAGTTCTGCCGAGACCCATCTCTTGACTGTAAAGAACGGGCCATCCCTCGTTCGCGCGGTAGTCGGCGGCCTCTTGACGCGCGAGTTCATGCTGCTCAGGCGTGAAGAACCATTCGCCAAACCACCATGCGTGGATGTTTTAGTGATCTGTGATCATGATCCAGTCAA
>JAKVBW010000089.1 GCA_022446945.1 Phycisphaerales bacterium | reverse complement strand
TTTGCAGAATGGCATGCGTGCCGAGGGTGCAGATGTTGTTGATGTGGGTCTGGTTGACACGCCCTTTGTTCCTTTCGCCGTCAACCACGAGTCCTGTATTGGCGGTGTGCAGACCACTGCCAGCCACAATCCTGCCAACTACAACGGATTCAAGATCAGTCGTTTGCATGGCAAGCCAGTAGGCGAGCAGACGGGGCTGCTGGAGATTCGGACGATTGCCGAGTCGGTAGATCTGAACGGGGAGTTGCGGGGTGGTCGAGAAGAGATCGATCTGTGGGAAGCCTATCGCGCCCACGTGCACACGATGTTGTCACCCGCACTTCTCAGCGGGTCATCCCAACTGACCGTGGCGGTCGATGCGTCGAACGGGATGGCAGGAACGATGATGCCGAAGGTCTTTAGCGATGTCGCAGGCCTGAACATCATTCCCATCAACTTCGAGAATGACACAGGGGTCTTCGTTCATGAGCCGAATCCGCTTGTCGAATCGAATCTCACTCAGGTCCGAGAGGCTGTGATTGCTAAACAATGCGCTCTTGGAATCTGCTTCGATGGTGATGCGGATCGCTGCATGGTGGTGGATGAATCGGGAGGTATCGTCGGCTGTGATCTCGTCACAGGGTGGCTTGGTCAGCGATTTTTGAGATCCAACGACGGCGGAAGTGTTGTCTTTGATCTTAGAAGCAGTCGCAGCACGACGGAATTGATTCGTGAAGGCGGCGGTGTGCCAGTTCGCAGCCGTGTAGGACATGTGTTCATGAAGCAAGCCATGGCTGAACACAACGCAGTGTTCGGTGGCGAACTTTCGGGACATTTCTACTTCCGTGAGAACTTCAATGCCGATTCGGGTGCGATGGCATTTGCTGCCGTGTGCTCGGCGATTGTCGAGGAAGCAAAGCCCTTCAGCGAACTCATCAGTTCCGCAAGACGTTACCGCCAATCAGGTGAGATCAACTTCGAAGTGGATGACAAGGAGGCAGCGATGGAACGACTCGTCGAGGCGTTCCCCGCAGCGGAGACCGATCGATTGGATGGCGTGACGGTTGATCTGGGGGATTGGTGGTGCAATGTTCGGCCAAGCAATACCGAGCCGTTGTTACGTCTCAATCTGGAAGCTGCAACGGATGAGGAAGTTGTTTCGCGCGTCGGCGACATCGAGCCATTGCTCGGGACACGCGTCGATCACTGATCAGGCAACGGGAATCGATTTCTACTCGCCGGGGATCTCGTTGATCATGCCTGTCCAAGGGCTCGATGCAGAGGCATAGAGTTTCTTCTCGATTCGGCCGGATCGATACCCCAACGCACCCGCTTCACATGCCAGTCGCATGCCGCGTGCCATTGCGACGGGATCCTTGGCGTGTGCAATCCCCGTGTTGAGAAGAACGCCATCCGCGCCGAGTTCCATTGCAAGTGCCACATCGCTTGGCGTGCCGACTCCTGCATCCACCACAAGCGGGTATCCAGGATCGCCGCCGTGAGCGGGATCCTTCAGGAGATTGCGGATGATTTGAATCGCTGCGGGGTTGGCAATGCCTCGGCCGGAACCAATCGGACTTCCGGCGGGCATGACGGAGGCCGCCCCTGCATCACGCAGACGTGTGGCCATGATCGGATCATCACTGGAATAGCAGAGGACTGTAAATCCATCCGCAACCAGTTCCTGGCATGCTTGGAGTGTTCCCACCGGATCGGGCAGCAGGGTGGTTCGATCTCCCAGAACTTCTAGTTTGACCCATTGCGCGCCTGCATTGCCCAGTTGCTCAAGCAGATCTCGACCAAGACGCGCCACGCGAATGGCATCTGCGGCATCAAAGCAACCTGCGGTATTGGGGAGAATCGTGTATCGGTCGAGATCCAGATAATCAAGGAGTGACCGTCCCTCGGCATCGTGGAGACGCTCCCGTCTGACAGCGACGGTGACCGCATCACAACCGCTGGCATCCAGCGCTTCGCACATCACGTCCCAGCACGCGTATTTACCGGTGCCTGCGATCAATCTGCTCTTCAGGGTAAATGGCCCGATGCAGAGTGGATCGACTCCTGTTTCAAATGTAGTCATCGACATGTTTTGCTCTCATCCTCCGCCAACCATGGTGACAATCTCGATGCAGTCACCTTCTGAGAGTCTGACTTGCGAGCGAGATCGCCAAGGTACAAGTTCGCCATTGCGTTCAACAGCGCAAGGGGTGTCATTTCGCTGGAGTTCTCCAAGCAGATCCTCAAGCGTGTCACTGCAAACGTCCATCGATGTTCCATTGACCTGGATTTGCATGTCCCGTTCATGGTATCTCGCAGAGACTGTGGGATCACGGAGATCCCGCGTTCAGTGGAGGAAAACCATCAGCAGGGTTGTCAAGACTAGAACGGGCACAAGGACAGGGATGCTGTACCTGAAAACAAACCCGAAGAAGGAGGGCATGCGGACACCTGTCTGTTCTGCGATCGCCTTGACCATGAAATTCGGGCCATTTCCGATATAGGTCATCGCGCCCATGAAGACCGCCCCAAGTGAAATGGCGATCAGTTTGTGTTCCATGATCCAGTTGCCGCCCATCAGTTCCAACGCCCCGTCTGCACCTGTGACAGTGCCTGCTTCGGCGAGTTTGAAGAACACGAGATACGTCGGCGCATTATCTAGAACGCTGGATAGACCGCCGGTGATCCAGAAGTACATCCAGGGTTCAGTGAGTGCGGCAGCAATTCCTTCGCCCTGAGCTTTGAGGACTTCGAGGGGTACCTGCATGGCTATGAAGATGCCGATGAACAACGCAGCGACTTCGAGAATCGCGTGATAATCGAAGCGGTTTGCTTCCCGGATCGAACGGGATGTCGTCACAAGTGACAGGAATACCATGAAGAGCATGGCGATTTCGCGGAGGTAATCGAAAGCGATGAAATCGGTTCCTGGTATCGGCCTGCCCGGACTGATGCCAGCTACAAAAACCACGACGCCGAACATCCAGAGGATGTTGATGCCACCCTCGAGTCTGAGTGGTTGCACATTTGTCCGGTCGAAGATGCGTACAGCTGCAGGTTCCTTCGCGTACATCATCATGTCCCAGGCGAAGTAGATCACCAGCAGGAGAATGCAGGCAAACAGCCATTCAACCCAGAGGCCCATTGTCCAGAAGAAGGGGACCCCTTCCAGATAGCCCAGGAAAAGCGGTGGGTCACCAATGGGGAGCAATGTTCCACCGATGTTGCTCACCAGGAAAATGAACATCACGATCGTGTGGACTTTGTGCGTGCGTTCCCGATTGGTATTGAGCAGGGGTCTGATGAGCAGCATGCTCGCGCCGGTGGTGCCGATGAAACTCGCAATCCCTGCGCCGATCGCCAGCCATGTGGTATTGACGATCGGATGTGCCTGAACATCGCCTCCGATGTGGATGCCGCCACTGATCACGTAGAGGCTGAAAAGGAGGACAATGAATGGGATGTATTCCTTCAGAATGGCATGATCTAGTGTGAGCCCAACCGCATCCCATCCCTGCACGATCCATACATAGAGGAGTGTGGCGAGACCACACACGATGGAGACGAAGAAGCGGCTGAGATTGCTGTGCCACCAGCCTGCAGTGGCAGGAATCAGCGGAAAGATCGCAATGGCGGCAAGGATGCCGATGAAGGGGATGATGCCGATCGCCCAGCCAGTTGGTGCGTGTGAGTGGGCTGCGTGATGGTCATGATGGCCCGACAGGAGTCCCCATGCCAATGCAAAGGCGATGAGCAGGCTGCCACCAACACAGATCAGGACTGTCCAGCGGCGAGATCCTGTCGGGGCTTGGGGATCGTTCTGGGTCAGGTCAGTGGTCATCAGAGGAGGGAGGATACAACCGAGCGGCGATCAGCACGCCTTCACGCTCCTCGAAGAAAGATCTTCAACGTGATCAAGGAGCCATTCCGCAAACGCCGCTTTGTCCAATTCTGCTGCTGCCTCCCATCGCTTGCCATCGGCAGTCAGCAGAATGCCGCTGATCTTGGCTGACTCCATGGTTTCGAGCGGATTCGCGACGATCGCATCCAGGCCTTTCTCGCGCATCTTGCGAGTGGCCCGTTCTTCCATTTCCGTCGACGGCTCTAACGCAAAACCAATGATGATCTGGCCAGGTCGCTTCATGCGGGCAAGTTTGGCCACAAGATCCGGGGCTGGGTTCAGCCGCAGATTCGTGGCGCCTTCCTTGCGATTCAGTTTGCCATCCTCCGTGAACGATTCAGGAATGAAATCGGAGACGGCTGCAGCCATGATCAGAACATCAGTGTCTTCGAAATGGCGGTCAAGCAAATGATCCAGATCCGCTGTCGAATTAAAATGCTGCGTCGTGAGTTCGCCTTCCGGTGCTTTGGTAGTCGCAGCGTGGCTGAGGAGCAGATGGACCCTGTGGCCCCGGTTTGACGCTGCAGATGCAACCGAACACCCCATTTGTCCGGATGATCGGTTGGTGAGCACTCTGACCGCATCGATAGGCTCACGTGTCGGTCCAGCGGTGATGAGTATGTTCACCTTGCTTTCCAGTCCTGCTGGGGCCCATGAATCCAAGGGCCAATCGGGAATGAAGCCTCGTCTGTACCTGCGAATGCAGACAAGCCCTCAATCTGCTGCAGGGTATCGTGACCTGCACCGAACCAGTCGGTAGCATGCAGGTGCCCAGAAGTTTGCTGCGGGATTCTGCTGCAGATGCTTCAGACAGGCCGCTCAATGCCCGAATTGGGCACTTCAGGAGTCACTGACCGCGACATGGCCAAACGCGTGAAACAAAGGCGGAAACTCGGTGAGATGCTCATCGAAGCGGGCCATGTCTCGGACTCGCAACTTGAAACTGCGCTGAAGTTGGCCAAAGGCAGCGGCAAGCGGCTTGGCGAATGTCTCATTGAGGCTGGGGCCTGCTCCGATATCGAAGTGACGGAAGCCTTGGCGGAGCAGTTCGGGATGGAGTTCAATCCGCTTCGCAGTGCAGAAGATTGCGCTGGAATCGATCTCGACGCTGCACCCAAGGATGTCGTCCGAAAGCACCTCGTCGCGCCGGTAGGCGTTACCAATGGGCGGATGAAACTACTGGTCCACGATCCCCTGGATCTCGAACTTCTGGATCTGTTGCGATTCAGGCTCAAAGCGGAAATTGAACCAGTACTTGCGCCTCGCAGTGTCCTCAAGACAATGATCGATGAGAAGTTCGGGACTGGTTCGGCAGTCAGCAGTGATTCGCTGGTAACCGAATCCATTGATGTCTCTGTTGACCGATCAGTCGATCGATCTGTAGACGCGTCTGTCGATATCGCGGGTGGTGAGGGTGAGGCGCCGATCGTCAAACTCACTCACAAATTGATCACTGAAGCTGTCCGCGGCCGTGCATCGGACATTCACGTTGAACCGATGGATGATCGTGTGGTCTTGCGTTACCGAATTGATGGTGTTTGTCATGTCCGTGACAACCTCCCGAAGCGCATGCAATCTGCAGTACTTGCCAGATTGAAGTTGATGGCCGGTGTCAACATCGCAGAGAAGCGCATTCCTCAGGATGGACGTATCAAGTTGGAAGTTGATGGTGACCAGATCGACTTCCGTGTGAGTTCCTGCCCTGCCTATCACGGCGAGTCGATCGTGTTGCGAATCCTTCGTCCGGATTCGGTCCGCATCGGTTTGCCAAATCTTGGTTTTGAGCAGGATCATCTCGATCACTTCAATCGGATCATTCGTAAACCCAACGGCATCTTCCTGGTGACGGGACCGACGGGGTCTGGCAAAACAACCACTTTGTATTCGGCACTCGACGTGCTCAATCGACCGGATAAGAAGATCATCACGGCTGAAGATCCGGTGGAGTACAGCTTTGCCGGGATCAACCAGTGCCAGGTCAATGATCAGATTGGATTGACCTTCCCGTCCATTCTGCGATCCATGCTGCGTCAGGCACCCAACATTGTGCTGATCGGCGAAATTCGTGATCGAGAAGTGGCGGATATTGCCATTCAGGCTGCGTTGACCGGCCACCTCGTCTTCTCCACGCTGCATACGAATGACGCACCATCGGCGATTACGAGACTTGTCGACATGGGTGTGAAGCCTTATCTGGCGGCGAGTTCGATTCAGGCGATCATGGCGCAGCGGCTCATCCGAGTACTCTGCAGCAAATGTGCGGAACCCGATCCTGAGCCGGATCCCAAAATGATGCGTTTGGTCGGCATCGAACCAGCGGAGGGCGAAGGCCACATTCTCAAGCAGAATGGTTGTGGTGCATGTGGTGGAATAGGATTCAAGGGTCGAAAGGCCATCTTTGAAATGATGCAGATGAATACCGAAATCCGAGAATTGGCATTTGAGCGTGCGCCAGCATCCGAGTTGCGACAGGCTGCCATCAGATCGGGGATGCGTTCACTGTTGCACGATGGGAAGGTCAAGATTCTCAAGGGAACGACGACGATGGCTGAGATCGCTCGATTCGCCCAAGCAGAAGTACTCGTTTCAAACAATATGGATTCCGAGTAGGAGCGTGATGGCGATATTCCGCTGAGCGATACCCCTTATGTCAAGCATTCAGATTGACCGACTTCTCGACACAGTGATCCGACAGGATGCTTCAGATCTGCACATATCAGTAGGGCGCAAGCCCACACTGAGACTGAGTGGGCGTCTTCGGAGTCTCGATACGAAGGTTATTGAGAACGAGGATGCCGTGGCGTTGATGAAGTCAATCACCCCGGAGCGTTGTCAGCAGGAACTTCAGGAACACGGGAGCACTGACTTTGGTTTCGCCTATGGTGACAAGGCGCGATTTCGTGTGGCGGTCTTCCGCCAGCGTGGCAACGTCACCATCTGCCTGCGACTGATTCCCAATCAGTTATTGACATTCGATCAGATCGGACTTCCAGAGATTGTCCGTGAGTTGATCCGTCGGCCAAGAGGTCTCTTCGTCGTCACCGGTCCGACAGGTTCGGGGAAGACAACGAGTTTGGCCACCATGATCGATCACATCAACATGAACTTCGATCGGCACATCGTGACCGTCGAGGATCCGATCGAGTACTACCACTACCACAAGAAGTCGGTCGTCAATCAGCGCGAAGTGGGGGTCGATGTCCCCAGCTTTGCGGAAGCATTACGCCGCGCGCTTCGGCAGGATCCCGATGTCATTCTTGTCGGCGAAATGCGTGATCTCGAAACGATCGAAGCTGCCATCGCAGCTGCCGAAACGGGACACCTCGTGTTTGCGACGCTCCATACGACGGGTGCATCTGGCACGATCAACAGGATCATCGATGCTTTCCCAACCAATCAGCAGGAACAGATTCGGGTCCAGTTGTCTGTGACCCTTCTGGCCGTTCTGTCTCAGCAGCTCCTCAAACGGAAGGACAAACCCGGCAGGGTGGCCTCCTATGAGTTCCTGGTCGTCACGCCAGCCATTTCCAATCTGATTCGTGAGAACAAAACCTTCCGTATTGACTCAGCCATTCAGACTGGCCGGAAATTCGGCATGCAGCTTCTGGATGACCATTTGTGGTCGCTTTATGAGCGTGGTGTCATCGATGCTGAGGAGATGATTGATAAGGCTCGGGACGCAGCTGAGTTGACCAACCGCATTCATAGGGTCGGGAAGGCTGTTGGCCGGACTGAATTGGATCAGGCTGAAACAAGCAGCTCCTGACCAAATCATTGCAAACGGACGTTGGCGTATCCCTGAAAGGTGCTTGAACCGGCTTGATCGGGGGCCCTTTCCAATGGATACTGCATCCAGCGGGCAACATGGGGCGAAAGACTCATGGGGTGCTCAGATTGCTTCCACATGTCATTTGAGACCCTCTAGCCGCAGCAAGCAGGAACCCATTGATGGTCAACGAAGGCGAATCCAAGAAACCTGAGTCCAATGGCGGTTCCGAAGGCAAACGATCCTCGAGCAGTACCAAACGACGACGGAGTCGTGGTACCGGCGCGGAAGCGGAGCTCAAAGGCAGGCGGTTTGGCCGCGTCCTGGTGAAGCTGGGCAAACTCACTCGAGACGAAGTTCATGAGGCGCTGGCGATTCAGAAACGCCGTCGCGCCAAAGGCGAGCGCACCAAGGTCGGCGAGATACTTGTCGAGTTGGGCAAGATCAACGATCAGGATGTTCTCCAAGCGTTGTCGGGCCAGATTGGACTGGACTTCATTGAACTCGATCCGGAAATGATCGACGAATCTCTCGTCGAGCAATTGCCAGCAGAAACAGCGCGGACTTATCAGATTGCGCCGGTCACCTTCGACGCTGCACGGAAAGCCATCACGATTGCGATGAAGAGCCCTGACAACTTTCGAGCGGTCGATGACCTCCGGATGCTCATGGGCTTCAAGGTCAAGGCGGTGGTGGCCCCCCCCGAAGCAGTAGAAGCGGCACTGGATCGCCTCTACTCAAGCAGCGAGAGTCAGGGTGGCTCTTCGATGCTGGATGTGATGGCGGCTTTGGAGGATTCCGACACCCTTGCGGCATTGGAAGGACGCGGCGAATCGATCGATCTTGATCAACTTGCTGCGGCTTCAGAGGACAACAAGGTTGTCAAGCTGCTCAATCTTGTTCTCCTGCAGGCGATCAAGGACAAGGCCAGTGATATCCACTTTGAACCTTTCGAAGAAGAATTCAAGATGCGTTATCGCATCGACGGCGTTCTATACGAAATGGTTCCGCCTCCTCCACATCTTCACCTTCCGATTGTGTCTCGCATCAAGGTCATGGCGAATCTGGACATTGCAGAGCGCAGGCTGCCACAGGACGGACGCATCG
>JAKVBW010000088.1 GCA_022446945.1 Phycisphaerales bacterium | reverse complement strand
GCACAACACTACCGAACTGGGTGTGGTGACCACCCACCATGAGATGCGGGCCGCTCAGCGTCACACAGATCACGGACAAGTCTTGAATGATGATGGACTGCTCGAGCACAAATCCAGCGTCCTGCCGATAGATATCGACCCTCCCGTCGGTTGCGATGACGACTCGACCATCATCGACGTCGATCTTTGGGTAGTTCGAACCCGGAACGGTGTGAATAAGCCGATCGACAAAGTTGCCCTCAGCGTCGTAGATGTGCACACCGGCGTACACATTCCCACCGACAACAACGCCGGTCACGGCAACAGCGAGCAGACCATCTGACGCTGACACCTCTCCGGCATACTCCCCCCCGCCGCTCCCCGACCAGGGCATATCAACTTCACTGCTCAGTACGGTCGGCACCAAGTAGTCGCTGCATTGGACGCCGGCGCACTCCGAACCGGACCCCAAGAAAGTCCCACCCACAGCGCTGCACTCGATGACATTCAAGTAACTGACGCAGTCATTCCCCACGCAACACGCTCCCGAACACAGCCCGATGCAGTCACCCGCATCACAGGCGAGTTCTAGACAGCCGAGTGAAACGTAGTAGGAGTGATGATCGGGGCCGTTGATCGGATAACCCGCACCTTCATCACAACTGCCATCACTGAGCCAGTGAAGCGGGAAACAATTGCCCTCGCAATCGCCGATCTGCCCGGGGGGGCACTCACAGGTTGCGGTCAGGCATGAGGTTCGAGCTCCGAGGAAGACACCTCCTGCTGACATGCAGTCCGCGTAGGAAAGCACCTCACAAATGCCCTCGCAGTCTTCCTGCGCCATACAACACGCGCCTGGTTCCGTCGGAATATCCCCTGGGGGGCAGTCGCCACCATCCCAACCGAATTCTTCACAATTGAGGTAGATGTTGTTGGTGTCCCACTGGTAGGAACCATCATCGCAATAGCCGTCACCGATCCAACTGATTGGCACACAGTTGCCAAAACAATCCAGCGTTTCCCCAGGACTGCAGTTGCCGCCGCAATTCGTTTCGCAGATGACATCTTCACATTCTTGGCCAGGGAACCAGACCCCCCCAAAAATGTCACAGACGATCTCACTCTGGCAATAGCAGACCCCCCCATTGAGGCAACAGGCCCCGAGCCCCGGCTCGGTGCAATCATTGCCAGCAGCAATGAATTCTTGTGCGACAGCCTGGCCTCCTGACATGAGAGCCAGAATCACCAACCAAGCCACCTGAAGGCGAACGGACGATAACAATGCCCAGACCTTTCTCCCAAGATCCCGTAGGATCGTACATTCGAGTTTACACCCCCTGAGAGCGGGGTCCACTCACAAATTCAGGGTTCCAAAGCCCGATTCGGCCGAGAATCGTTCAGAATGGCGATGAGTCCACCATGACCTCCACAAACGACCCAACCCCATCACTCGACGAAACCCTTCCCCGAAGCGGTTCTGGAGACATGCCATTTGAGGAATTGGGGATGCCTCCAGTCCCTGATCAGATCGATGGCTTCAGGATCGTCGGCTTGATGGCATCCGGAGGCATGGGGGCCGTCTACGAGGCAGTCCAGGAAGACCCTCGACGACGCGTGGCCCTCAAGATGATTCGGCCTGGCCTGGCCACCAAAGCGTTGCTCTCCAGATTCCAGTTTGAAGCCCAGACATTGGCAAGGCTCAGACATCCCAATATCGCGCAAATCTATCAGACGGGAACCTGGGAAAGTCCCAGCGGCGCATTGCCGTACTTCGCAATGGAGTACATACCCAATGCCACGTCGCTGACCCACTACGCCAATACAAACAATCTCTCATTGCGTGATCGACTGGTGCTGTTCATGAAGGTCTGTGGTGCTGTTCATCACGGGCATCTACGCGGCATTGTGCACCGCGATCTGAAGCCGGGAAACATTCTCGTTGGCGGGAATGGCGAACCGAAACTGATTGACTTCGGTGTGGCTAGAGCCACTGACTCCGATCAGGCCGCAGTGACGCAGATGACCAACGTCGGCCAACTCATCGGCACCATTCAGTACATGAGCCCGGAACAATGTGATGCCGACCCGGACGATATTGATGCAAGATCGGACGTGTACACCCTTGGCGTCGTCCTTTACGAACTTCTCTCCAATCATCTCCCCTACGACATGAAGGAAGCCGCGCTTCATGAAATGGTGCGCGTGATCAAACAGGACGAGCCTACTCGCCTGAGTTCGCTTGAAGCACAGTTCGCTGGTGATGTTGAAACGATCGCCAAGAAGGCTCTCGAGAAAACGCGGGATCGTCGATATCAATCGGCACTTGAACTTCGAAGCGATATTGGAAGATTTCTGGATGACGAGCCCATTCTTGCGCGGCCGGCAAGCCGGATTTATCTGATTCGAAAATTTGCCAAGAGACACCGGGCATTGGTTGCATGTTCTGTCTCAATCACGGCACTGATCCTAGGAAGCCTCATTTGGACTTCCGTCACATTGTCGATCATCTACAAGCAACAAACACGTCTGCGCGCTGTCAACGATGACCTGGTGTCCTCGATTTATACTGCATCAAAGCTGGGGGGTGACATCTACGAACGACTACTCGTCATGGATGCCTCGATCGATGTCAGACGTGCGATTGCAGATCTCGTCCAAGAACGTTCTGACGCGATCTATCACCTCATTGAAGGACAGAACCTCGACAGCGAAACACACCCTGTATTCGAAATGGTGCGTGAAGCGAGAATTCGAGCGCGCATTGACGTCGGTGACGTACTGGGCGGATCCCGAGGTGCCTATTCAAATCTGGGACGGCCGCTAGATGCTCAACAACTGTATGAGGAAGCAGCGGAGATCAATGACCTCTGGTTGGATGAGGATCCCATGTATGTGGTTCCCACGCTGTTGCACATGCAGATCCTGACACGCAAGGGCGATGTTCGATATCTGGCAGGCACACCAGAACAGGCGCAGCCTCTGTATTCAGAAATCGTCGATTATGGACGCATGCTGCTGGACAATGATGCAGCAATGTTTCAGCACATTCGAGTGATGTATCAGGCTTCGCTTCGACTCGCAGATTGTCACGCAGAAGCAGGACGGTTGGACGAGATGCTGAAAAGTGTCAAATCAGCCCGCTCAATTCTGGAACAGAACATCGATGATCTCAACGCTTACGGTGTGCGACGTGATCTCGCACTGATCTCGCGACGAGAGGGCTACGCAGTCTATGAACAAGTGTCTGCAATCGAAGGGGAAGAAACGGCTCGCGATCAGGCGAGACCTCACTACGAATCGTCATTGCAGAACTTCTCAGATCTCGCCGCAGCCGCACCGGCGAGTGGCAGAGCACAGCGAGATCTAGCTTGGGCCCGTTATTACCTTGCCTATCTGGAGGCAGGTGGGGGTGACGAAGTCCGTGGACGAAGTGAATTGGCTGATGGAGCAATACTCCTAATGGAGTACCTCCGGCGTAACCCAGAGGATGCGGACGCCCGTCGCGACATCCCGCTTTATCTCACCCAGGTCGTTGCACTTGAGCCCTACCTTGGGGGAGAACCTCTTGCACGAGAGACGATCGACAAATGCAATGCACTGCTGCAATCCATGATTGAACAGCGGCCTCAGGACAGCCAACTTGAGAGGCTTGCCACAGAGATCGCGAAGATGCATCCCACATCCGATGCGATGAACGCAAACTAGAATCAGTCCGCAAGCGATCTTCGAATCGCAACCGCAAGTACGGTGGCGTCCGCTGGCGTGACGCCTGCAAGACGACTCGCCTGCCCCAGCGTTGCTGGTTTGAAGTGGGCAATCGCTTCTACTGCTTCGCTCCGAAGACCGGTCACACGGAATGGGTCCAGCGTCGATGGAATCGTGACACCGTCCGCCTCACGTTGCCGCTTGATTTCAGCCTGCTGACGTTTGACATATCCGTCATAACGCGTATCGGTCATGACTCGCCTGACCTCATCGGCATCATCCTCTCCTCCGAGTCTCCTGATGATTTCGTCCTCGCTGACATCGGGACGCCGTGCCAGTGCAGCAAGATTCTTGCCACCCTCACCATGAAACTGATCCAGACGATCCCGTATCCCCTCCAGACGCGACAACTTTGCCTGCCATATGTCCCAACGGGCATCACAAACGGTCCCGATTTCGCGGCCAAGCGCCGTCAATCGCTCATCCGCGTTGTCGGCGCGCAGGAGCATCCGATGTTCGGCTCGACTCGTAAACAAGCGGTAGGGTTCCCGCGGCTTTTTGGTGACAAGATCGTCCAGCATGACCCCGATGTAAGCACGATCACGCGACAAGCGAATCGGAGACTCTCCACGCGCACGTCTCGCAGCGTTGACACCGGCAATCCACCCCTGCCCTGCTGCCTCTTCATAGCCACTTGTGCCGTTGATCTGACCGGCAGTAAAAAGACCAGGAACGAGTTTGGTTTCGCAGGTCGCATCAAGTTGATGTGGCCAGATCATGTCATACTCGACCGCGTAACCGTACTGTCGAATCTCCGCAGCCTCGCAACCGGGCATGAGCTGAACAATCTCCCGCTGTATCTCTGGCGGCAATGACGTACTGATGCCGTTGCAATAGATCGATTCACCATCCAATGTCTCAGGTTCAAGAAAAACGTGGTGGCTGTCGCGATCTGCAAACCGAACGACCTTGTCCTCGATGCTCGGGCAATAGCGAGGGCCTGCTGAAGCATCGATCTGGCCACTGAACATCGGTGCCTTGTCGAGATTGTCGCGAATGAGACCATGGCAATCCGCCGTCGTGTGGGTCAGACGGCAAGTTGTTTGAGTAAGTGTCGGAAATGGCTCCTGATGCAGATCGCTGAATGGGACAGGAGACTCGTCGCCCTTTTGCACAGGTAGCCCATCCCATTCGATCGATGTCTTCAACAATCGGGGTGGTGTCCCCGTCTTCAATCGACCGAGATCAAACCCCAGACGTCTGAGACAACCCGATATTCCATCGGCAGAGCCCTCACCAACACGACCACCTCGCGTCTGATCCTCTCCGACATGCATCAACGCACGCATGAACGTACCGGTCGTCAACACCACGGCAGATGCTCTGCATTCCTGGCCACTTGCGGTTCTGACTCCGACACAGACTCCATTCTGAATCAGAATGTCGTCCACGGTTCCCGTTGATACTTCAAGATTAGAACGTGTGGACAGGATGGCCTGTACAGCGGCGGCGTATCGATCCTTGTCGCATTGCGCTCGGGGCCCCTGAACAGCTGGACCGCGTGATTGATTCAATACCTTGAACATGATCCCTGCAGCATCTGCTGCGCGGCCCATGATCCCCCCCAGTGCATCTACTTCTCGAACAACCTGTCCCTTCGCCAGACCCCCGATGGCTGGGTTGCATGACATGACACCGATCTTTTCTGGATCCATCGTGAGCAGAATGACCCGGCCGTGATCCCCCAGCGCATGCGCAGCTGCCCATGCTGCCTCGGCACCGGCGTGACCACCTCCGATGACGAGCACATCACAATGCGTTGGAAGTGAACTCAGCTCCCGACCATCCATGTATCGGGCCCATCGACAAGCTTCTGCAGATCCGCCGATCCATCCGCTTGTGCGTCCTGTATCTGTGTTCGACTGGCCTCCTCGTAGGCTGGCCGATCAGGATGGCAGTACAACACTCCGAGTGGCTCCGGCAGATCCGGGCAATGCATGTTGGCAAGTGTGAACGCCAGTGTTCGATCTGTCTCATCGAAGACCAAAATGTCCTCTTCAGTAACGCCACCTTCGCCAATCGTCACCGCGCGGGGTCGACCATTGACGATCATCACACCCTTGTCCCGATTTTCCCCGAAGATCAGAGGCTCCCCATGAACCAAATCGACGGTGTTGTTTGGACGTGCGTCCTTCTGTGAGGCATAGAACCACGCCTGGTGGTTGAAGATGTTGCAATCCTGATAGACCTCGATGAATGCACAACCGGGGTGAGCAGCAGCACGTTCCATCGTGGCAGTCAGTGTCTTCGCATCAATATCAATACAACGTGCTACGAAAGTGCACTCGGCAGCCAATGCCAACGCCAGAGGATTGACGGGCTCGTCGATCGAGCCCATGGGAGTCGATTTGGTGACCTTGCCGCGTTCACTTGTCGGCGAGTACTGACCCTTCGTCAATCCATAGATTCGATTGTTGAGAAGCAAGATGCGAACGCCAACATTGCGCCGCATGACATGCATCGTGTGATTGCCCCCAATCGAGAGTAGATCGCCATCTCCTGAGACAAGCCAGACATCCAGATCGGGATTCGCCAACTTGATGCCTGTTGCGAATGCAGGCGCACGTCCATGAATGGAGTGCATGCCATATGTTTCCATGTAGTACGGGAATCTAGCGGCACACCCAATGCCTGAAACGAAGACGAATTCCTCCTTCCGGCGCCCGAGTTTTGGCAGTGCCTTTCGGACAGACGCCAGTACGGCATAGTCTCCGCACCCCGGACACCAACGCACATCCTGATCGGATGTGAAGTCCTTGGGCTTGTACGTCGGAAGTGGAAGATCAGGTGCACGCATCAGGACTTGTCCCCCATTGCATTCTGAATGCCCTCAACCAATTCGTCCACGTGGAATCCGCGTCCCTGAATGACGTTGACTCCGCGAGCATCAACGAGAAACATCCCCCGGATCAGCATCCGCAATTGACCTGAGTTGATCTCAGGAATGATGACTCTCTTGTACCGCCCGAGGATCTCTCCGAGATTTGATGGGAACGGGTTGAGATGTCGAAGGTGCGCGTATGCAAGTTGGACGCCATCACCACGCATACGCTCGACAGCCGAAAGGATTGCCCCTGCGGTGCCGCCCCAACCCAAGACGAGCGTCTCTGCCCCGACATCGCCTCCGACTTCCATCGGAGGGATCACGTTCGCAAGCTTGGCAATCTTCTCCGCACGCAAAGCCAGCATTTTCTGGTGGTTCGGTCCGTCGTAACTGACATCTCCGGTGATGTCCTGCTTCTCCAACCCGCCCACACGATGTTCCAAACCCGGCGTTCCAGGAATCGCCCATCGACGTGCCCCCGTTTCCTCGTTACGCAAATAGGGTTCGAATGGCTCATCAGAGTCGGATAAAGCCTCGGGATGGATGATCTCGATCTCAGGAATCGCCGACACATCGGGCACCATCCATGGCTCTGCACCATTGGCAATCGATGCGTCGCTCAGAAGGATCGCTGGACACATCGCTCTGGTCGCCAATCGCACGGCTTCGATGGCAGTTTCGAAACAGTCAGACGGGGAACTGGCTGCCAGCACAATGCAGGGCGCTTCTCCACTTCGTCCGTAGAACGCCTGCAGGAGATCCGTTTGTTCGGTTTTGGTGGGCATCCCGGTTGCAGGTCCCGCCCGCTGTACATCGACAACGACTATTGGCAATTCCAGCATCACAGCGAGACCCAACGCCTCCCCCTTCAGCGCCAATCCAGGGCCGGATGTTCCTGTGACACCGATGCCGCCTGCATAACTGACACCGATGGCTGAAGCCACAGCGGCAATTTCGTCCTCTGCCTGAAATGTCTGAACACCAAACCGTTTGAGGTTGGCCAATCCATGAAGCAGATCGGATGCCGGTGTGATGGGATAACCACAATAGGAAACCTGTTTGCCCGCTTTCTTGCCAGCCACAACCAGACCGAGAACCAAAGCTTCATTGCCGCTGATCTTGCGATATCGACCGGAAGGAAGTTCCGCAGCTGCAACGGCATAACGTTGCGGGATGGCCTCTGTCGTCTCACCGAATGCCCAACCAGTCTTCAGTGCGGTCACATTCATGTCCGCGACCTCTGGACGATTCTTTTTGTCGCCAAAGTACGACTGAAGCCAGTTGATCGTTGGTTCAAGCGGTCTGTCATACATCCAACAGACGAGTCCGAGCGCAAACATGTTTCGGCAGCGATCGATCTCCTTGACGCCTTGACCGCTTTCCGACAGTGCTTCACGCACCATGCGACTCAATGGAACCGTGATAATGCGGTATCTCTGGCCGAGTATTTCATCGGCAAGTGGTGATTCCTCTGGTCCGTAACCGGCCTTCTTGAGATTGACCTTGGTGAACTCATCCTCGTCAGCGATGATCATGCCACCTTGGCGAACATCGCCCACATTCATCTTGAAGGCTGCAGGGTTCATCGCCACAAGCACATCGATCGCGTCACCAGGCGTATGAATCGGCTTGGCGGCAAAATGCACCTGAAATCCTGACACGCCGAAGGTCGTGCCCCGCGGCGCACGAATCTCAGCTGGATAATCCGGGAATGTCGCAAAGTCGTTACCACGAATGGCTGCTGCACTGGTGAACTGACCGCCCGCCAGCTGCATGCCATCACCGCTGTCTCCTGCAAACCGTACAGCGACAGTTTCCACCGGAGTTGGCTCACTCACCGGAGGACGCTCGGTTAACTGATGTGTCACGTTGAGTACCTGTCTATGCGGCCCGGACCCGTCAAACGACCATTCTAGCAGTCTGATGGATCTTGTGGTTCCCCAGACGCACAATCACCAACCTCAATGCTGCCTATGCGGCTCGGAAACGCATCTGAACTACTCATCGCCCCACAGGCTCATGAGAATCCCGACATCCCGAATATCAACCCTGTCGTTCCCGTCAAGATCGCCTGGTGTTGCTAACGGACAAGCTGCCCGTACGGACACACAGTCGGTGCCAGCTCCCGACCAGCGGCCACCGACATCATCGCAGGCGGACTCGATGGTTTCGATACATCGTTCAGCAATACAACAAGCTCCCTTCGGAGGCTCGTTCTGCCTGTGCCACCCCACATGCACTGTGTCGGCGATCGTCCGCAGTTCATTGTCACTGAGTTCGGCCCGACCGTTGTACCCGACGTAGATGGCACCCCCCGCAAGTCCAGCAGCGCATCTGATAAA
>JAKVBW010000087.1 GCA_022446945.1 Phycisphaerales bacterium | reverse complement strand
CAGTTGTGTCCCATTTCATGAGCAGAGAGATCTGTAGCGCATCCGAAAGAGCCACAGCAGCTTGATTCCACCACCCCATATTCAAACGAAGTGCAGACAGCGCCGAGATAAGCAAGACCGATCGTCCCACCTGATGAATGTCCGGTGAAGAGATGCACGATGTCTCGATTGATGCCAGGATGATTGTTGCCATTCCAATCCGCCCGCAATTGTTCCAGTCGACTTTCGATATCCCCGCTGTAGGGATCACTGCTATTTGTTCGAACGACGATGGTCTGCATTTCATGTGTCAGCGAGCACTGTGATTCATACTGCAGGTTCACACTGTTGATGACCGAGTTGACGCGGTTCTCGACAGCGCTCACACTTCCATACAGTTGATAGAACTCAAAATCGGCATCCACGGCCATCTCGGCAGCCAGAATGCCGCGAGGTGTGCCAATCCGCTGGTCATGAGAAGTTGTCGAGGAATCGATGACGCGCCAAGTCTCATCCACAGGGCAGTTGTTCTCAGGAGAGATAATCGCCTCGCCTTCATAGACAGCGTAGGTGAATGCATTCGCCCCGGCGACACGATCGATGAGAGGTTCTGCGAACCATTGACGATTGTCTGAATCAATCAGGCGAAGACGAAATCCGTCTTCTTCGATGCCAACAGCGAGCCGAACCGCAGCGTCTGCTATATCGATCCCGCGATAGGTATTGACCGGCCCAGGTACATCGTTGGTAAATGAGCCATCCTCTTCTTGGACGATGAGCTGATAATCCACACCCCGGATGTCATGGGGCCACAATTCCAGACTCCGATCACGGCCTTCAATCACCAAATCAAGCCGATACCCGTCCATGCCATCCGGACGCAGTTGAAGCGATTGAATCGTGCATGCCTCAACCTGCAAAGCTTCACATGCAGCTTTGATGGTCGGTGTGGCAGTGAGGTTGCTTGAGGCGAACGCGACAGAACCGCCAATCATGGCAGTGATCGCCGCGCCGGTGACAGTGAATACTCGGTGCTTCATTTTCTCAATACTCTCTTTCAGCGCGGAACGGGGCCTGTAGTTGGCCACCCCACATGACTAGTGCACACCAATAAGAGAGCAGCGTCAAGCAATAATCGCCGATTTTGGGCGTTTACAACCGGATATTGGCCGAATTGTCGATGTCTGATGTGCTAGATTCGAGAGACTGAAAGCCAGAAGGAGCCTCACCGATGGGCGATTTCCGTTTCTCCAAGGATTCTCATGCGGCTCAATGGTTGGCAGCGGGCCTCTTCGTTGTCATCGCGATCATATTGGCTGATCAGCTCTTTCATTTCCTCCCAAGTGCGATCTCTAAACCGATAGATTCTTTGATTCGTCATTTGGAAGAGATGGTGATGTGACAGAGGGTTGTCGGTACACTGCCCGCCTCGAAAAGGACAGGTGACCGAGCGGCTGAAGGTACCGGTTTGCTAAACCGGCGTAGGGCTCACGCTCTACCGCGGGTTCGAATCCCGCCCTGTCCGTTGGCTGAGCCCAAGAACGCCATCCAGCACTCACCCCATCCATGGCCTCCATGACATTATGTCAAACTCTTGGAATGGCCCCTCAGAGGTGCTCCAGACGATGACCACCCTTTTTGTCTATGGCACTCTGAGAACCGGCGAAACACATTGGTTGACCTATTTGTCACCTGCCATCGGGGAAAGTGGAGCTACTGAGCCTTGCTTCACGATGCGTGATCTCGGCCGCTATCCAGCGGTTGAATCAAGCGGGTCGACAAAGATCGTCGGAGAGGTTTTTTATGTCGACGATCAGACTTTGCAACGCATTGATGCGCTCGAACAACATCCTGATTGGTATGAGCGCATCCAGATTCCTATCACGCTAAGTCATGGCGCGATCCAAGAGGCATGGATCTACCTGATGCCACATGGTCAGTACGACAACATGCCATGTATCGACTCGGGTGACTGGTCGCTACGCTGATGCCATGAATGTGACCGCCAAACGACTCCAGTCATTCGGAGAAACCGTCTTCGCCACCTGGAGCCGGCTGGCCTTGGAACATGATGCCATTAACCTCGGCCAGGGTTTCCCGGATTTTGACGGGCCACCCGAGGTGATCGAAGCGGCCTATCGCGCCATGTTGGATGGGCACAATCAATATGCGCCGATGGCTGGCATCCCTTCTCTTCGACAAGCCATTGCCGATGACTTCCATGCCTCAACAGAGATCTCAGCCCACCCTGATACAGACATCACCGTGACATCGGGATGTACCGAAGGTATTGCCGCCACGATGCTCGGCTTGCTGAATCCTGGGGATGAGGTCATTGTCTTTGAACCGTTCTACGATTCCTATCCAGCCACCATTGCCATGGCTGGTGCCACGATGGTCCCGATCACGACACGCCCGCCCGATTTCGGCATTGATGTGGATGCGGTTCGCGCCGCGATCACGCCACGTACTCGGGCAATCATCCTTAATACGCCTCACAACCCAACAGGGCATGTGGCCTCTCAACAGGAACTCGAAGGTCTGGCGAGTCTGTGCGAGCAACATGATCTCATTCTTATCGCGGATGAGGTCTACGACCGCATGGTGTACGAAGGCCGGCACATCCCAATCAGCACGATCCCTGGCATGTGGCAACGCACAATCACGCTGAGATCTCTTGCGAAAACCTTCTCGCTCACAGGATGGAAAATAGGCTGGGCGATTGCCCCTGCACATCTGACCCGCGCTGTTCAAGCCGCTCATCAATTCCTCACCTATGCCGTCCCAACGCCTCTTCAGCATGGTGCAACGACTGCCCTATCGATGGGGGAGGGGTATTACGCCCAACTCGGCGTGGACTATCTCGCACGAAGAGATCTCCTCTGCAACGCCCTTCGTTCCGTCGGATTCAATGTCAGCGTGCCTGCTGGCTCGTACTTCGTCATGTGTGACCACACGCCATTCGGCTACGCTCAATCAGAAGACTTCTGCGAACATCTTGTCAAGGAGATCGGCGTTGCAGCGATCCCTCCGGGTTCCTTCTACAAGGATCCTGCTGACGGCGCGCATCTGGTGCGATTTGCATTCTGCAAGACGATGCCGGTTCTTGAGGAAGCGATTGCCAGGCTCAGCCGACTTTCGAACTGATCGGCGGGCGCCCCATCAAGCAAACCAGCCATGCGAGCGACGTGGCGATTGCCATTCGCCAAGGAAAGGCGGGGGCCGGCAGTGGGGATGTATCTGCATCAAACCAGCCGATCCAGATGTCCCAGACAAAGGGCTGTAGCAACAGAACAGCGATCAATCCAGTCAAGAGCGCCGCAACAGCTGAGCCCGCATTCCCGCGCCGGGTCAGCAAGGCTGTTAGAAACACACCCAAGAGTCCCGCGTATGCAAAGACCATGACGCCGAGGGCAAAATCTAGGAGCGTTTCTCCGCTTGCAGATTGCCAGTAGGCGCAGAGGATGGCAAAGAGCGTCAGCGCCATCGCCCAGCCCACAACGATCCCGCGTGCCATGGCTGTTTCGCGTGCAGGACTCATCACTTCAAGTCCTCGCTTGGCGCGCCATGGCCGGATGATGTCCGAGGTGGTTGAGGCAGCCAACGCGTTGAGCGCCGAGTCAAGGCTGCTCATGGCTGCCGCAAAGAGACCTGCCATCATGAGGCCTCTGAGGCCTGTCGGCATGTCACGCAAGATGAAATGGAGAAAGACATCTCGATCACCTTCTGGCGCAAGTGCCGACACAATCGGTCCGTGTGTTTCGGACTCGAGCCATAGCAGCACACCGAGCGCCAAGAAGAGAAAGGTGACGGGCCAGCCGATGAGGTTTGACAGAATCCCAGCCCATGCGGCCTTTCTGGGTGTCCGGCACGTGAGCAGCCGCTGCGCGAGATCCTGATCCGTTCCGTAAGCCGCTACGAGAAACAGTGTCATGCCGATCGCAGCACCCCACACCGTGTATGGATTGGTCCAGGAGAATGACCAATCGATCATCCGGAGTTTGCCCGCTGCATCCATCCGTTCGATGGCATCGGTCAGCGGCATATCCACCTGCGCCCACAAGAGGGCCACTGCAACTGAAACAGATCCCACCAGCACGCAGGCCTGCAGCACATCCGTCCAGATGACAGCGCGAACACCGCCCAACATGGTGTAGATGCATGCAGCAGTGGCAACCAACACAATGGCCGTTGCCAGAGAAGCACCGGATGCGTCCCCAAATGCCACCAGCGAGAAAGGAATGGCGGTCATGAAGAGTCTCGCGCCGCTGGCTAGCAATCGACCGATTCCAAACATCGCTGCGGCACTGCCTCCTGCGCTGGCGCCGAATCGCTGCGAAATCAAGCCGTAGACGCTGGGTGTCCCCGCACGAAAAATCGCAGGTAGAAAGATGAAGCCAACGATGATGAAGGCTGCGAGTCCCGCGAACTTGAAGGTCAGATAGGACAGGTCGCCCCGAAAGCCCTGTTGAGGTCCGCCAATGAAAGTTGCTGCTGATACTGCTGTGGCCAGCGTTGACACTGCAACTGCCCACACGGGCATGGAACGGCCCGCAAGGAAGAAATCGTCTCCTTGCTCTTTCCGGCGAGATGCCATGCCGCCGATCAGCACTACAAGGCCGAGATAGCCTGCGACGACCAGCCAATCAATGAAGGTGAACATGACAGGGGAGCGTAGCTCCCCCCACAGCGATCGCAAGCAGGCGGTGCTGGTCTCTGCTTGGCACTTGGCCCATGGACCGTTATGATGCTCGATTCCCGCCTTCGAGCGATCGAGGGCCGGTCCTAAGGAGTTCTCCCGTGTACGCCATCGTCGAAGACAGCGGAAGCCAGATCAAACTCGCCCCTGGGGCCATCCTTGACATTGATGTGCGAGGTGAGTCAGCAGAGGGTGAGACCATCACATTTGACCGTGTCCTCGCCATCAAGGACCAGGGCGACGGTCCGGCAACGCTTGGAACGCCCTATGTCGATGGTGCAAGTGTGACAGCAGAGGTGGTTGGCGAAGTCAAAGGTGACAAAATCGACGTCATCAAATTCAAACGCCGGAAGAACTATCATCGCAAGACCGGACATAGGCAGCAGCTCCTTCGGATTCGCGTGGGAGAGATCTCGGCAGCAGCCAAGCCCAAGAAGAAGAAGGCTGCAACCAAAAAGACGCCTGCCAAATCAGCCTCAGCCGAGGATTGATCGATCAGAAAAACATGTGTTGATGGGCTCGGATGGCTTCTCAGCTGCCACCGTTGTTGTGCTGTGGAAGCGAACCGTGCACGTACAAAGTGCGGCCAAATGTGTTGGTCATGAACTGATCCACACTGTCTGCCATGCGGCCGCCAAGAACGTCATCACAGTTGCCACTGAACACCGCAGAAATACTTGCGGGCGAGAGTAGATCCACAAAGCCTTCCGTCGATTCTGTCAACACCATGCCGGAGGGTTCGATGCGAAGCGACATCGAGCCGTCTTCGACACTGCCCAATGGATAACCGAACCCGCCCCCTTCATAGAGGCCCACCTCACCATTGGAAATCACGATGTAGCGAATAGAGAGATTGGTGGCATCCGGATCGATGGGCGTCTCCCCGGGCTGAGGAGGAAACAACAACTCGATGTGCAGAATCTGGCCACTCGTCAGATCGCCATTTTCGAGGGCCTCCGCATCCAGATCCGTCATCCATAGCGAGGTGTCGACATATGGGTCGGAAGCGCAGACGAGCGTGCGAATATCCATCCGCAGACTGAGCGGCTCACCGCCCACACGGTGGATTTGGGCAGAAGCGGCAAAATCGCCCACCATATGACGCGCATGGTCGAGATAGGCGCAGTTGCAGGCAAGCAGGGGAGTGGCAGCGATGACGATCTTGAGCGGATCCATGTGGCTGAGTCTACCACGCACAGGGGCCGCCCCTTGTGTCACAGGTAAGATGGTGCACCATGCCCAAATCACAGCATGCCACAGGCTGGTCAGCGGAAGATCTCCGTGAGGACCCTCATACCGCAGTAGACAAAGCGGCACGGGTTGAAGCGATGTTCACGGATATCGCGCCTCGATATGACCTCAACAATCGGCTCCATTCCATGTGGCGAGATCAGGCCTGGCGCAAACGAGCCGTTGAGATGGCGAAGATTCTTCCCAATGATCATGTCCTCGATATGGCATGTGGCACCGGTGATCTCACCGCAATGCTTGCTCAGGAACATCCTGCTCGAACGCTTGGCATTGACTACACAGAGGCCATGTTGGAGATTGCCAGGCGGAAGGCAGCTGGCATACCCATCAAACATCGTCCGACATATCAGAAGGGCGATGCGATGGACATCGAACTGGAAGATCTCTCCATGGATGTCATCACAATTGCATTCGGCATCCGGAATGTGGCGGAGCCCGAAAGAGCTGTTGCTGAATTCGCGCGCATCCTTCGCCCGGGCGGCAGACTTCTGATACTGGAGTTCAGCACACCCTCCAATCCGCTGATCCGCATGATGAACACCCTGTACACGCGGCACTTGATGCCACTGACAGCTGGCCTGATTGCAGGGGATCGATCGGGCGCGTATCGCTATCTCCCCCGATCAATCAGCACATTTGCTGATCCATCGGCACTTTCGGCCATGCTCGAGAGGCACGGATTCGAGACAATGGAACAACGCCGGCTGACGTTGGGGCTGTGCACAATCACGCACGCCAGGTTGACCGACTCCTGACAATCGCGATTAGAGTCCTGCACTCGGAAGTGTGGGTATGCGCAATTCATGCGAGACACCGTCAGGGGTGTGCTGAAGGCGAACTTCCCCTCGCAATTCTCCTTCGATCAGACCTCTAATCAAAGAAGTTCCTGTGCCGGCTTCTGCGTTGGGGTCGGGCGGAGGTCCACCTGTTTCTTGCCACGTGAGGACTAGCACGTCCGCACCCGATGGATCTCCCGCAATATCCCACTGGATGCGAAGCCAGCCAGTACCAGAGGCGAGACTGCCGTGTTCCATCGCATTGGCATACATCTCCTGAAGGACCATCGCCAAGGGTGTGGCCTGGGAAGCGCCGATCATGACCTCGGCACCAGCCACCGTCATCCGCTCTTCGCATTCTGTTGGCGAGAGTCGGTGTACAAGATCATGAAGCGAGACTGGCGTCCACTGACGTTCGGAGAGGAGCGCGTGCACGGATGACATGGCACCGATGCGGCGTTCAATGCGTGCCGCAAACTCGGGCACATTGTCTTCGCCCACACGGGAGACCGCGACAAGTGAGACAAGAGATGCGAGGTTATTGCGAATGCGATGGTTGAGCTCACGCAACATCAGACGTTGCAGCGAGTTGGTCCGGGAGAGTTCATCTGCAGTCACTTGATGTTCTGCTCGCTCTGATTCCATGCGACGCCTGACGTGTTCCATCATCGATGCCACGCCTCCAAAATCACCCATTCCTGCATTCTCAGAAGGGGGGCGAAGATCGCCAGAAGCCAATAGGCTCGCGCGTTGTTGAAGGACGGCAATCGGTCTACCAACCAGACGGCCGGTCATGATCACGAGGAAGACGCTCATCAGAACAAAGACAAGTCCCAGGGCAGCCAGTGTGCCCATGGTTCCGTACAACTGAAAGATGGATTCATATCCGTCCCCGAGAACAATGACAAATTGCGTCTCGTTTATCTGAACATCAAAATGGCGGGAGTCCGTTTCAGGCATCCCTGATTCAGCAAGGATCTGGTCATCACGCCAGATCTGGATCGCAACCAGATCGTCTGCTGTTCCTGTCAAGGTATGCAGCATCTGCTGTATGGCACTTCCATCAATAGGAAGATCAGCAGCAACGATGGCTGATGCGATGGCTCGGGCGCGAAGCCTGCCGTCGGATTCTCTTTGGGCATGGTTGATCAGCGTGAGAACGATTGCAGCGAGAAGCAGGCTGAATATCAGCCAGATCAATGTCGCGCCGAGCATCTCCGCATGAGCCCGGCCAGATGGAACGACATCGGATCCCTGAGAAACCATTGGGGCAGCGTACTGCGGAAGCACCCCTGAGGGCATCAGTCTGTGTTCTTGGCCCCGTAAGCCCCTATGTGCGAATTTGACATAAGAGTCATTATCGGCGGGCTAGGGGGGCGGCTTTGTTCATCGCGTCCTCCAGGGCCTTCACTGCTGTTGCTGCGATCGCCGGGGAAAGGTGCTGCCGGATGGCTGCGAGAATCTCGTCTGGTGCTCCAGGTGGATGCATGGGACTCAACCCCCTTGCAATGGAAGGTAGTAACTCGGGATAACTGAGACGCTCTGGAAGCCAAGGAAGGCATCCGGCCAGCATGGCTTCTACAACAGCAATACCGAAGTACTCATGTACTGCTGTGGAACAAACCCACTCTGCAACCTGCAGCCATCCGAGGTACACGTCTCTTTCGACCCAACCAGCCTGCAGAAGTCGATCACCTGCATGCTCTTTGAATGCTTCAAACTCTTCAGGAATCTGCGCGAACTGCTGCCCCAACAGGATCCATCCCAGTTGATGTGATTCGCCATAGGTTTCTTCCAAGTGCAACAACTCGCCAGGGCCCTTGTCGTGCTCCCATCGATGCGGCCACACCACCAATGTCAGGCCCCTGTCCCTTGCCACATTTGCATTATGTAAAACTTCTTGCGGAATCGGATGGAGGTCTTTGTTGATGTCAGGCACAGGCGGCCAACGAATCAATGACTTTGCTTCAATGAGTTTGGGCAACTCATTCAGACCATGCCGGACATTGGCCTTGAGCATTTGACGAACTGCTCGAAGAAACGAGTCCTGATTCCACTGACTGTTCCAGATCACGAGATCTGCTGCCAGCATGGATGTCAAATTGGTGGAGATGGCATGTCCGTCTCGTGAATCACCCGTTCCAGTTGATGAGGGATAAGCCGCCTGATTCTCATGCATGTAAAGAATGCGTGGCAGTTCCGCACATGAGGCAGGCATTAATGCAACCAAATCACTCAACGACATCAGTGAGGTCGCAAACACCACGTCCCATGACTCATTGAACACCCCCCTCTGCTGCGCCTGATCGATCAGTTCAGGTGCTCCTAATCGCAATCGCCAGCGCC
>JAKVBW010000086.1 GCA_022446945.1 Phycisphaerales bacterium | reverse complement strand
GGCCTCCATCATTGTGAATTCCGGATTGTGCCTGCGACTAATGCCCTCATTTCGGAAGTTGCGATTGACTTCGAAGACCTTTCGCATGCCACCGACCAATAGTCGCTTCAGATACAACTCCGGCGCAATCCGCAGGAAGAGTTCCATATCAAGCGTGTTGTGATGAGTGGTAAACGGCCTAGCAGCAGCACCGCCTGCAACTGCATGCAACATCGGAGTCTCAACCTCGAGATAACCCCGTTCCTCCATGAATCGCCTGATCGCAGAAACGATTTCGGACCGTCGCTGAAAAACTTCCATCGTCTCGGGGGTTGCGTACATGTCGACATACCGTCTGCGGTACCGCTGTTCTGCGTCTGTCAGACCGTGATACTTCTCGGGTGGAGGTGACAGGGATTTGCAATGCACTTCAAACCGCTCGGCCCACACGCAAATTTCCCCCCGTTGGGTTCGACCGATGCGTCCCTCTGCGACGACGATATCTCCGTAGTCAATCTTGGATGCGAGCTTGAATGCCTCAATCGGCATATCGGCCTTGGAACACGAAATCTGCAGATCTCCCGAGTCATCACGCAACACCATGAAACACAACTTGCCCATCGCACGATGTTGCACCACACGGCCAGCCACCACAGCGATGGGGCGAGGATCGGTCTCAGGTGGAGATTCTGAATCGACGGCATCGGCAGCAGCCGCATCAAACATCGCACGCGCAGTCGCCAGCGGTGTCAGGCCGTCGACGCGGCATCCCCAGGGGTCAATACCCCATTCGGCCTGCCATCGCTCGAGTTTGGCTCGGCGAGCAGCAACCAGTTCACCCTCGGATCGATCAGACGAATCGGAGACAGCCATCAACGTACGATACCCCCGCGGGTCCGCGGAGGGCCTGATGGGAGGAGTCCATCTGTGAACGAGGTCGCCATCGTCACCGGGGCAGGCAGTGGAATTGGACGTGCGGTCGCCCTCCGGCTGGCTGAAAGCGGGAAGACAGTCATTCTGTTCGGTCGCGATCGTCAAGCGCTGCAAGAGACGACGGACAGTGGGAAGGGCGATTTCATCATCGTGCAGGGAGATGTCACCAATGAGAAGGACATTGCTGAGCTGATGAAGACTGCGGAAGCTGCCGGAGGCGTCAACGTGCTCGTGAACAATGCAGCAGTCATGCCAATCGCTCCCATCGATACCGCCGAACTGCCTGACTGGAAAGCCACTGTCGACACAAACCTCATGGGCATGCTCAATGTCACTCATGCCGTCATACAAGGGATGAGGGCCCGAGGATCTGGGCATCTCGTCATGATTTCTTCAGTCGCAGGCCGTCACCCATTTCCCGCAGCTGCTGTCTATTCAGCAACAAAGGCTGCCATGGACTCCTTCAGCGAGGGACTGCGCGCGGAATGCGCCGCTGCGATGAAGCACGGCGGCCCATCGATACGCGTGACGACCATCGCACCTGGCGCGGTCTCCACGAATCTGACGGCCAGTATTCGTGACATCGAGACACGCTCCCATACTGAGGCGTATTACGCATCGATGACTTCTCCCCTGACACCTGAGGATGTGGCCGATGCCGTTCAATTCGTGATCGAGACGCCCCCCCATGTGTGCATCAGCGACATCACGATGCGCCCAACGGAGATGGTCCGATGAGCCGCGGCGCCATCTTCCTGGATCGCGACAACACCATCATTCGAAATGATGAGGATCTTGGTGACCCCGCCGGCGTCGTGATCTTGGAAGGAGTCCGTGAGGCGCTCCAGGCACTCCATGATGCTGGATGGCCGCTCATTGTCATCACGAATCAAGGCGGTGTTGCGCGAGGCAAGTTCGATGAAGACGATGTACGCGCTGTACATGCACAGACGCAGGCACTTCTTGAACCCGTTCCCATCCTAGATTGGCTTTGGTGCCCGTTTCATCCGAATGGCTCAGTGCCTGCATTCTCACGGGAACATCCCTGGCGGAAGCCACAACCCGGCATGCTTCTTGAGGCAGCGGAGCGTCACAACATCGACCTGACAGCAAGCTGGATGATTGGTGATCACATCCGTGATGTTGAAGCGGGCAATGCCGCGGGCTGTCGAACGATCCTGCTGACGAATGAGGCGGACACGTCGATTGCAACTCACTGTGCAGAGAATCTCAAAGCGGCATTGTCATCCATTTTTGAGAATTCGTCATGATCGATTGGTCATCCGCGAAACACGTCCTCGTGATCATGCCGTCCTGGATAGGTGATGTCTGTATGGCAACACCAGCACTCCAACTCCTTCGGGAGCGGCTCCCCGATGGCGCAAAGATCACTGCTGCCGTTCGACCGAATCATCGCGCACTCCTTCAGGGAGTCGAAGCGATTGATGAAATTCTTGAAGTTGATGGAAAGAAGGGACTGCTGGGCCCCTGGCGAGCGGGAAGATTGCTCAACAAAACGGGAGCGGACACCGTACTCGTTCTCCCGGGCAGTTTTCGATCAGCCTGTATCGCTCGTTGCACAGGGATTGCGCAACGAATCGGCTACGCCCGTGACAGACGATCTTGGCTGCTGACCCATCCCGTCAAGCCTCCAGATCGCTCAACACCTGTGGCACAGATTGTCTGGTACACAGGACTGATTGATCACACCGCCACACCGCCTCCAGCCTCCCTGCATGTTTCAACTGAGGAACAAACTGAAGCTGCCAAGTTTGTGCAATCTGCAGGCGAGCGTGCTTGGGCGGTGTTCGTCCCCGGCGCGAATCGACCCGACAAAAGATGGCCTCCTGAGCGATTCGCCGCAGTTGCGGATGCCTTGCACGCACGCTTCGGCTGGTCGATCGTGCTGGCTGGAAACAGCAGAGAGCAGGAGATCACGGCGAAGATTGCGGCTTTGACATCTGCCCCTTGCGTGGATCTCGCAGCCGCTCATTCTTCCCTCGGCGCGCTGAAGAGTCTGATCCGGGATGCGGCAATCGTCATTTCCAACGATACGGGACCTCGTCACATCGCGATTGCACTTCAAACACCAGTCGTCTCGATTTTCGGCCCTACCGATCATCGATGGACGCTGTATCCCCACAATGATGAACGCCGCCTTCTCGCAGCCCCCTTTCTGGTTGAATCAAAGAACGCAGACGACAACAAGAAAGAATGTCACGTGAACCACATCTCTGTTGGTGACGTCGTCTACGCATGCGATGAGCTTGTGCAACCACACGACTAGACACATACCATTCTGAAATCAACGTGCCACTGACTGCTCCCAATCAATCCGAATCACTAGCGTCTACACCGATGACAGGTTTGCTTCGCGCAGAAATGGCTGACCCGTTCGGACACCGGCTTCATACGTACCTCTTTGTCGCTTGGGCGTTCTGTGCCCCGCTGGGGATGATGCCTTGGGCCAAGGATGTTTTCCTCGGTGCGTTGATCGTATGGAGCATTTTGCGGATCACTATTGGAGGTGTCGCCTGTGGGTGGTCGACGATGCCCCGTCATGCGATTGCCATCACCATGGCAGCCTGGGTCCTTTGGTCCGCACTTTCGATCACCTGGTCCCCAGATCCGGCTTGGGGCGCTGATCAGATCAAGGCTCTACGTTCGATCCTCATTCCATTTGCCGCATGGCCTGTACTCAAGCACTGGAAACTGGCAGTGACTGCGTTCGCGATTGCGGGAACTGGGGTCGCGATCATCGTTCTATTACAAGGGCTAGATTGGATCGAAAAGGAGAAAGGTGGTTCAATTCGTTCGTTCGCCTTCATGGGGAGCACAGGTCTGGTCCTCGCAGCGACGCTGGCCGCGCACTTCGGCCTCACGCTGACCGAAGCCGGACGGAAGTCTGTCGTCTGGCACCTTGCGGGTGCCGCCATCACACTGCTGGCACTCCCCCTTCAGTTTGGTCGTGGAGCGTGGCTCGCTGCAGCCGTATCGTGTCTCCTGCTGCTTGTGTGCCTTGCCGTTCTGGTCCAGCGATTGCGTCTACGCGTCCTGTTGATCACGACCGTTTGCCTCACTGGGATCGCCTTTGCGTCCACAATCGATACTGCACTTCCCGGCCCATCCGTCGGGGATCGGATGGCACAGCGCATCGAAAGGGCCATGAGTGGCTTGGACGTCAGTCAAATCGATATCTGGCAACCCACCAATCAGGGCTCGATTTACTACCGACTCAAGATGTGGAATGCGGCGCGCGCTGTAACCGCAGCCAAACCAATGACCGGGTGGGGATTGGGTGGCCTCTCGCGAGGACTTGAGCACTACCCGGGACTGACTGGACGGAAGGTTGAACAGATCACCTACTCACAGTTTGATCCTCATTCGACCTACCTGTATGAGGCAGCGAGTACAGGGCTTGTTGGGCTCACGCTCTTCATCAGTGTCTTGATCATGTCCCTCACAACTTTGACGCTTCGCATCCGCATGTGCCCCGGTGCCATCGCAGCACTCGGCATTCTGGCAGTTTGGATCATCTGTAGTGTGACTGAGACGTATTTACTGTCAGGCACGGGCGTCGCAGTACTTGCGATTGGACTTGCAACGGCAAGCTCTCCCCGGGAAACAACATGACGTGGATCCTCTTCATCCTCGGGGCATACCTGATCGGTTCGATTCCCTTTGGAGTATTGATTGCCCGCGCCAAAGGTGTTGACATTCGCGAACACGGGTCAGGCAACATCGGGGCGACGAACGTTGGCCGGGTTCTTGGTCGTCGTTTGGGCATTGCTTGCTTCCTGCTTGACGCCGGCAAGGGCGCTGCCCCTGTCTTGATCGCGGGCAACATGCATGGACTGCTTGGCGAAGAGGCGATGTCAATCGTTCCCAGAGAAAGCTGGGGCTGGATCGCAGTGGCGATGGCTGCACTTGTGGGGCACATGGCCTCGATCTTCCTGAGATTCAAGGGAGGCAAGGGTGTTGCGACAGCGTTTGGTGCGCTTCTTGCGATTTGGCCGATGCTGGGTCTTCCAGCGCTCCTTGCGCTGGCGGCCTGGATTCTGACGATGGTGTTCGTACGCATTGTTTCGGTTGCCAGCATGATCGCCGCAATTGCTTTGCCAGTCGTGACAATCTGGATGCTCTGGTCTCCATCAGTCCCCATGGAGCTCACGCCATCGGAAGCCTTTTCCAGACAGTTGCCAGCGCTCACCATCTCAATCCTGATCGCAGCCCTCGTGCTATGGCGTCATCGATCCAACTTCAAGAGGATCATTGAGGGAACCGAAGAGCGTGTGGGCCGACAATCAACCGATTCAACCTGACATCGCGATGGCAGCGATGCCAAGGGGGATGAGAATGTCAACCGCATGCCTGACCCGCCTTGGCTGAATGGCATGAAGAGTCCCGGTGAGCACAACTGGACCTGCAGCAAGCAGGATGACATCCTCCCATCTCAAGACCCCCATGGCTGCACTCCCCAACAGGATGGCACCACCCATCAACACAAGCGCATCAGCAATCCACCAAGTCAACTTTGTTCCTACCAAAATGGGAATCGTCAGCGTACCTCGACGCGCGTCACCGCGGCAGTCATCAAGATCGCACAGCATCGCTCCAGAACACGTGACGAAGAGCAACGCAAGACCTGCGATAGCCAATGATGATGCACTGGCGGTTGAAACTGCGGCAACGAGTACTAGCGACATCGCAACCAGTCCGCCCGCAACAATGAGGTTCTTGACTACAAGCACATCCTTCGGGCGTCTGCGTTGCGGCACATGCGCATAGATCCACATCGCCATGACAGCACCAGGCACAATGAGTCGAGAAAACCAACCCAAGTCAAATGCCAAGAGCCATGACACCATGAGACAAGCAGCCGCAAGGACTCTGGGCATCGGCATACGGCGGCGAAGGAATCGCACGCGCTCAGGAACAGCCGCCACATCGGCCCGATCGGGCCAGCCAGGCATGGGGCCCACCCGATCAAGAAGATAGGTCCCCACTGCGGCAAGCAACGCGATCAAAACCGTCCTGAAATCGACTGGAACGCCTACAGCAACACTCACATAGATGACGCACCCTGCGGCGTAGCATCCCGCCCACAAAGCGAGATGCCCGATGGCATCGACAAGGGAGTTCGGGGGGTCAACCCGCATGGTGATCAAGGTATAGCGCTCTGCAGTAGAATGAACGGCTTGAACACAGACGCCGACGGTTACCGATCACCCCTATCGACGCGTTACGCGTCCTCGGACATGCAGGCGCTGTGGTCCGACAATCGACGATTCTTGATTTGGAGACGCCTCTGGCTCGCTTTGGCAGAGTCGCAAAAGGCTCTAGGGCTACCCATCACTGATCAGCAGATCAGCGCCATGCAGTCCCATTTGGAAGAGTTGGATCTCGATGCCGCACGCATTTATGAGAAGAAATTGCGACACGATGTCATGGCCCATGTACATGCATGGGGGGACATTATTCCCGAGGCCAGAGGAATCATTCATCTCGGCGCAACAAGCCAATTCGTCAACTGCAACACAGAACTCATTCTGATCCGAGAATCGTTGGATTTGATCTCATCGAAACTTGCAGGCGTGATTCTGTCCCTATGTGATTTCTCTGAAAGATGGAAATCTCTTCCCACATTGGGCGCGACGCATTACCAGCCTGCGCAACCCGTCACTGTTGGACGCAGAGCTGCAACCTGGGCGCAGGATCTTTGGCTGACACTTGAGGATCTTGAGCACAGACTGGGCACGCTTCGTTTCCGTGGAGTGCGTGGCGCGACTGGCTCTCAAGCTTCGTTTCTCGCATTGTTCGACGGCAATGCTGAAATGGTTGATCAACTGGATCGCATGGTCACTGAACGGATGGGATGGTCTGTTGATCAGCGCTATCCCGTCACCGGACAGACCTACCCGCGTGTTGTCGACGCTCAAGTGCTTTCTTCTCTGGCAGCAACGGCATCAGCCATCCACAAGTGCGCGACAGACATCCGCCTGCTGGCTGGCGTTCGTGAACTTGAGGAACCATTTGAGAAGGATCAGATTGGCTCTTCCGCCATGGCCTACAAACGAAATCCCATGCGGTGCGAACGTGCCTGTGGCATGGCGCGATTTGTCATGACCCTGGCGGCTGCCCCACTCCAGACGGCTTCCATCCAGTGGCTTGAACGAACACTCGATGACTCTTCTAACCGGCGACTTGTTGTCCCTGAAGCATTTCTTGCACTGGATGGCGCTTTGGATGTCATGCGCAATGTCTGTGATGGTCTCATTGTGCGAGAGGCTGTGGTGGAATCCAGATTGGCGGCAGAATTGCCCTTCATGGTCACAGAAGACCTGATGATGGCGGCAGTCAAACAGGGTGCTGATCGACAGGAAGCACATGAAGCGGTCAGACAGCATGCCTTGGCTGCCGCTGAAGTCGTCAAGACGGGTGGTGAGAATGATCTGCTCGATCGCCTCGCGGAAGACCCTCTGTTTGCAGGGGTGGATGTGGGAGAGGTCGTCGATGCCCACAGCGTGATCGGTACCTGTCCCCAGCAGGTTGATCATTTCCTCAAGAGCGTGGGTGCGGCGGTGAAGGACCGGTGGGGAAACCGGCTCAGCGGCACAGTCGATCCTGAAATCTGAGAAAATTACCTGACAAACACCTGACAAATGGCCCTGTTCAGGGCTCTTTGAGGCAAAAGCGGCGAATGGAGGCCTTCCTGACCGATACAGTCGCCATTGATGGGCCCCACCCCCCCACGTGAGGGGATGGTGTCGCGAGCCCAGGGACAAGGCGGAGGGCGTCATGTCAATGCAGTCGTACGAAAACCTGAAGAATCTCATTGAAGCCACGGCAGATGATGTCGCAAAGTGCGCTGGTGGCAACAAGGCCGCGGGAACCCGCGTCCGCAAATCCATGCAGGACATCAAAAATGCAGCGCAGGAGGTCCGGAAGGAAGTCCTGAACATGCGTGACGGCTGATCTTCAGCCGCCACAAAATGAGTTAAAGGCCGCGGCTGCCGAATCTCTTCGGTAGTCGCGGTTCTACGCATCTGGCTCAAGGTGTCATGCCCCAACCAGTTGTCTCATTAGGTTCTGAGCGACACTTGCTCTTGTTGGCTCACTGACATTTGCCGGTCTAAGTTGGATTCCCTGATGGCCGAACCACTCTTCGATTATTCAGGTCATGATCTGTCCAGAACTCACGTTCCACCAGATCGACTTGACACGCTTCTTCCTCAATGTGGCGACATGCGACAACTTGATCGCGTCGTTTGGATTGACGATACGGCGAAGTACGCCATTGGCCTGAAGGAACTCAGAGACGACGAATTCTGGGTTCCAGGACATATTCCGGGTCGACCTCTTCTGCCTGGGGTCATGATGATCGAAGCGGCGGCTCAACTCAGCAGCGTTCTGTACAAGTATCGACTGGAAACTGACAACCTTCCCTGGGAGGGGTTCCTCGGCTTTACACGCGTTGACAATTGTGTCTTCCGGGGGAGCGCGGCACCAGGCGACACGCTCGTCCTGCTGGCGGTCGAAAAGAAATTCCAGCGACGTCGGTTTGCCTGTATTGCGCAGGGACTCAAGAATGGTCAGGTGATTTTCGAAGTCGAATGCACCGGCATGCGTATCTGACGCAATCGAATCCTAGAAACGAAAACCAACCTCGGTGCCAAAACTGAATCCGCTCGTCTGCAGACAGGCGGGAATCCCGCAAATGCCGGAGGGTTGGCTGCCATAGTTGTTGATGATGATGGGAGAACCCCAACCCCATGATCTCCCTTGCCAACCCACACCTCGCCAACGATTCAGATATACCGATTGCGATTCTGGAGAATGGCGTGTCAGCACCTGGCCTGCCCTGTCACGCGCAGGATCCGCCTTGGCGAACCGTTCCAGCGGCGTCACAGTTGTGATCTGTGAGGTTGTGACAGCAGGCATTGGGGTACTTGGAGGTGGCGGCGGCATCTGAATGACAACGCCTGCGAAAGCAGAGCATGTCATCACCAGCGGTATCAGCCCTGTGGTACAAGTCTTCACAACCCTATGCTACGTCTCAGAGCCCTCGATGCAAGGACCCGGCATGTTGGACGCCCCCATTCAATTCAACCCCATTCTGGTCCCCAAGGTTTGGGGAGGCCGGCGGCTGGAAACACTTGGCAAGACACTGCCACC
>JAKVBW010000085.1 GCA_022446945.1 Phycisphaerales bacterium | reverse complement strand
CCTGCGCACGCGCCTCCGCAAGTTCCTCGGGAGTCTCGAATGCCCTGTAAGCCGCACCGGATGCCAGAAGCATGTCGAAGTAACGGTCATAAATATCAAGTCGCTGGGACTGTTCATAGGGACCAGCATCGCCACCGCCTCGACCACGCCACTCTGGACCTTCATCCCAATCAATGCCCAGCCAGGCCAAATCCTCATAGAAGCCTCGACTGGCTTCATCGCTCGATCGCTTCTGATCGGTATCTTCGATACGCAGAAGGAATTTGCCATTCTCTTTCGCTGCGTAGGCCCAACAGAAGAGTGCTGATCGCGCGCCACCGACATGCAAATGCCCTGTGGGGCTTGGCGCGAATCGCGTGCGAACAGTCGTCACGAAACAAGCTCCTCAGGATTCTGTTTCAAACGAGCCATGAACATCTTCCAGGGCCCCGTCAGCACATACAAAACGAAGATGATGGCCAGTGTCTCCTGCAGCCACCAGATTGCGCATGACAATACCACTGCCAAGCGAACCAGATACTTGAAGGACCGCGCCCCGCGCAGATAGCGATTGGCCATGTGCGGATAGGGTGCTGCAGAGACCATCATGACGGCGGCAAGCAGTGCAATAGCCGGTACCCCCAGAACCAGTAGGCCTGACAACATCGACCAAGCTCCGGTTTCTGCGCCTTGCCAGATTGCCTCGATATGTTCGTGAAGAATCACGAGGCCGACAACGGCGCCCGCAGCACCAGGGCTGGGCAAGCCCCGGAACGACATGTGGTCTCCCAGTCTTCCGCTGGCGGTCTCCACATTGAATCTTGCCAGCCGAAGTGCCGTACAACAGATGAAGATGGCCGCGATGGCCCAACAGGCCTTGCCCAGTGCATGCCCCGCAGCCGGGCTGATGATCGGTTCGGAAGAACCGAGGTACTGACTCAACAGATTGAGCATGATGAAAGCGGGCGCAACGCCAAAGGTGACGATGTCGCAGAGAGAATCCAGTTGGCCGCCCATTTCCGTCACACCATCGGTGAGTCGGGCGACAGCGCCATCGAGCGAATCGAGCAGGATTCCCAGAAGGACCAATGAAGCGGAGACAGTCAAACTGCTCCAACCCCACGGACCGAATGCATTGCCCACATCAATCGGCTTGGCCGCGTAGTAGATGGCTGCAAAGCCAGCAACAAGATTGCCGAGTGTCAACAGCGTTGGCCACACACCTGCAGGACCCATCCGGCGAAGGCGTGAGAAACTGCCCAATGGACGCGGTGAACGTCGCATCGGCGTCTCGACCATGACATCTTCGTTGAATGGCTCCTGCGTGCGCATCGAGGCATTCTACCGGCTCAGGAGCAATCACTGGTCTTGTGTGTTCCAGAGCGAACCGCGATTACTGCTGCGAAGTGAGCTTCTCGCCATTCTCGGAACCATCCAGAGCGCCAAATCGAGGAATGATCACATACATCCGCTCGCCCATGCCCGATCCCTCCCCCCAGTTCAACACCGATGCCATGAGAGATGGCGGAGGCAGCGCTGCATCGGGTTCGGCTGGCCACTGCGTCCCCGCGACAGTCAGGAGCATGGCTTCGCCCGGCGATAGCAACAGTTCGTCACGATAAGACTGCGGCGCAAGCAATCTCAATTCAACCACACCGCGTGGCCCAAGTTCTGTGGGAACCGGCCAAGCTCGAATCTGAAGATTCGCGGAATCAGAATTCCCCAGTGAGTTCCAATAGACAGGCACACCAAGCCAGACAGGAGTTGGCGCTCTGTCAGGCGAAACGGCCCGGACAATGGGATCCACCATGTCCATGGGCAACTGGAATCGTTCGATCCCAACCGTTGCATCATCCGTATCAGTCAATCTGACTGCGGAAGAGGCGACGATGGCCGCGTGAAGATCCCCCAATGACACATCAGATGACACGACATGCAATTCGGTGCCTTCTCCGCTGATGCGCAAGATCGCAGGAGGCGGTCTTTTCACAACATCAGGCACGGGTTGCGGCGCATCACATCCGGCTGCCAACACCCCCGCTGCCATCAACCTCTTCAGCATGAACCATCCAACGGCAGGAGATTGATGCGGTCAATCAGTTCTCGCATCCGCCCCCATCCGCGCTTGGTATGCACAAAGGCGAGCCGCGGAAGATCCAGATGGTCTCTCTCACCTGGAAGCGCTTCGCACTGCCGCATCTCGCCTGCGTCTACCAGATCGGCAAACTCCTCCGAAAGCATGTCGATCTGCCGATCACTCAAAGGTGTGACAAGACGTAACACATACGTTGGGCCAACATATCGAGCCGAGTGATAGCGGCGATAGAAGAGCCGGATATGACTGGAAGCTTCTTCGGGAGATGACGCGATGTGCAGAAGTGAAAGATCCTCCTTGCAGATCCAACCATTGTCTGCCAGATGCGCCGTGATCCAGGCCAGCCAATCCTCCCAATAGGTTCGCCCTTCACCTTCGAGCAGAACGACTGGAACGACACTCGATTTACCGGTTTGAATGAGCGTCAAACACTCAAAGAGTTCATCCATCGTCCCGAAGCCGCCCGGGAACACCGATACGGCATCCGCATGCGCCATGAACATCAGTTTGCGGGTAAAGAAGTAACGGAAGCTCACCAGTTTCGGATCGCCCTCAATGACCTCATTGGCAGAGGTTTCAAAGGGAAGACGAATGCGCAAACCAAAAATGGACTCGCGGCTCGGACCCTCATGGCCGGCCTTCATGATGCCATCGCCAGCGCCAGTAATCGTCATCCAGTCATGCTGGGCCATGATCGAACTGAAATCCTTGGCAGCGATGTAGTCAGGATGATCTTCGGGCGTGCGGGCGGATCCATAGATCGTCACCTTGCGCGTTCCCCGATACTGATTGAACAGAACCCATGAATGCCGCATTTCCTTGACAGCGCGACTGACAAGTCGAAGTTGCCCGTCATCAGTGCCATCATCAAGCAATCGGATGCCTGTCCTGACCAAATCCTCAATATGGGCGCGGCGATCGGCTGGTATCTCAGGTGCAATGGAAGCGAGAAATGCTTCTACATCTCTCCGGAGGCCTTCTCGAACGGTCATGGGACGTGGCTGCATAGAGGCGTATGGTAACAGGCCAGAGCGAGCAACCAACTGATGCGACTCACTCCCACTCTTGCGCCTTGAAAGTCGATCCGCTTGGCGAGTGCCGAGATAAGCACAAACTGAAAGCCTGATGCTCAGTTGCGTTGGCGGGCGGAGGCAGTTCCCGGGAACAGAACCAGATCAACCTTTGGATCACCAACGTGGCCGGTCATCGACACCTGATAGAACTGATCCTGAATCGCGCCGATGACATCACTGAGTATGGGCCAAGCGCCACGGGGGCGCATTCGCGCATCCACCGCAAACGTTTTCAAATCAAGTTCGCCCGATCCTTCAAGGCTGAATCCTCCGCCGCCCCAAGGTCCAGCAGCCAAGAGAATCCGATCGAGATTCGCAGTGGTCCCTTGAATCAGAAAATCAACATCTACAAATGCGATGGCACCCACAACGGGTGATGACAAATGAAGCACCTGCTGGATTGCGACCAATGCGGGCAATGTGCGGAGATGGCCCTCTGTTACACGGAAGTCGCCGACTCCCATCGTGGAAGCAGTGCTGCCAGCCATTCCACGGAGATGCAGCGCAGCATCCACTCTTCCCGTGGAAGCCGGCTCATCGCCTTCCTTGTCACCCGGGAAGAGATTCTGCAGCAATGCCCGCTTCAGTTCGACACTCGCTGTCCATGCGCCAGACTCACCACCCGCCTGCGCATCCACCACCAATCGGCCTCCACCCATCTCCCCTGCGAGAGGGCCGATCCGCACTTGGTCAGGAGCTTCTGGCGATGGTGCGCTTCTGATCGGACCTGAAAGCGATTGCACATGCGCTTCCTTCACACGCGCTTTGGCACGCGCCACATTGAGATCGATCGAAACCCCTTCCTCTTCGAGATCAAGAATGGCTTCGACTCGCGCATCAACATCTTCAATCCGCACACCGGTCGTCAGTGCGGCACGATCCGTCTCGACCTGCCCCGTGATTCGCCCCGTCCAGACATCTTCGCGTTCGGAAAGCACAACACGCAAGGGCGAGATCTGAGTTCGCCCCCCATCCTCGAGTTCAATCGCATCAATCACGTCACGCCATGTTGAACCGGCAAGGGCCAGCAGGAGTGGATCGCGAAGCCCGCCTGCATATCGACCTTCGATGTCCATGGTCGTCTCACCTGCATCAAACGCAACTGCGCCACCGACGTCGATAGATGCGTTTCCAACGTCGCCTGCAAGTCGATCGACGCGAACATCTGCGGGCATGACGGTAATCGCACTCCCTCCAGTGTCCTTGAAGGGGAGACGGTATCCCCCCCATGTCGCTTCGATGTCACGAGGCAAAATCGCCAGTTCCCACCAGTCGGCTGTGCGGCGCCGGTTCCATGTCGCGGACAGCGAGATTTCACCTGTCGGCGAGAGATCCTGCCAGATCTTGTCTGCCTCTTCACCACCGAAGATCCCGACGACATCACGCACCACCCCAGCCCCGAGTTCCAATTGGCCAGCCGTGATCTCCATATCTCCGTCGTTCGCACCCCGCATCTTCCCTTGCAACTCAATCGCGAACGATGGCATATCCCCTTGCTCAATGTCCACCTCCGCAGCATGACATGCGATACCTCCATCAACGAACTGGATGCGCCCACTTCGCAATAAGGCATGCCCTGCAGATTTGAGATGCGCTGAGAATTCCGAAATCTCGGTGGACGAGAGCACCATGGGATCACCCTCGACGACAGCGCGCATGTTGAACAGACCACTGGGATCACGACGTTGCCACCAGTCATCAAGCCAGTCAAGATCGGAGAATTGCAGAAGCCATGGACCTACATGAACATCTTCAGCTGCAACAATGAGTGGCGCACGCGTCCCACCACCCTCCAACTGACAATTGACTCCCCCAGCACGCACCGAGAGCGGCGAGCACTCGACTCCACGCGTACTGGAGATTACGACGTTTCCATCTAACTCCAGAGAGTCTGCGCCGCCGAAACCGCCTGATGGATCAATGCCGATCAATTCTTCCAATGCGGGCGACATGCCGAGTTGGCCTTCCCGCACGGTTGCTTCGACAAGATAGTCCACCTCTTCGTCATCTATATCGATCCGCGCAACCACTGCCAGTCGACCGGTCAACCCGCCACTCGAGATGGCCGCGGTATCACCATCTGAAACGACGAGTAATGCGCGTCGCAACTCTTCCGTCACTTCCTGGCCATCCATCGTGACTTCAATCCAGCCTCCCGCAGGCCCATCTCCAAGTGGCACTTCTATCGCTCCGGAGATCGTTCCATGGCCTCCGCCTTCTTGAGCCCGCATCCGCACAGGACCGCCATCCAGAGATTCGATGTGAATCGCGTCATCCCAGCGAAGCCGGCCCGCCTCCAGATCCAAGCTGACAGGGAAAGGTGCCCATGTCATCTGCAAGGCATCAAAATCAATATTGCCACCGATCGCCAACCGCTCCATCGCATCCTGCTCAACCACTAGATCCAGTTGCACGATCTGGTGATTGCCGGATGCATCCGCTTTGGCATCAATATTCTCTTCGCTGAACACTTCTCTGAGGGTCCGCTCGGCGCGTGGCGGGAGCGCATCCAGAAGAACGGCGTCGATCGGCACGTTGGTGCCCCTGACATTGACTTCCAACTCCCGACCCAGCTTCGGTTCAACCCAGCCAGTAATGGAAACCTTCCCGTCTCCACTGCCGTCCGCAACCAGCGACTCAACCACAATGCCTTCTCGCGTGTATTCGATGTGCGCATAAAGATCATGAAGCTCATAGGGGAACTTCTCATAAGCACCCTGACCACCGGCGATATCCATCTCTCCCGAGATGATGACATCACCACCAGGCTCATCGCGCATGAACACAAGACGCATGTCGGTTTCACATTGGCGAACACGAAACATCGACAGAATTCTTGCCGCGTCTGCGGGAACAACTGCCCGCCGACCCTCCTCAAACTCGATATCCCAGGCACTGCAATCAAGCATGAAGGGTGCACGGGACAACGCTGCCTGCATCGACGCCAAATCCACCATGTTGCTCAGATCGGACGGCACGTCGACTGAGAGTTCAACGCCATAAGGAATCCGGATGGCATCCCCCCAATCATCATGTGCCTCGATGAAGCCATCGAGACCCTGAATGAGAAACTTGTCGTCCTTGAACTCCACAAGGCCGGATTCGACGAACAATCGTGGTGGCACACGCTCAGGAAGAACGCGCCCGTCCAGATAGATTTTCCAAAAGTCCGACGAGCCAATACCCAACAGTGTGGGATCCAGCTGAATCGAGACGCCCTCCAGCACCATCCACGCAGTCGGCTGAACACCGCGCTTGTAATCAAATTTGATCTCGACAACCTTCCCATCCAGACCCAACTGTTCTGCTGCAGTGCGAATGGGCTCAAATGGCACGAGACGCTGTGAGTCGGATCCGAGTGACACGCCTTCTGCTTTTGCGGACACCGAACCTTCATCGAGATCGATCGTTCCACTGAGGACAGCCGTTCCATCGCGTTCACTCAGTTCGAATGCCGCCAGTGCGCCCCCTTCGAGGGGCTCCAACTTGCCGGTGAAGACCCCGACCCCAGCCAACTCGACAGTGCCGTCTCTGAGTGTTCCGCTTTCCAAAACCACTGACTCGAAAACGGCTCCTGGAAGTTGTGGCCCACCCTGCCTGCTGACACCACCTGATGCGCCCCCGGATGACGCTACTTCTGGATGCATGCGGCCGATCGTCAGTGCCCACGTGTGCTCTTCAATCAACCGCAATGTGGCCTCATGAACAACAATGTCGGTGACCTGCAGCGACAGTGGCCCCCCCGTCCACTGAAGCGTCATCTCATCAATAAACAGGATTTCCGATACAGCGTCCGGCAAGCCCGGCGCACGCACCGAGACACCCAGCACTTCCAGTTGGGAATTGACGCCCCATTCAATGCTCTCGATCTCGACTTCCCCGCCAATCACCGCCTCCAATTGCGACTCCACGATGAAACGCAGGGTCGATGGGCGAAGAATGGCCAACACAATGATGCCGGACACAATGGCGACCACCGCGACAAAGCACCAGAAGACCTTGAACATGGGACGGGAGAGGGTCATCAGGGTTGCCATGGATTCTACGCTGCATGACATCCGCAGGCCGTTTCATGGTCCTAGCGAGTAATCTTTCTGCCATGAAAGTTGCACTGACCGGCGCCAGCGGATTCATCGGGTCCTGGACTGCCCGCACACTCCATGGAGAGGGCCATCTGGTGAGGGCACTCGTGCGATCCTCCAGTCGCCGAGATCACATTGATCCCTATCTCGACGGATGCGTCATCGGGAGTGTCGAAGAGCGTGATGCCCATCTACCCCTTCTGCAGGATTGCGAAGCCCTGATCCACAATGCGATCGATTGGCGACTCATTCGAGAAGGCGCGTGGGAACGCCATCTCGATGCCAACCTTGCCGCCTCGATCGAATTGATGCATCTTGCCGCTCAACAGGGCATGCACATCATCTTCGTCAGCTCCGTCGCGGTACACCATGAGATTCTTCCCGAATGGAATGGTCGCATCGACGGCACACATCCCATGCGGCCTGGAGGTATGTACGGCGCCTGCAAGGCTGCCCTTGAAGCGCATGTCTGGATGTTGCGCAGCATGCACGACATCCCCTGCACCATCATTCGACCCGCCGCGGTCTATGGCATTGACCCTGCTCTTGATCGTTCGATCGGCGTGCCGATTCTTCAACGCGTCCGCAAAGGGGAAACACTTCGTCGAAAAGGTGGCGGAAAATTCGTGCATGTGGATGACGTGGCGCAATCCATGGTGCGATCCCTCAATTGCCAGAGCGCCGACGGCAGCATCTACCATCTGGCAGATTGCTATGCGAGGTGGAGCGACTGGGGCGAGATGGCCTGCGAGATACTTGGCCAACAGGTCGACATCGACGACTCAAGTCCTGCGCAGCCGAAGAACATGTTCACAACAGACGAACTTGCGCAAGATCTGAATCTCCCTCTCGATCGTGGGCATACCGGCATCAAGGACCACTTGAAGGAACTCGCAGCCTTGATCTGATTAGGACGCCGCGGCTTCAGCAAGATCGATGGCGCGGCCGAGCGCCCGCGCCTTGTCGATCGTCTCTTCGTATTCGCGTGCAGGGACAGAATCAAGAACGACTCCTGCCCCAGCCTGTAGGTAGTAGGACCAGGGCGGACCCGGATTCGTTGCTGGAACGACAATGGTCCGAAGCGCAATGGCAATGTCCAGATCTCCGGTCAACGACACGCATCCGATCCCACCCGCATAAGGCCCTCGCCGAACGGTCTCCAGTTCGTCAATGATCTGCATCGCCCGGATCTTGGGTGCGCCACTGACAGTTCCCACCGGCAGAGTGCGACGAAGCGCATCCCAACAGTCAAGATCGGCACGCAACTTTCCGGTAACAGTCGAACTCAGATGCATGACATGGCTGTATCGCTCAATCTCCATCAACCGCTCGACCGTGATGGATCCCTCCTGGCAAACGATCCCAAGATCGTTGCGTGCCAAATCGACCAGCATGGCATGCTCAGCGCGCTCCTTCGCATCTTTAAGCAGTTCCTCCTCGAGCAACTGGTCCTCCTTGTCATCGCGCCCTCTCTTGCGCGTCCCTGCCAGCGGACGGCTGGTGACCACATCGCCACGCACCCTGCAAAGAATCTCGGGGCTGGATGCAATCAGAACAGCCGCGGGAGACTGCATGTAGATCATGTAGGGACTCGGATTGACTGCCCGGAGTGCGCGATAGACATCGAAAGGATCGACATGACTGTGTCGCTCGAAACGCTGAGATGGGACGACCTGAAAAATATCCCCCGCCCGGATGTAATCCACACACTTCTCGACACCCGCTTCGAATTCCGATCGCTCCATCGATGGAATGCCTGGCAATCCTTCCGCCTGAGGCGCATCGAGATTCACCCGGCCTGAAGGAAGTGTCAGTTCTTCAGAATCAAGCAGACCGATGGACTGGTCGATCCTCGCGTGCGCCTGTTCCCAAGCTTCACGGTCCGATGTGTCCCTGAGATCTGCCCAACATGTAATCGCGAGTGTCTTGTCGACATGATCAAACACGATGACCAGATCGTAGAAACCAAGGTGAAGATCCGGCAGCCCCCGGTCATCAGACGGTGATGCCGATTCCGGTACTGCTTCAGGTTCAAGCCAACGCACCGAGTCATAAGCAAGCCACCCCGCCCAGCCGCCTGAAAATGCACCATGCGATGCCCCAGCCTCGGCAACACGCAAACTGCCCGTGAGTGCACGAACACATGCG
>JAKVBW010000084.1 GCA_022446945.1 Phycisphaerales bacterium | reverse complement strand
ACGCAGGAGGGACCCTTCTGGAACCTCCACCCAGGCATGGTCACCACGATCAAGGGGTTCAGAGACAACAACCGTTGCGTTCTCGGCGAGCGTGAATGACGAACTGTCGCGATTACGCAATGTCATCCCGCGCCCGTAGTACATGCTGGGGGCCTCGGCACCAATCGCGAATCTCGCGCCCCACAATCCATCCCCCCCTGTCGTCATGATCGTCATCAGAAATGGCTCGTCAATGTCATCAGAAACGCGACGTTCGAGAATCGAATGGATCATCTTCCTGATTGCATTCGGTGGATCTTCACGCAGGCCATGCGTCATCAGCAGCGCGAACATGGTCTCGGAATCTGTCTGCCCCTGTCTCTGTCCGTACCACGGCTCAGTTAGCAGTTCGTCAAGTGATCTGCGCATCCGACTGAATCCACCGATATCACCGTTGTGTTGAAAGAGCCAGTCCCCCATCATGAATGGATGTGTATTCGTACGAGACACAACTCCCTGCGTGACTGCCCGGACATGCGCCAGAAAAAGCCGGCTCCTCACATGCCGTGCAAGACTCTTGACATTTTCATCATTCCATGCTGCACGGGTTTCGCGGTAAAGGCCTGGATCAGAATCAGTGGCGTACCACCCCATGCCAACACCATCACCGTTCACCACCCACGTACTTTGCGTTGCGTGCTTGGACTGATCCAGCAGTGAGTGCTCGGGGTCATGCAGGAGCGATCCCATCCGAACCTCGGGTCCGCAGTATGCAAGCCATCGACACATCTCAATCAATCGCCTCGTCACCGTAATCAGAGGCACTGAGCTTGCGAGGCTTGACCGGTCTGGCTGGACTGCCAAGACAGATCTGCCATGCGGGGAGATCCTTGAACACGTCTGATCTCGCACCGACAACAGCGCCCTCGCCGATGGTGATACCCGCTGCAACGAAGACATCCGCCGCAATCCATGCTCTCTCGCCAATCACAATCGGCTTGGGCACGAGTGGAAAATCGACATGCTCATGATCGTGAGTCGCTCCGCACAGATATGTGTACTGACTCACAAGCGCATGATTTCCGATTGTGACACCACCTACGTTGTAGACGTCTACCTTGTCAGCAATACACGCATGCGCTCCCATCTTGAGATTCGCAGGACACCAGATGACGGCCTTGGGGTACACACGGGCGGTCGGATGGAGATCTGCTCCAAAGAGCCGAAGGAGCAGGTTCCGCCAAGCATGACAGGGCCTGGGCGTCCATCGGAAGAGGAGCACATAGGCCCAAGCCCATGCGACTCTGCTCAATTTGTTCGCCAAACTGTGAGGGCTCACTTCTCTGGCTGGCTGGCGTCGGTCATCTGACATGACACAAGCCTACCGCAGAAGTGGGTGGTATGAGTTAACGCAGCCGATGGCCGGACGTCTTCAGCCGTTCGAGATCGGCCCTCGTCGGCATTGTGAAGTCTGTTGCCTCAGCAGCATCATTGGGGCTCGTCTGGTAATCCCCAGACTCGACCAATCGGACGCTCTCAATAATGGCCTCCGCCGCGAGATCCTTGGAGCGGGCCATGACATCTTCAAGCGAGTCATGTGGCCAGATTCGGTAATGCTTCTGCACGATGATGGGCCCGTCATCGAGATTCTCATTGACGAAATGAACCGTTGTCCCCCCTTCTGTCTCCCCATTGGCCAGCGTCCAGAAACTCGGCATGAGACCGCGGTACTTAGGGAGCAACGCACCGTGACAATTCGCGATCCCCTTTGGAGTCTGTTCCCGCAGCTTCTTTCCATAGAACTGCGTGCCACTGATGGACATGATGAACTCGACACCCTCATTCCTCAGATGATCAAGAAAGGATTCACTGTTGACATCGACAGCCTCCGTTACCGGAATGCCGTACTTCATGGCAACAGCACGAACACTGTGACAAACCCGTGTCGAACCAATCCAGTCGTTCACGACTTTCGCCGCAACTTTCTTGCAGATGTATTTGCGCAACTTCCACTGGAAATACCCAAATCCGTAAAGCCTGTAGAGATCCATTGCGGTTCCAAGCACCGTGCGCTTGCCTTGAGCAACTGACTGGATGTTGATGCCCGCTGTCGAGTCCGCAAACTCCCGGAGGTACTTGTCCAGCACCTTGGGCAGGTAAAACGGCTCATTCTGAATGAAGACGTACTTCTTCACACTGTTTCTTCGACCACGTCACAGAATCGGCCACACAATCCGGCCTTTGAGAAGTCTCGACGTATCGCCTCCTGTGCCCGTTCGCCCATCGCGTGCAGTTCCTCGCGAGGCATTGCCCGAATTTCCCGCAGAACACGCTCAGCACCTTCCACATCTCCATGTGGGATGTGCCACCCAATGGCATTGTCCTTGACGATGTCGGATGCATGACATGGATCGGGAGCAAGAAGCAGAATGGGGCGACCGACTGCCATGGCTCCATAGATCTTGCATGGATGGACAACACCGACCACATCGTCCCCCACAGAAACCAGATGGACATCCGCAGCACTCAATGAGTACCGCAGTGTCTCAAATGGCTGATAGGGCAGTGATCGCACGTTGCGAGGATTCTCTTTTGAGATTGTTTCTTCCACAACCTGTTTGCCAACCCCTCCGCCGATGAAAAGGAACTCCATCCCCTCGTCATCCTGCATACGAAGTGCGGCATCGAGAACGGTCTTGACCGGTGTCGAGAATCCGTGGTTGCCGCTGTACATCACGATGAATTTCTCACCTTCAATGTTCTCTGTACGCCAAGGGTTCTCGCTGTGATCGATCATTTCCATGTGATCGTCATGAGGCCATGGTGGCATCACGGCTGTCTTATCCGCCACATCACGCTTCCGCTGAAGTCGCTGAGCCATGAAACGATCCAACGCGACAATTTTGCGAGCTCGCCCCAGAATGCGCCGATTCAGCCAATCCATCGCCCGGGCAGGTGCTGATCCTGCCTTCACTTTCCCCAGTTCAATGACCTGGTCAGGATTGAGATCCATCACCCAGTAGACGATGGGCTTCCACCGAATCCAAGAAATCAACAGTGCGGCGATTGGACACATGGGTGGGGATGTGCTGACGAGGATGCGATCAAGATGGGGCACAAAAAGCCCCCGCACCATCTGCTGCACCATCAGCAGAAGACCTCCCACCACTCGCAGTGCGATCGATTTCTTGCCGAAACTCGATAGGGGCAACCGACGAATCTCTACGCCATCGCGAATCTCACGGAGTGGATACTTCCTACTCGGATCGTCGTATCCCCGGCTTGCTGCGTAGACGATGACTCGATGCCCGCGCTGCACCAGTTCTGCAGCAGCATCGTGCAGATGCTGCCCGACGCTGGCGGGATCCGGCACATATACCTGCGTCAGAAGCAGAATCGTGCCGCGTTTACCGGATTGTTTCATCATGGCATCGACCATGCGGTCAGCAAGGGTAGATCAAGCCTGTGTCTTGGATCCGTACTTGGCGAGGTACTCGGCCTCAATCCAGTTGTACGTCAGTTCCATACCGTCACGAAGTTTGATTCCAGGCGCCCAGCCAAGGCGGTCTTGAATCATCGTGTTGTCACTATTGCGACCATTCACGCCTTTCGGCGCATCCAGATTGTGTGTTCGCTCAAGCTTGATGCCCGCGATCTCTTCAACCATGTCTACCAGTCCATTGATAGTCGTGAGTTCATCGCTGCCCAGATTGATGGGCTCGAGAATATCGCTGTTCGTGATGTCCTGGATGCCCTTGATGCAGTCGTCGATATACATGAACGAACGCGTCTGATGTCCATCACCCCAGATTTCAATCGTATGGTCACCCGTATGTTTGGCGTGAATGACTTTGCGGCAGATGGCAGCGGGCGCCTTCTCGCGTCCACCCTCCCATGTACCTTCAGGCCCATACACATTGTGGAAGCGGGCAACCCGACAGTACATTCCGAAGTCCTCACGGAAGTGGCGACACATGCGTTCTGAAAAGAGTTTCTCCCAGCCATAGCCGTCTTCAGGCATCGCGGGATAGGCGTCCTCTTCCTTGAGCGGAACAACATCTTCGCTCTTCTGCTTGTCTGCGTTGTAGACACAGGCTGATGAACTATAGAAGTACTTCTCGCTACCACAATCTCTCGCGGCAAGTGTCATGTGCACATTGATTAGCACCGACAACATGCAGAGTGCCTTGTTGTTCTCGATGAATCCCATACCGCCCATGTCTGCAGCGAGCTGATAAATCTCCTGCATTCCATCGCATGCTGCGTAGCAGGCTTCCTTTTCCTGAAGATCGGCGATGACATTCTCAGCACCATCATGAACCTGGTACCACTCTTCGTAGGGCTTGATATCTACGCTACGAACGTCATGACCCTGTTTCAGAAATTCCTGAACGAGATGGCCGCCGATGAAACCGCCACCGCCTGCGACGAGAATGGTCTTCTTGGACATGTGAAGTGGATCCTGATCTTGATTAGGTAATGGGGAGAACTCGGGGTGCACAAAAGAATCGCTACACGGTACTCAGATCGGCTCCAGAAGCACTTGGAACCAGCACAGAGCGCGAGATCCGTCAGAATAACAGACAACCCTCCCACTCATAGACAGGCGATAACCAAACCCAAATGCCTGTCGTAGAAGACGATAGGTTGAATTCTCCGACTCCTTACAATAGGGGCGATGACTGACACCCAGCCGCCTTGGCCGCTCATGATCGTGCTTGTTCGCGGCCCCCTCCTTGAAGATTTGGAGGTGGGGCCTCAAAACGAGCCCATCCTTCGCATTCCCATCACAAGCACCATGTCTCCCTTGGCAGGCATCGGCACCACCCTGGTCACTGGGGCCAGCCCCCAATCACATGGCATCGTCACCGCGCAGATTCCGGATGAGACAGGTCAGATGCGCGCTGTGGTCGCATCTGACCGCCATTTCCCCGCTTTCTGGACCAGGAATGACGCGATCAAAACCATCCTGATCGATTGGCCCGCAATTGAAGGGGACCCAGATCTACCCCCTGACGACTGCCTCATTCCAACCCAAACGGACCCTCTGGATCGCCTTCAAGAATCATTGGATCTGATGGCATCCGCTGTAGACCGCCCTTGGTCAACAATAGGTGTCGCGCTTCACGCTACAGGCCGATCCGAAATCGCTGACGAAGCGTCACGTTTAGCAGGATCTGAACTCTTGGCATTGCTTGAGCAGGCACCGGACCGCACCACGATGTTGATTCTGCATGCGCCGACCAATGATCATCCGGGTACATCCATGACACTCATCGGTGGGCCGCAAGAACCCACAGAGCCCCCACTCAGTACCACACTCACTGCAGTCGGTGGGCTCATCAGAAGACTGGTCAATGCCGATTGCCCCCAAGGTGTCAACTTCAATCACATTTCTGGTGTCTCACTACCCCCCGTTCCGACACGATCACTTCCTGCCTATGCCACGACCGATCAGACCGACTGGGACCTTGTGATCATGCGTGTCATGGAGCGTGATGACCAGATGGCCACCACATTGTTGGTGCGCCGCTTTCATGCGATGGCAGATTTTGCCCTGCGACGCCGCAACTGGGATCTTCTCCTTCAACACACATCGCGGCTCTGCAGGCTGCGAAGTGAACCGCTCGACCATTGGCAACGCATGCTCTCCGCAGAACGGCTCAACAACATGGACGCGCTCCAAGAGGCAATCGGTTGCGCCGAGATGGCACATCCTGAGCACCCCAACGCAGCAATGGGATACGCCATTCTCGCCGTGCGGACCAAAGCGGAAGATGCCAGAGACCGCTTAAGTGCCATCAATCTCGATGACATGACCTGGCCAACCGCCGCGGGTTGCTACGGACGACTTTGCATTCAATGTGGTATGGCCACTGAAGGCATGGCCGCTCTGCAGAAAGCGGTACGCTCAGACAATGTGCTCGCCATTGATCGACTAGCCCTTGCTGAGGCACTGATCGATCATGGAGACGCGGAAGCAGCCCTTCAGGCGATGGGGGACAAGGGAAAACCACAGGACCCGCTGAGATGGGGCATCGTGAGGCTCAAAGCCATGCTTGTTATGGATCACCCCAAAGCCTCGTCATGGGCGGAGTCCCTGCGAACAGCGCACCCTGCATCTCGGAGTGCTATTGATTCTGTCATGCAGGCGGGTCAACGCGAATCACACGATTGACTTCGAGGTTCGAGAAGGTGCGCGTTCGGCCATCAGGCCAGACAACTTGCATGGAATCAATCTGCTCCGCATCACCGAGTCCGACATGAATGCGATGATCACGGGCGCTGAGATAACTGGAATCTGTTCTGACCGCATCTCGATGTCGCACATCGCCAACAACAACATCAACCACGGCACCGATCGCGGGTGCACCAACGTCGTCACGCACATCTAGCAGCAACCAGTGTCCGCGCTGTTCGGTCCGGTTCATCAGTAGTCTGGCTGGGGCATCGCGATTCAAGACCACAATGTCCATTCCGCCATCATTGTCAAAGTCCGCAAAGATGGCGCCTCTACTTGTTCTGGGAGTTAATGACTCCAAACCTCCCATGCCATCGACAGATTCAAAACCAATCTGATCGGAACGACCTCTTAGCAGCAGGTTCTGATGCGCATAGAGATCCTCCTGATGCGCATCCGGATCAGCAAGCACCGCCCCGTTTGCGGCGAAGTAATCCACGAATCCATCATTGTCAAAGTCCACAAGCCCGAGCCCGAACCGCGTGTATTGATATGAAGGTGTAGACAAACCCGCGCGTGTCGTAATGTCCTGGAAATACCCCCCGCGATTGAGATAAAGCGAATCAGTCTCCCCTCGAAGATTGCAGACAACGAAGTCTGGTAGGCCATCACGATCAAGATCCGTCACGCTGACGCCCATTCCTGCTTTGGCGAGACCTGAATTGTCGCGGTCACACGCCATTTCGAAGCCGGACTCGACAAAGGTTCCATCTCCATTGCCCCGCCAAAGACGATCAGGCATGGTGTCGTTCGCAACAAAAAGATCCTGATCACCGTCCATGTCATAGTCGGCCGCCACGACTCCAAGACCGTAACCCTCGACTGACCCGATGCCTGATGCATCCGTGTGGAGAGAAAAACGACCTTGACCATCATTGAGATAGAAAAGATCGGTACTTGGTGGGTAGCGGTTCGGCTTGCAATAGCCCGCGGTCTCCATATCCGTCGCATCGATGCCAAGACATGGAAGCACTCCCTCCGGGGACCACTGCACATACCGGCAAATGAAGAGATCGAGATCCGCATCGCCATCGGCATCAAAGAGGCTTCCGCTGCTTGCCCACTCGGTGTCCCCGAGACCAGACTCAGCTGTGGCATCCACAAAGTGCCCCCCTTCATTGAGTAGAAGCGTGTCGGCATTCAAACCGGTGATTACCAGATCCTGATCGCCATCACGATCTACATCCCCCGTGATGGCACCGAATCCGAATCCGGAAGCCAAGGTTCCAGCTTGCGCAGTGATGTCCTCAAAGGTGCCATCTCCCCGGTTCCGAAGCAATCGGTCTCCCCCCGATCCGGTCGCTTGAATCAAATACAGATCCATCCAACCGTCGTCATCGACATCGATCGCTGCTCCCCCGCCAGCCATGATTTCGGGCATCCAATGATCGTCATGCATCTCCGTACCGCAAACAAATTCGACGCCACGCGCAATGGATTCATCTTCAAAATAGATCGAAGGCTTGGTCAACTGACTCGCAGGAACCGCATCTTTGGCGATTTCTTCAGATTCCAGATTGCGACTATCGCATGCTGTCAGTGCGATGGCGAGTGCCATGAGCAGCATGTAAACAGGCAACTTGCTGCACAATTTCAAGATCATGGAGATGCCTTTTGAATCATCGACTCAAGACGCGGTATGGCAGGGTACTTCGGAAACCGCTGCTTGAGTTCCTCAAGCAACAGCGCTGCACCAATCAAATCTTGATTGGCAATGTGGGCTCGAAGTCGGACATTCACGGCAGGTGCTTTTTCCTCACCACCAAACAATTCAGCCGCTGCATCAAGTGTTGCCAAACCAGCGGATGCGTTCCCACCAGCAACCTGGGCACCTGCCAATCGTGTGTGATAGAACCTGTTAAGTGGCGCGGCCTTGACACACAACGCAGCATGCTCAGCAGCCTCAGCCCATTGCTGATCCATCACCAGCACGTGTACCAGTGATGCCCTTGCAATGTGTGAATCGGGTTCCAACTCGCTGGCATGCCTGAGTAGTTCTATGGCGCGCTGAATATCCGATTTCGGCGGGCGTCCACGTCCCTGCTGAGGACGGATCATGAGCATGCCCAGTTCGTGATGCGGCGGCGCCCAGTCCGGTTCACGCTCAACCAACTGCGTCAACGCCACGACTGCCAGAGTTGATTGGCCCTTTGCAATGTTCAGTCGAGCAGACAACAAGTCGAGATGACGCTCTTCGACATCCATCCCCTTCAGTTTCACAAGGATGCCCATCGCCTCCGTATGTCGCTTATCGCCTGCGAGTTTCAAGGCTCGATCCATCTCAGCGGCGACTCCTGTTCGCCGTCCCTTTGCCCAAGCCGCCCAAGGGTCCGTATAGATTGGGGTCCGCTGTCCCGCGAACACCGCCACCTTGGCAGCCTCAACCCCAAGCCCAGCAGCCCGCAACAACCGCGCCTGAAGCCATAGAACATCCGGATTCAAAGGATTCGCTTCAATCACTGGTTCCAATGCTGCAAGGCCAGCATCTGGATCACCCCGTTCGAGTTCCAATCTGGCTCTGACACGCAAGGTGTTCGGATCTGCGGGATTCATCGCTTCCGCAGTCGCCAACAACTCTGATGCCTGATCGAACTCCCCAAGTTCCATCGCAATCCAGGCAGCACGCCAATGCACAAAGAGCTTATTTGACGCGAGCTCTCTCACACGAAGGAGGTCTGTCAACGCAGAGTGAAGATCGTAGGTCTCCCTGGCAATAAGTCCCCTCGCGTACAACATTCGCGCATTGTCTGGGTCTCTTGCCAGTGCGTTGCTGAAGGCCTCTTTGGACTCGTCGAGAAAGGCATTCCCCCAGCACACTCGGGCATACTCCGCCCAAGCTGCGGGTGCGCCGCCCGTATCACGCACATGTTGAGCGCTTTTCCGTATAGCCTCAGCAACGACAGGGTCAGCAGTGGAGAGATCCGGTTCGGTGAGTTGGACAGGAGGTTGTTCACAACCGCCGAGTGCAACCACCGCACCCAACATGGCGATCAACATCCAACATCGACCACTCATACTGAGACAGCCACATCCACAATCTTCGCTCGATTGATGATTTCAGCTGCAATCTTACGTTCAAAGACACGGCTCGCAATGACATCGATCTGGCCTGCATCAATAATCTCTCTTCTAAGTTCCTCAGGCCGACGACCATGTGCTGCTGCCAAATTCTGGATCTCCTCCTTGATTTCCGATTCACTGGCCCCCTTTTCAAACTC
>JAKVBW010000083.1 GCA_022446945.1 Phycisphaerales bacterium | reverse complement strand
CTTTCCGCGTATCTGAGCCAGCGATGGACAGGGTTCCCATCTTCCCATTCAATCGGTACCGACTGACGTACAACCACACCGGAATCAACCCGTCCATTCAGGACGCATGGGAGTTCCAAATGTAGCGAAGCATCGGCACTAGACCAGAAATGCACAACCCCTTCCGCATACAACACACCTCTCGCATCGGGGCGACATGCCCAGTCAAGATCGACGTGACAATCCCACTGCCCGGAGGCATGACGCCGAAACTCGGTGCTGATGAAGGTCGGATGCAGGCTGTTCGCTGAAAAGACGCCTGACATGCTCTCGGTGGTCGCTTGGATCGCATCCGGGGCCAAGCCGAGAAGACTCGCCAAACCCACGACACAACCCAATCCGACGAACCTGCAGATTGACCGAACTCGCCCACCACGCATCTGAGAAGCCTCCTACGTGGCCCCTGCTCGCATCATCGCGAGGGTGCCTACTCCATGGGTCGGTCAATGGTGATGCTGCCTTGCGTCGAGGCTTACTTCTGCGACACTGTCCCGTCATGACGCCCCGCGAATGTCGAACAAACGTCTCAGGAGCCACTGCCCGCATAATCGGCATGGCCCTCCTCATCGGATTGGCAAGTTGCAGAACACCTTCCCACGAGGCGTTCGGGTTGATCATGCCTGGAATGACCCGGGATGAGGTTGAAACGAAACTCGGCCCCCCGACATCCACCACACAGGCACCTGAGAACGCCGCTTGGGCCGAACGCTGTCATTGGGGCGACACACTGGCGACCCTGGCCACGCACGCCACGATGCCGGATCAACCACCGACTCCTCGCGTCTGGACGGTGTGGTTCAACGACGAGGGCCGTGTTATCGAGGTCGAAGCAGCCAATTTCGATCGCTGGGACGAGCCTGCACCTTGGGCACCGCCATCCAAACCAGCACGCTGAATTCATGAAGACCGCTCGGTTTTTGAAGGCCTGCCCTGTAGAATGACCGGTCCCCTGTTCCTTCGGGATTCGACCGCCATGACGACACCTCAGACCCTCCCATCACCGACGATGCCCTCAGACGCGGGCCAACAGGCCATCCCTGATGTCCAGAGCCGGACCGATGTGCGAAAGGTCGCGATCGATCGCGTAGGCGTCAAGGGAATCCGCTACCCGATTACGGTTGCAACGCTTGAAGGCGGATGTGAAACCGTTGATGCAACCGTCAACATGTACGTATCGCTTCCGCCGGAGCGAAAAGGAACGCACATGAGCAGATTTCTTGAACTGCTCAACGACTTCCGTGACGGCCTCACGCCTGATCGCATGATTGAATTGAGCCAACGGATCCGCAACACGCTGGATGCTGCTTGCGCCCATGTGGAAATGAGTTTCAGTTACTTCATCCAGAAGCGTGCACCTGCCACCGGCAAGGCTGGTCTCATGGACTACAAGGTCCGGATGATCTGTGATGCTTCAGATGAAGGAGACATGTTCCAGCTCGGTGTCACCGCCCCTGCAACAAGTCTTTGCCCATGCTCGAAGGAAATCTCGGCGTATGGGGCACATAATCAGCGTTGCCTAATCTCAGCCGATGTGCGTACCAATGGGATGGTCTGGATCGAGGAACTCGTCGAACTGATTGAGTCAGCAGCGAGTTGCCCTGTGTACAGCGTTCTGAAGCGGCCTGACGAGAAGGTCGTGACTGAACAGGCTTACGACAATCCCAAGTTTGTCGAAGACATCGTTCGCGATCTTGCACATACGCTCGACGCGGAGTCTCGCATTGATTGGTACCGCATTCACAGTGAAAACTTTGAGTCCATCCACTCCCACAACGCGTACGCCGAAGTGGAGCGAGACAAACTCAGAGACCGCGACGGGGCTGATCAGTAGCCATAGCCGCCGTACCCGCCGTAGTACCTACCACCACCGTACATCTGACCTGCATATGTGTTGTAGTAGGAGTTCGGCCCGTATTTGGTCCGGTACTTGTAGGCCTTCAGATCCGTGTTGCGATCAAACTTGTACTTGGTCCATGACTGCTGCAGAAACTTCTCATGCTGTTTCTTCTGTGCAGCCTGCCATGCCTTGTACTGCTCCGCCTGCAATTCCTCATTGCTCTTCTTCTTGGCCATCGCTTCCTTGGATGCTTCGGCATTGCGCTTCAACATCGCCTGATGATTGGCCTGTGCTTGCCCGCTATTCCAGTCGAGATAATCATTGAACTTGTTTTGCGAGTGCAGACAATCGCTCAGATGTTCCACATTCGCCATTGTCGACTGCAACTTGTCCCAGGTTGATTGAGCCAATGTCGTATAAGCCTTGATTTCTCCAGGCGTGGCCTGAGTGTCGTGGCCTGACGGCGCAGCCTGCTCATGCTGGATTGCGATCTGAAGAGCCTGATCGAAAGACATCGCCATATCGTGCGATTCACTGGAAGTCGCATTGCTGCATGCGTCCGTGAGATCCTGATCGGCCACAAACTTCCGCAAAGCCTGTTCATGCTGGAGGGCATCCGTGAGTTTGCTGCTCGCAGCATTGTTCATCGATTCCAATGCTCGAAGGTGAACAGCAGGATCCGATGCCTCGCTCGACATGTCCTGTGAGAGTGACGAGCCACCGGTCGCCACCATTGCTGAGATAGCCAGAGTACGGATTATTCGGGGGGACATGCAATCGATCTCCTCAAGATCACCTTGTTCAAAGCCCACATCTCCAGTTGGTCGCCGGAGTCGCGAGGAGCAAGTATATGTCGGCCGGAACGGGCGCGCGGCCCCTGATACCATCGCCCGGCCGGATCCTTGATGTTGACTGGGCCAAAGGAGACACTTCATGTCCACGTGTACGCTGTCCCGACGCGGTGCGGAGGCCCCCGCCTCACCCATTCGAGCACTCGCCGGACTTGCCCGGGCCGCAGCAGACCGTGGACTGACGGTCCACGGCCTCAACATCGGGCAACCCGACATCCCCACCCCGAAGATCATGATCGAAGCGTATCGCGCCTTCCACGATGAAGTCCTTGCATACGCACCGAGCGATGGGTTTGTGGACTATCGCCAAGCGTTGGCTGACTGGTATCCCACCCGTGGGGGCGTTCGACGTGCCATCGACCCCGACGACATCGTGGTGACAACTGGCGGCTCTGAAGCGTTGCTCTTTGCCATCGCCGCAGTCGCTGATCCAGGTGACGAAGTACTGGTATGTGAACCCTATTACACGAACTATGGCGGCTTCAGCCACATGCTGGGAGTTGAAGTAGCGCCAGTGACACTTTCTGCATCGAATGGCTTTCAAATTGATCCGGATACGATCGAAACAGCCATCACCGGAAAAACACGTGCGCTGATACTCCCCACTCCCGGGAATCCCACGGGAACAGTGCTGTCAGCATCGGATCTCGAACGCATTGCGCAAATCTGCGTCGAGCGAGACATTTTCTTCATCTGTGATGAGGTATACCGCGACTTTGTCTACGATCAGGAACCGGGCGCCCGTGCTGCCTCACTTCTCGATGTCGAAGCTGCGGACGAACACGCGATTGTCATTGATTCGGTTTCCAAACGATACAGCGCCTGTGGCGCGAGAATTGGCTGGCTCATCACACGCAACAGTGAACTGCGAGAAGCAGCCCTTCGTTTCGGGCAAACGCGGCTCTCGCCAGCAACGGTAGATCAATATGCGGCGCAAGCCGCCCTTCAGGTGCCAGAGTCGTGGTTCCGAGAAGTCAATGCGCAATACAAATCGCGCAGGGACACACTTGTCGAGGGCTTACGCCATATTGGCCTGAATGTGCCAACGCCAGAGGGCGCTTTCTACATTGCCATTCCGCTTCCAGTGGAAGATTCGGATGCATTCTGCAGGTGGCTTCTGACGGACTTTGAAGTGGACGGCGAAACTGTCTGCCTCGCACCTTTGGGCGGCTTCTACAGCACCGAGGGCCTTGGGCACAATGAAGTCCGAATGGCGTACTGCCTTGAAGAGGACGTTCTGCAGCGGTGCGTGCGCATTCTTGAACGTGGCCTCAAGGCTTGGCCGACTCGTTGATTGACGCTTTCCAGACGGCGCCCCCCGGCACTTCTGTCCAACGACCCGCCCGGACCAGTGCCCGGCCCGCCGCATCATTGAGAACAATCATGCCGTCATGCGTAGGTGATGCGCCGACATGCGCCAAGCGTTCTCCATGAGAAGCAAACAGGTCCAGACTCCCACCATCTGCTCCAGCTGAAAGAACGACTTGAGCCGTTGCGTTCTCGCCACGAATGTGCATGCGTCCAGAACCGGATTCGTCGACTCCAAGATCGATGACGGGTTGGCCTGCAGCATCAACGATGACAAGGCTTGATCCACGCAGCGTTGCATGCATGGGATCATTGCCAGCTCCAAGCAAAGATCCAACCATCAGACCAACAGCCCCGATACCGAGCATGCGCCACCGGTGAGATTTCTCCAGATGCGCAACACGCCGTTCCAGTGCTTCCATATCTACCGCTCCTTGCTTGAAAATAGCGCTGACGTTTCAACTTCCTCGTTCAGCATCTTGATCTACCAGCGTATGATGACAAACGGGCGAGTGGGTCGGAGCCAGCCAGTGGAACAGTTGACCTCAAGTGGAAAGATCACCGTATCGTGGCATCACCGCGTGTTGAAATGTCGCGATGCTTTCCAGGCCGAGGGGCCGGCACTGGCAAGTCTGTTTCAGACAGAAGAGGGGCCCAGCCGTGTCCTGATCGTGATTGATGCGGGCCTGGACGCGGCTCAACCGGAACTTAGAGCGAATGTCATGCACTGGATGCAGCAGCACCCAGAAGCGGTCACTCCCTCTGGTCCACCGCTGATCGTGCTCGGTGGCGAACAGGCCAAACAGGACCATGTTGTCTTTGATCAGGTGGTTCAGGCTGTCCACCAGCGACGGATCTGTAGACAGTCCTACATTCTCGCCATCGGCGGCGGTGCCATGCTGGACGCAGTCGGTCTTGCTGCCGCTACTGCACATCGCGGCGTCAGACTGGTTCGACTGCCTTCAACAACACTCTCACAGGCGGATGCCGGCGTCAGTGTCAAGAATGGGATCAATGCATTTGGAGCCAAAAATCTCATCGGTACGTTTGCACCACCTTGGGCTGTAATCAATGACGCCACCCTGCTGCCCACACTCGATGATGTTTTCTGGAGAGGTGGTCTCAGCGAAGCGGTGAAGGTCGGACTCCTCAAGGATCCAGATCTATTGACCATGATCGAAGAATCGACTTCGGATCTGAATAACCGCGATCTCGATGCCATGGAGCGCATTGTCACTGCAACTGCAAATCTCCATGTCAATCACATTGTCTCGGGAGGAGATCCATTCGAAATCTCGCGTGCGAGACCTCTTGACTTTGGGCACTGGTCTGCTCATCAGCTTGAACAAATGACCGGAACACGTCTCTCTCATGGAGATGCCGTCGGAATCGGACTTCTGATCGATCTCCAATATGCAGCACTTGAACTGGGAGCGTCATCAGCGCTTGTCAACCGCGTTGCTGACTGTCTGGCGTCACTCGGATTTCCAACACACAGTGATGCGATGACAGATGAAGATCGGTTGCTGGAAGGGATCGAACGTTTCCGAGAACATCTCGGCGGAAAGTTGGCCATCACGATGGTCACTCAGCCAGGTCTCTCGATGGAAATTGACCAGATGGATGCGCATGCGGTGCGGCAGGCACTCCGTCTTGTCCGTAGCAGAGGTCAAGAACGCAGCCTCCGAGCAGGTTAGTCCCGTCACCCAGTCCGGGCGTAACTGTAGGATGGCATGCCATGACCGAATCTGAATCCTGTCCATTGACCCATCGGGAAGCAATCGATCTCTGGTTTCTCGAAAATCGCGCCAAGGTGCTCGACATCGCAGCATTTCTGGATCGTCTGGATCGGACGGGTGACCCAGAGGATGACTTTCGCATCGCAGCGCTGCGTAATGCCCTTTCCCTCTTGATCGATGGCCAAGGGGATCGAACAAGAAGAATCCAACTGCTGCTGAGCGATCGCTCAAGTGAACCCATTGAGGCCGCACCAACACAGGGCGCATTTGGCGCACCACTCCGAATTCCTGAAGCATGAAGTACATCGATCCTCATATTCACATGGTCTCCCGGACAACGGATGACTACATGCGTATGGCACAAGCGGGATGTGTCGCGATCACCGAACCCGCCTTCTGGGCGGGTTACGATCGATGCAGCGTCGATGGATTTCGTGACTACTACCGCCAATTGACCGAAACGGAACCCGCCCGTGCGGCTCAGTACGGCATCCATCACCATTGCTGGCTGTGTATCAATCCGAAGGAGGCAGAGGATGTCGGCTTTGCCCGGGAAGTGATGAGTTGCCTTCCCGAGTTCCTCGACAAATCCAATGTTCTTGGCATCGGGGAAATCGGACTCAACAAGAATAGTCGCAACGAAATGACCATTCTCGAAGCACATTTGGAGTTGGCAAAAAGTCTGGATTCACTCGTTCTTGTTCACACGCCGCACCTGGAAGACAAACTCAAAGGCACCCAACTGATCATGGACGCTGTCAACAACGCCGGGTTGCAGCCCGACAAGGTCCTGATCGATCATGTGGAAGAACACACCGTTGGCGAGGTTCTCGAACGGGGATTCTGGGCGGGCATGACGCTGTATCCAGACTCGAAGTGCACACCTCAAAGAGCGGTGGACATACTCGAGCGTTGGGGCACCGACCGGATCTGGATGAATTCAGCCGGTGATTGGGGCAACTCTGATCCACTTGCAGTTCCGAAAGCCCAAGTTGAAATGCGCCTTCGTCGCCATCCCTCGGCAATGATCGAAAAGGTCACATTTGACAACCCGATCACATTCCTTGGTCGATCGCCAAACTTCCACGTCGAGTGTTGATGTGAAACCCGGCTGGTGCACCAATGTGCTTCCGACTCAGAATGCTGAAGATCTTGCAGCAGCACTGAGCACACATGTGTTGACGCTCCCCCAAGGAACTCCAATCGGCCTCTGGCTACCGGATGAACTTCTTGGTGACTCCCCACGACAAAGTGTGCAACCGATTAAGGATGTGCTTGATTCACTTGACACCACTGTTCTTGGATTGAACGCATTCCCACAACGCGATTTTCACAAGCCTGTCGTGAAGGATGCGGTCTACCAACCTGCCTGGGATAACCCGTCGCGCCTTGAGTACACATTGCGTGCAGCAGAAGCGGCTGCAAGCCTGTGCTCGGGGAACGAAGACATCGGCTTGACGACGCTCCCAGTCGGGTGGCCTTCACACAATGTCGATCTGGTAATCGCAGCGGATCTCATCAGTCATGCTTGCCGAGGACTTGCAGAGCTGAGTGACCGTTGCGAACAATCCATCTATCTGGCAATAGAGCCTGAGCCGGGATGCATACTGCCGACGGCGCTGTCCCTGATTGAGTTTGTGCAGACAAACAAACTGGAGAAATACTGCGAATCTGGAACGCTGCGAGCCTGCCTCGACACCTGCCATCTTGCAGTGGAACATGAGGATCCTCAGGTGGCAGTCCATAGCCTGATGCAGGCCGGCATTCGCATCGGCCGCCTGCAAATCTCCTCAGCACCAGAAGCGCATTGCGCCGAGGGCATTACCAAGATGCTGAAACTTGCCGAACCACGTTGGATGCACCAGACATCAATCTGCCGGAACGATGGCATGATGCGATTCCAGGACCTTCCCGATGCTGCCAATGAACCTCATACGGGCATCTGGCGATCACACTTGCATGTCCCTGTGCATCGCGATGCGTTTGGTGCGCTTCGGTCAACGCAATCATGGATCCCTTCGCTTCTGAGCGCAGTAGCGGCTACCGAGCAACGTCCGCCGGTAGAAGTCGAAACGTATGCCTGGGATGTTCTGCCTGCGTCGATGCGCCTCGCGAGCATGCAGGAAGACATCGCACGTGAACTTGAGTGGACCACAAATGTCCTCAGGGAGGTTGGCTGGTGAGCCGATTGAACGATTGGTGGACAACACTCCGGACGGCGAATCTGCCAACAGTCTGGTCGAATGTGATTCTGGGCGTGGGGTTGTCGGCACCGACAGTCTCGGAAGAACTGCTTGCAACCATGTTCGCCTTGATGTTTGGCATTTCACTGATCTATCTGGCAGGCATGGCGCTCAACGATGGAATGGATGTGGCCTTCGACCGGGCCGCTGGATCCAACCGTGCTGTTGCAGCGGGTCGCATTCCCTCGCAACTTGCATGCACCGTGGGCGCTGCCCTCCTGCTGTTCGGGATCATCGTCATCGCGATCGGTGCGACGCTGAACTCCACCCCGGCCTCAACCCAGGCATGGATCCTCGTAACAGCCCTCCTTGCTTCTGCAGTCGTGATGTACAACGTGACCCACCGACGTTCTCACTGGCTTGCGGCCATCTTGATGGCGGTTTGCCGTGCGTGCGTCCCCATTCTTGCGGCCTTGTTGACGATCAATTCTGTACTCCCCTCAGTCTGGGTCGCAGCGTGCGCCGTCGGAATCTGGACCATTGGTGTGACGTTGATCGGTCGGGGCGAACGAGGCGGCGAGCCTCTTGTGTGTGGTGGAATCTGGTGGCTGGTCGTGGCGGGACTGGCAAGCCTGCCAGTCGTCTGGATGACCACCAGTGGTCGATGGGATGGGGCTGCGGCTGGACTTCTCATCACCCTTGTTGCATGGATACCCACCGTTGCCAGAATGAGCCGTGCCGGCGATCGCTCTGGCGCAGTGTGCTGGGCGATTGCAGGTCTGGCCATACTCGACTGTTCGCTGCTTCTCTCAGCAGGTCATATTGTCTGGGCATCTGCCTCAATCGTGTTTGGCGCCGTTACTCTTGGAGCCCAACGGATCGGCCGAGGATCCTGAACGCCCATGCCTCACAAGACAGCTGTCATCAATCTTGTGGCTTTGACGAACGATCAGCTTTGTGACATGCCGCGTCTTGCAAAGCTGTTTGAAGAAGGTTCATCCAGCAAACTCCAACCGACACTTCCAGCAGTTACTTGCACAAGCCAATCAACAATGTTGACTGGCGTGAAGCCTTCATCACACGGCATTGTGGGCAATGGATGGCACAACCGGGAGACTGCTGAAACACGTTTTTGGCAACAGTCCAATCATCTTGTTCAGGGTGACAAGATTTGGGACAAGTTGCGCAGCCGAGACCCCTCGGTGACAATTGCGAATTGTTTCTGGTGGTACGCCATGTATGCAGATGTAGATGTCACCGTGACCCCCCGACCGATGTATCCCGCAGATGGAAGCAAGATTCCTGACATCTGGACGCGACCCGGAGATCTTCGGAGTGATCTGCAGTCCGCTCTCGGCCAGTTTCCGCTCTTTCGATTCTGGGGACCGGCGGCGGACATCGCGGGCTCACGATGGATTTCGCAAGCGGCGATTAAGATTGATCAGAAGTTTGACCCAACCCTTCTTCTTGTCTATCTGCCGCATCTGGATTACGGGTTGCAGAAGTACGGCCCAAATGACCCTCGGATGAGGATGGAGCG
>JAKVBW010000082.1 GCA_022446945.1 Phycisphaerales bacterium | reverse complement strand
CGTAGATTATTCCGTGAATGTCGAGGATGGCATGGTGGTTCTGGATGTCGTGCATCAGATCCAGGCTGAACAGGCGGGTGATCTGGCCTGTCGTTGGAATTGCAAGGCGGGCAAGTGCGGCTCATGCAGTGCTGAGATCAACGGGAAGCCCAAACTCATGTGTATGACGCGCGTGGGAGACCTTGATCTTTCCAGGCCGATCACCATTGAGCCTCTGCAGGCCTTCCCGACCATGAAGGATCTCGTCTGTGACGTGTCCTGGAACTACAGGGTGAAGGAGAAGATCAAGCCCTTCAAGCCGAGAAAGCCCGATGCGGACGACGGAACCTGGCGCATGGCACAGGAGGATGTGGAGCGGCCTCAGGAATTCCGCAAGTGCATCGAGTGCTTTCTGTGTCAGGACGTGTGCCACGTCATTCGGGATCATCATAAGCACGATGATTTCATCGGACCGCGTCTACTCGTTTATACCGCCGCGCTCGAGATGCATCCTCTCGACACAGAGGATCGCTTGGCTGACTTAAGGCATCGTGATGGAATCGGATATTGCAATATCACGAAATGCTGCACGAAGGTGTGTCCTGAGCACATTACGATCACTGACAACGCCATCATTCCGCTCAAGGAGCGTGTTGTCGATGAGTACTACGATCCCGTGACAAAACTGCTGCGCATCTTCAGGCCAAAGAAAACCTGAGTCTTCAGAATCAGTCTGAGGCGTGGACGCGCACTTCCAGTAAAGGAGCTGACGGCATGTCTGCTCTGGCAGGCTGTAGTCGTCCTTCAGTCCAATCTCTTGCGCCGCGAATATCGCTCGCCGCTGCCTCCAGTGTCAGATGCAGAGGTGCATAGCCTGCTGCGGAGACCTCTAGTTCAGTCGGGCGGTTGCTTGCCAGGTGTACGTGCACGATGCCTTTCTCGTCTGTCGTGCGGCGGTCGCCTGAAGGCGTTGCCCATGGGGATGTCGGCGGTGCGACGATGTCGCGGGGTGGGATGAAGAGATTTCCACTTCGGGTCTGGACGATGGCTCCTGTGATGGGGAGGCCGGTTTGAGCAGATCGCACCTCGATGACTGCAGCGAGAGGTGCTGATGGCGACAGGCACCGGGTCAAACTGAATCCGATCAAGACAAGGAGCCATCGGGTCATGCATGCAATTCCTGCAACAGAGGGGGGTGGACAAGCAACGGTGGGGGCGGGATTCGAACCCGCGATACGCCGAAGCGTATACCGGTTTTCAAGACCGGCGCATTCAACCGCTCTGCCACCCCACCAGATGGCCGGCATGGTACCGGCTACTGGGTTCGAGGTTGATGTTCTTTGGGAACGGTTCCAGCTGCAATCCAACGGTACTTGATCCATGTGGAATGACCCAGGCAACATGCAAGCATCCACCCAGTACGCCCATCCAACGCGCCCAGTTTGAAGACATAACTCCGGAGGAATGCCCAGGTCGCTCTGCCTGCCGCCATCACCAGCGTGGCACGTCGGCCATTCGCGATGGCATCGTCAGCTGCAATAGCGGCATAAGCTAGTTTTTTGTGCTGCAAATGTTCCTGTGTTGGACAGGTGTCGTGTTCGATGTGCCCACGAAGTGGCCGAATGTCTCCGGTTACTTCAAGTCGTTCATGTAGCTGAACGTTCGTAAACTGGCCCTTCCCTCTGCGGAAGAGCCGCAGTTTGCGTTCGCCGGACCATTCTCCGAAACGCATCGCCCGGCCGAGAAAGCGATTGCGAAAGGGGATGGTGTAGCCGTTGCATGTTGATGACTTGAGGGCATTCTGAATGTTACTTGCCAGCAAATCGCTGACTTGTTCATCGCAGTCGATGGACAAGATCCAGTCACAGGTTGCCAAGCTGAGAGCATGATTCTTCTGCGGGCCGAAGCCCATCCACGCAACATTGTGCACGTGCGGGGTGTGTTGCCGGGCGATGTCCCGCGTGTCGTCAGTGCTGCATGAGTCAACGACGATGATCTCGTCAGCCCATGCGACCTTTCTGAGGCACGCATCGATTCGCGAAGCCTCATTGAAACTGATCAGGATGACGCTGAGAGTGGCCACTTTGAAACCGCGATTCTCGGACAAGGTACCCTGCTTCGGATGGCTCGTGTCCCCATACTCCTATATCACCATGTTCGTCCAGGAGCAGGCTCATCGATGAATGTGCCTCCCAAGATGTTCGAGAAGCAACTGGACCATTTGGTATCAGGAGGCTGGAAGTCTTTGTCGCTGTCCCAGGTCCTCTGCGGCCATGTTCCCTCAGGTCGGCATGTGGTCATCACCTTTGATGATGGCTATCAGGATTTTGCAGATATGGCATGGCCACGACTGAGGGCAAGAGGCTTCTCAGCAACATGCTTCGTCGTCCCCAGCCATGTTGGCCGCGAGAACGCCTGGGATGGCGGGGGGACGTCTCTCATGTCTGTTGAGACTCTAAAAATGCTTTCCGAGGAAGGTGTCGAATTGGGGCTTCATGGATGGAAGCATGAAGACTGGAATGAGTTAAGTGGCGAAGATGCCGCTGAAATGGTGAAGCTGGGCGAACACTGGTTTGAATCGAACGGACTGCCGCTCAATGGCGCATTCGCTTATCCCGGAGGGAAATTTCCGCGACGCCGCGTGTACAAGCAAAGTTTGGACCGTGTGTTCTCCGATTCGACCCTTCAAGCTGCTTTCAGAATCGGTTCATCAAGGGCAAAACTTCCCCCCTCCGATCCGTGGGTCATGTGTCGAATCCCTATAGAGGGAACTGATGGGCCGTGGAAACTGGCAGCCAAACTGCGACTCGGGAAGATCAGGCTGTAAATCGATATTCTGATACGTTCAAAACGGGAGACCACAAATGAACCGAACCATGATCATCCTCGCGATCCCGGCAATGTGTGCGACGATCAGTTGCAACCAGCCGATTGACACCTCGGATTTGGCAGGTCAGGAGGCGTCACTTGCTGCTGAAGGATCCATGGACATGCGTGAGCAGGATGGGACATTGAACAACCCGAGGCTTGCAACGCTTGACGAGCAGGATGCGCCACCCGCAGATCCCTTCGACGCAGATCCCTTCATCGCCAGAGAAAAAATCGATCGTGAATCAACGCTAGATGAGTCAAACATCGCGCCGGGGGCCTCCACCCTTGTTCCAGGCCCGGAGTCTCCTACGGGAGATCCCATGGCGCTGCCTCCGGTCAACACTGAGGATGATTAAATCGGATTCTGGGAGGTTTGGATTCTGGCGGCGTTCATAGAGCCGTCTTGATCCTCATGACCACAGCCCGTCTAGTGGGTGGGTTTGATGAGGTTCAAGGTGTCCGACAGTCTGCAACCAGTGGAAGCCGGGAAGCTCCACGCACACCACTGCTGTCACCATGGGCTGCAGGGACCAATCTTGTCTCGATCTGATCGCTGAATACCCATCTGGGCCAAAGCCGTGGAACTTCCGTGTAAAGATCCTCTATGGCATTGAGGCCGCCGCCTACGACGATGACCTCTGGATCCATAATGTTGATGACAACAGCGGTCGCCCGTGCCAATCGATCCAGCCAGGACAACATGACTTCTGATTCAGGGTGGGCAGTAGCGATGTCAGTGGCAGCAAGGGGTTGCTCGCCACGTTGAATCCAGTCGGATTCAACAGCGGGACCAGACAGCCATGTTTCGAGGCATCCCATTCTTCCACACCAGCACTTGGGGCCCGCGTCTTCTTGGTGATCAGGCCATGGAAGGGGATTATGTCCCCATTCGCCAGCGATGCCGTTGACGCCGGATACGAGATGGCCATCGATGATCACGCCACCTCCGACGCCAGTACCGAGAATGATGGCGAAACAGGAACGTGCTCCAGCAGCAGCGCCATCATGTGATTCAGACATCGCAAGGCAGTTGGCATCATTGGCAAGGAGGATGGGACGATTCAGTGCAGCAGTCAGATCGCTCGCCAAAGGGCGGCCGTTAAGCGCCGTTGAATTGCTATTGCGGATTAATCGATTGTCCGGGGACTCGCTACCTGGAATACCAATCCCCAGGATCTCTCCACCACCGCCAGCATCCTCCTCGACGCTGTGAACCAGTGAGGCAATCGCTGAAACAGTCGCCTCGTAGTTGCCATGTGGCGTCGGAACACGGTTGCATGCAAGCATCCGGCCGTCCTCTGTCATCACGGCAGCTTCGATCTTTGTTCCACCCAGATCGACACCTGTCAGCATCCGGCCAATGTAATCCGATTGTCCCAAGTTGGGCCCGGCATGATGTTGAGGCCATTTATGTTGGTGGGATATACTTTGGCGCTTCGGCCCCGTCGTCTAGCGGCTAGGACGTGAGGTTCTCATCCTCAAAACAGGAGTTCGATTCTCCTCGGGGTCATTGAATACAGCCTGGCAGCACCCCCCTGAACAAATCAAGGGTGCTGTACGGCGATTCAGGGCTCATACACCCTTTGATGACCCATTCAGGCGGTCTCAATGGCGTATAGAGCCCCTCATGAAGCCTCGGGGCTCTCAGAAATGTGGGCATATTCTGCTCAGATTTTTTGCTCAATACCGATTATTAGGTCTTGTTTTGAGTTCTGGATCCTTCTATATTTAGACACGGAAGCGGCGTTTCCTGATCTCGGGAAACGGTTTTATTGGAGAAGCTTTGTTTGGCACACACTGCGTGTGTGTCAACAAAGGCCTAAATCACCCATGTGGGTGGGGTAGGAGAAGATCTATGAAAGCAACGATGATGCTTAGCACAGCTGGCGCCTTGACGGTGGCTGGCCTTGCGCAGGCGACACCGTTCAACGGTTTCACGATCAATTCGATTGGTGACATGGGATACGGCGAAACGTATCACATGTATGTCAATCTCGAGAGTGGAGCCCGTATTGATGCTGTTTTCGGCAATTCAGTCGGGGCATTGTCAATCGGAACCGCTGACGGAATGTCGTTCTATCAGAATGCACTCGGTGGACCGACTTCAACGTCCATCAACAGTGCATTCTTTCCCCTTGCTCCTTCGCTTGAATGGGACACGTATGTCACCATCGGCGCCATTGATCAAGCCGGCAATCCCTTTGGCGAGAACAAGCTTCTCGACATCGGTATTGACTGGTCAGCATTTGAGGGCGGCGGAGACCTCGAGACCGATAACGGTTCGTGGTTCGTGACTCCTGCGGATCCTCAGGGCGCAGAGCAAGCTGGATTGGTGTTCATCGGTCAGTTCACCGTCATTGGTGGTACTGGCGATGGCATTGCTGACCTCACTGGTCAGGTGAGCCTTCAGGGTAAGGACGCAGACGGTAACACTTGGCAAGAGCTAGGTGTGACGTGGGTGCCCGCCCCAGGCGCTTTGGCCCTTCTCGGCGTTGCCGGCCTTGCCGGTCGCCGTCGTCGTCGCTGAATGTGACGACTTGACCTTCGTCCCACGTTCCCCTCGTGGGCTGGGACAGTGGTTCAAACCACGCGACTCTTACCCCGCCGCGGCACCACCCGCGGCGGGGTTCTTTTTGGCACGACGTGTTGTGACCAAGTCTGCGGTACGTCAGTGCAGGCATGGCCATCTTCAAGGATGGCCCATGCAATTGCCCCGATTTGATTTCGTTGGTGGTGTGACGCCCAGCCGGCATGGCGATGGCTGGATTTGAACCAGCGACCTAGGGTTTATGAATCCCTCGCTCTAACCAACTGAGCTACATCGCCGAAGCGGGGCAGTCTACAGAACATTTACTGTCCTGACTATGTCGTTCGGGTTGACTGGGGATCAGGAGCCGCAGGTTGCAGTTGATCTGGAATGGGGAGGAGACGAACTGTCAGGCGGATCATGACGCAGCCATCGTGAGGAGATTGCATCTGCTGGGAGATCAGGACAGGCCGTCCGGATGGCAGCTGCCATCAATCCCATGAACATCGGATGGGGCTGGAGCGGGCGGCTGGTCAACTCCGGATGGAATTGGCCTCCTACGAAGTAAGGATGTGCGGAAGCAGGGAGTTCAAGGACCTGCATGATCCGGTGCAAGGGATGTCGGCCGGAAAAGATCATGCCTGCTGTTTCCAGTTGTGCGATGTGAGCAGGATCGACTTCATATCGATGACGGAATCGCTCACGGACGGATGTTTGATTTCCATAGAGCCATGATGCCATTGACTCCGGCTCCAACTGGACATCCTGTCCTCCCAGCCGCATCGTGCCGCCAAGTCCCTCAATTTCCTTCTGTTCCGGAAGTTCGGAGATGACTGCGGAAGGGCTTTCCGCCTGAAACTCAGTGGAGTGCGCGCCATCGATGCCCGCTACATGCCGCGCATATTCAATCACCGCAACTTGAAAGCCGAGGCAGATGCCAAGGAACGGGATTTTTGATTCGCGAATCCATTTGACGCCAGCAATTTTGCCCTCGACGCCGCGTTCTCCGAACCCGCCTGGAACAATGACGCCATGCAGATTGTGGGCTGCCAACTCATCCGCCGCGCTGTCGATGGTGAATTCCGTGACGTCGATCCAGCAGACGTTCGGCTGAATGGAGAGATGGGTGCAGGCGTGTTCAATGGCTTTGTCGATTGATGCATATGCATCCCTCAGTGCCGTGTACTTGCCAAGAATGCCGAGATTAATCGTATGTTGGCGTGAAGCAGAAATGCCCTTCGCATAATTCTGCCAAGATCCCCGAGCGCGATCTTCTTCGACGGGATTGACGAGATGATGCCGATCTAGAATCGTCAATACTTCTCGATCGAGACTTTCCGCACGCATCGATTCGGGTATGGAATAAATCGATTCTCGATCATGCATTGAGAAGATGCGGGGGAGCGGGACGTTGGTGAACATCGCGACTTTTTGTCGAACTGTTTCAGTCACCGGTTGTTCTGCGCGACAAGCAATGATCTGTGGCTGAATACCAGTACCCATCAGTCGCTTGATTCCGAGTTGCGCCGCTTTGGATTTCTGCTCACCGAGGGCTGGGGGCGCCAGCACGTAGGTCAAGGCGACAAAGCAGAAATTCTCGCGTCCTTCTTCGAACGCAAGTTCTCGCAGCGCCTCAATATAAAAGCCATTTTCATAATCACCGACAGTGCCGCCGACTTCGATGAATACGACGTCTACAGGGCCGCCATCTTCGCCGCCAGTCATGGCAAGCTGTCGCAGCTGTCGTTTGACCTCGCCGGTGACGTGCGGAATCATCTGGACGTCGCGACCCAGGTACTCGCCTCTTCGTTCTCGTTCGAGGATCTCTGTATAAATCTGTCCTGCAGTGGTGAAGTTCTGTCTAGTCAGATTCTGATCCAGCAACCTTTCATAGGTTCCCAGATCCATGTCGCATTCCGTTCCATCATCCAGAACAAACACTTCACCATGTCTGTAGGGGTTAAGTGTGCCACTGTCCACGTTGAGGTAACCCTCAAGTTTGATCGGCGCAACAGACAGGCCCTTTCCCTTGATCAATTTGGCGAGTGAGGCACTGAAGATGCCCTTGCCCAGCCCGGACATCACGGTGCCCATGACGGCAACATAGGCCGTCCGACCTGGCTCATAGCCTTTCGGATGGGGGGAGAAGAACTCGGTGGACTCGCTTGATTTGCCGAACCTGCTGAGAAAGCCTTCTTCGCTGGAGGCCTTGTCAGAGTCATTCGTCCCGGGCTGCGTATGGTGGTGGGGCATGGTTGATACTACCGCGCCGCCACCTATTCGATCAATCCGAATGTTCGGTATTCCATCTGGCGACGAAAGCGTCATATTGCGCCGGAGTGTCAATTCCAGGATGTCCCGCGGATACCAGTGCAACTGCAATCTTGATGCCGTGGTCCAGTAGGCGGATTTGTTCGAGGCGTTCACTCAATTCGCCAGCAGTGACGTCCATGTTCGGATAGGCCCGCAGGACCTCAGGACGGTAGGCGTAGATCCCAATATGTCTGTATGCGCCTTCATTCTCAGGAAACTCCCGGGTGAACCGGACTGCCAGTCCTGAGGAAGATCGGACGACCTTGACGATGTTGGGATCCGAGGGATCTTCGGTGCCATCGATCGGAGCGGCCGCAGTCGCCACGCCTGCTTCGCGGTGAGACTGCAGGGCTGAAAGGGTCGCTTCGATCGTTTCGATCGATATCTCAGGCTCATCTCCCTGGACATTGAGATACACATCCGCTTGGACGCGTTCAGCAACTTCTGCCAGCCTGCTCGATCCATTTGGATGAGTGGAGGCGGTCATCACATGTTCGACACCTGCATGTCGGCAGGCCTGTTCAATCTGCTCATCCTCAGAAGCGACTAGGACGCGTTGGATTTGAGGTACACGCCTGACGGCATCGGCGACATGCAAGACCAGCGGACGGCCAGTGCGTGATGCCAACGCCTTCCCCGGGAATCGAGTGGATCCCATCCTGGCAGGGATGACCGCAATAACGTTCGGTTGATCTGGCACGGTCAATTCATCGATCGGACTAGATCGTCAATCTGGCGGCGTCGATCACGGATGTCCCGGTAACTGATGTCCTTCCGGGCGATTCCGGAACAGATTTCAAGCGCTGCTTTGGCGTGATCCTGAGATTGCTCGGAAGTCGCCAGTTCAATCAAGGAGCACATGAGATCGTAGCGGACCTCCAGTTCGCGATCTGCTTCAGTCGCATCGATCTTTGCAAGAACATCTTCGAATTCAGCAACAGCTTCGCCGTGCCATCCCTCAGCGGCAAAGCAACGGCCAAGGAGATGTCCAGATGCCGCACGCAGTCGAGGCTCATCCTTGGATTTCTGGAAACATCCCATCGCGGTATCGGTATCGCCGCGGCGGAAGGCCACTTCGCCGAGATGGAATCTGATAGCCCGATCGGTTGGATATCGCTCAGCACGTTCGCGGTATTCAGATTCCTCGAATTCAAGAAGCTGATTTTGCAGCGTTGCCAACCGATCTGCAGCATCGGAAGAATCGTCCGACTCAAGTGATTGAATTCTGGTGCGAAATCTCTGCATTCGGATGTCGCCTGCAGTCATGCGAAATCGATATTCATTGGTCGACTTGAATCCTTTCATGAAGACCTTCTCGGCTTCAACAAGTGATTCAGTGGTTCCTTCACGGCGGAGCATGGTGCCATACCGATTGACATTTTCAGCGATATCCGGAGCTTCGAGAAAACGCTCCTTAGCTCTGGCAATGGCGCGTTCGCTTCCCCCGCCTGCGCCAGCTAAAGATTCTTCTTCTTCTATCTCGCGTTGTTTGTCAGCATCCTTGATGAACTTTCTGAAGCCACCCTCAGTGCCCGCATCTTCTTCATAGCCTCCGGCTGCCATGGCACGTTGAGCAGTGATGTCCTTGATTTCATGGTCCAGAGATCCGTCTGAAGGATCAAGATGCATCGCATCATGTCCCGCTGCAAGGGCTTCGTCCCAGGCGTGTAACTCCTTGCACAAGTCCTTCACGGCGATGAACTGCTGTTTGGTGGGTTTTTTGCCACGCCGGACCAGGCTCAGCACATGAGCTGCAAGAATTCTGCCAGTCGAATGCTGCTCCGCAGCACAAATCGCTTCCAATGCCTTGATGGCCAGGGTGCTGTTTTGGAGATCGCTCATCCAGTACAGGATGGCAACCGCCATCTTGTCGACTGGTTCGGGGCCTTCCACGGATTTGGCCGCCTTTGAAGAGATCCGTTTGCCGCCCTCGCCAGAGTGCTTGATGCCGACCTGCAACATGGCATTGATCGCTTCTTGATTCTGCGGATCGAATCGAAGGCCGCTGGCGTAGTACACCAGTGCGGTTTCGAAATTTGCCGAATCCGCCATCGTGCGAGCGTGGGCAAACCACTTGGTCGCCTTCTCAGGCTGAGGGGTATACGAGGTGGCCTCGATCTGGTCTTCATTGACCTCGTCATCGCCCTCAGATGACTTCTTTTTCTTGCCGAACAGTGCCACGGTAGGTGGAGGCTCCTGCCTGATCTGAAGCCCCGGAACCTCGGAGTTTCAAGTATGGAAGGGTACGCCAGA
>JAKVBW010000081.1 GCA_022446945.1 Phycisphaerales bacterium | reverse complement strand
GGTGGTGGTGCTGGCGGCGGTGGCGGCGGCGGTGGTGGCGGCGCTGGTGGCGGCGGCGGTGTCTATGGAGACTTCGAAGCAGATGAGCAGGAATTGCTCGAAACGCTCGTCGAGATACTTAGGCGTAACGTGGATCCCGATAGTTGGCTCGAGCCGACGATCCAGGAACCCATGATCTTCAACCGCAACATGGTCATCAGGCAGACGCCTGCCAATCACATCAAGATTGGTCAACTTCTGCGTCAACTGCGTGAAGCACAGTCTGTGCTGATCAGTGTGGAGGCACGTTTCCTGCTGGTCAAAAGTGATTGGTTCGAGGAAATTGGTGTCGATCTTGATCTCTACTTCAACACAAACGACAGTTTGAAAGCAGAGGCACTCAAGGTTGACTCCACAGCGAACTTGAGCGACTTCTTTATTACCGATCCCTCAAGCACGCAAGCTGGGCAGTTGAAGGACGCTGTCATCTACGGATCGATATACCAGCAGGATCCGGCCAATCCTGGGTCGATGATCTTCCCACTGAACACGATCAATTACGGGTTTGGCGAGATCGCGCCGGACCCCGGTAACCCACAGAACATCATTTATCAGAACACGACCGGTTTCGCCAACCCCGCACCTCCGATTCGGTTGGGCGGTGATCTCACCGGCTGGTCGCCAATCGGCGTCGTGAACAACAGCCTGAGCATGGTCGAGTCACTGGCTGCAGGTATCGGGACCAAGTTTGCAAATGACATTCTCTCCGGCGCACCGGCGCTGGGATTCGGCATGCAGTATCTGGACGACATTCAAGTTGATCTGCTGGTTAAAGCCACGCAGGCCGATGAGCGTTCCACATCTTTGGATGCACCCCGTCTGACTTTCTTCAATGGCCAAGGCGCATGGATCGCCTTCACTAATGAGCAGGCCTATGTTTCCGGTTTGACGGCTGTCGGGGGAACGGGCTCAGGTGCATTCGAACCCGAGGTCGGCACCATCAACACAGGCATCATGCTTTATGTGAAAGGTGCTGCATCAGCTGATCGCCGTTATGTGACGATGAACGTTAACTTCCAGAAGTCACAGCTCGATACGATCGCCACTTCTGCTTCGACAGGTGCGGCTGGTGGCGGCGGTCTTGGTGGCGGCGCGGCCGGCTTTGCCGGAACCGTGCAGTTGCCGACCATCTCGGTACAGCAACTTCGGGTAACGACATCCGTGCCAGACAAGGGCACAGCGCTGCTCGGCGGCTACCGGACCAGTCAGGAGTTCGAGACGGAAGCGGGTGTTCCATTGCTCTCCAAGATCCCGTATATCAATCGCTTCTTTGCGAATCGGATCACGGGTACCAGCGAGCGGACCAATCTCATTCTGCTTCGTCCGGAGATCATCCTGCAGCCTGAGAACGAGGATCAATTGTTCCCTGGTCTCAACGAGTCGCTGAGACTCGGAGCGGGGTATTACCAGCAGTGATTCCCAGCCGATGGCGGTGATGCCATCGAGACTGGCTTCAGGAGGGCGGCTCGTGGCGTCCCAATACGCGCATTTGAGTCTTGAAGCGTACGAAGGGATCATTCAGATCCAATTGAGTGATCGTCATATTCTCGATGAGTTGGCGATTCGTGAATTGGGGCAGGAATTTGACAGCGTGCTGCAGGACCACACGTCATTGCATCTGCTGATTGATTTCTCCAATGTCGAGCACCTCTCTTCATCAGCATTAGGATTACTCATCACGCTCAACAGCCGCATGGCGGATCGAGGTGGAACCATGATGTTGGCGCATGTAGCGGATTCCATTCAGGAAGTATTCCGTATCACAAGGTTGGATCGTGTACTTGCGTGTCATGAGGATCTGGGCAGTGCAAGGGCAGCGGTTCTCGGCGAGTGATGAGCCGAATACGCATGGCACAAACGAAGAGATCGGCTGTTTTTGTGTATCGGAGTGGTGCGTATTGTGAGTGATCAGACTTGCTGGAAACAGTCGTGGACGATTTCGGGGGAACGCGTCGCATGCGGGGAAGTCGTTGAGTCGATCCGTGAAGCGATGTCTGATGCGGGGATAGGAGAAGCAGCCACATTTGCGGTGCGTCTGTCCCTCGAAGAAGCGATCGCCAATGCGATTCGTCATGGGCATGCGGGTGATGTCACACGAGCCATCGCGATCAGTGCAGAAGTGTCTCCGAAAGAAGTAGAACTGACAATCGCTGATCACGGTCCGGGTTTCGACCCAGATGCCGTTCCAGATCCGACTGCGGAAGAAAATCTCACCATTGCATCTGGCCGCGGTTTGGCATTGATGCGCGCCTTCATGACGGAAGTAGAGATCCCTCCGCCCGGCAATCGGATCATCCTGATCTGGCGATCGCAAACGGGTGATTGATGGGGTCAGTATGCGTGAGGGACCGTCGCTGGACATTGTTTCAGCTGAGATAAGTGGTCGCCAGTTGGCGATTGAACGCCGGTGATGTAGAGGGTTCCCTCATTCAAAAAGATCGTTCCCATGAATGACAAATGCCACTTGCCTGATGGGGCAAGTGGCATTTGCAAGACTTGTGATGAGATCGCCTACGCCTGAGAAATGTTCATTGGCCGCTACTCCGAGCCGCCGGGTGTCAGCACACCCTGCAACTCAAGCAGATCCAGGGAGTAGTAGTAGGGGTCGAGTACCGCTCCAGTCGTCTGGATCCGAATATAGACGTAGCCACTGTCAGGATCACGGTATCGCGTGAGGCCTGGAGGGGTCCCTGCCATCGGGAATGCAACGTATTCATGGGGGTCTTCGAGTTGCGGCGTTGCTTCTTCAGTGAAGACGCGCCACAGGGAACGCTCGAAATCGTAGATCATCGGGCGGAACTGTCCAAGCACAGCAGGTCCACTTCGGATCGTTCGAATCGAGAAGTCACCTGTGCTGATGGCGTCTTCAGCCAGATTCAGCGTCACCATGATATCGGTTCGATCCTTCGGTGAAGAGTAATCGATCGATCCACCTGGAATGTAGAAGTTGGAGAACGGAGCAGGTCCTGGACCTGTATCCATACTCCGCAGTTCAACTGCTTCCCCATCTTCAAACTCAATGGATGCCTTGGAGCCGTCCAACAACTCGCCAGCAATCACATCCAATCGAACAATGAGGACCTCGATCTCATCGACGAATTCCTCTTCTGCTGGGACATCCTGAGTGACATTGGTGACCAGTTTGCTGAGTTGAGGCATTCTGCCGACGAATCGCGAGCCGACGCCGTCGACTTCGTTCAGATCCCATGAGTAGCGGTTGCCTGCAGCGCGGGGTCCTGGGGTGTTTGCCATGCCGGCAGGTTGCGTGGCACCTTTGCCGATGACGGCGGTATCGTACATCCGTGACAGCATCGCGTCGGGTTTCAGTGATGCGCCGTAGAAACCGCGGAGTAGACCCTGTGCATTGGCAAGCACGGCGGCAATCTGCGAGGCGGCTGCGAGGGAGCCATCCAACTGGCTGCCAAAGTCGTTGGTATACGAATTCGCTCTGCCATCTCGGTTCAATTCATATGTGCCATCAGCCTGAGCATCAATGCCATCTGGATAGGTCAAGACGGTGAGATTGGCATTGCCACCGGTAGTCGTCACCATGCCTCCCCAAGCGCAGAGATTCGCGCCGCCAGCAGATGCAGCGTTGACGGTATCGGTGTCGGAATAGTTGGACGACCACCATCGCATGTAGTTCGACTCGGAGCCTGGCACCGCTCCCGCGACGATCGACATGTTTGCAATCCCGGGAACATCTGAGAGATCCCCAGGGAGTCCGATCCCATAATCACCGGCAGGCAGAACGACGTGAATGTCATTTTGTGCGGCATTCTGTATGTATGTCGCGATCTCGATATCGCTGAGCGCAAAGCCATTGGGCGCGTTGGGCTGCATTGCCACGACGAGTACATCGCCGGGAGACAGAAGGTTGATGGCATTGAGGAATGCGTCATCGATGCGTGAGACAGGGCCACCACCGGGTACAGGGACTGATCTGGTGGGGAAGAAGTAGGTGGTGGCTTCATGTGCAAGGCCGGTTACACCGAAATCATTGTCAGTTGCCGCCAGAACACCGAGGACAGCGGTGCAACGTGCGGCGGCCGCTTCGTCATTGAAGTCCATCGTGACATCGGGCAGAGAGATGGCTGACCCTTCGAGAATGACATTCTCCAAATCGTTGTGAACCGCACCCTGCACGGCAGCGCCGGGCAGCGGAGGTGTCCACTCCTGGATCCAAGCAGCCTCACCGACAACGGCGATCTTGACACCTTCGCCGGCATCAGAAACCCAGTCTGCAGGGTCGGCACTGTTCGCCTCATTCAGATAGCGGACGGCACTTGTGAATGTGTCCTCCGCGTCGAAAGGTGTCATCGAACTGGAACTTGCTGTCGGCCATAACGCGAGTCCATCACCGCGGTAGTAGGGCCGCGGACACATCTCGTAGATGTTCTGATGTGTGGGGAGACAGTCCACCCCATTGTCCAGGGTGGGATCAACCCACGAAAGTGGGGCAGGGATCAATCCCTTCAGTGACCTTGTATTGGAGACTTCAGAGCCATCAGGGCCTTGAATCCATTCGCGATATGCGGCAGTGTCCCCCAAGACGAATTCTTGTTGGAAGGCACGAACGCCTGCATTGAACTGAAGCGCATGGAAGTCAGGCATGTTCTGGCCGTCGTCCCCCGGATCCGTCACCTCAGGCGCGTTCGGGTAGCAGATGTCGCGCGCAATCATGGCCATATACGGTGTCCACTGACTTGCAAGTGGGGGCGGGTCCGCCCCAACCGGCACACCCAGATGTCCGAAATTGACCCACTCGAAGTCACTGAAATCATCGCCCTGAGCATTGGCGTCCTTCTCGGAAAGAAGGGTGTCAATCACACGAATGCAGCAGTCGAAGTCTTGGCAACCGGTGATGAGCGTTTCATCCTCTGCGATCGTCTCCCATGCGCTCCATCCGCTCTTGTTTCCGGGCACGTTGCACTGGCCTGCACCTGAGAAGATGCCTTGGCAGCGAGGAATGAACTGAGCGAGTCGTGCTGAACGATCACGGACCTCTGCGTATTCAAGAAACTCTGTGGAGAACAGTCCCGATTGGGGATCCATTTCGTTGGAATGATCTGCAGCGACCGGGAAGACCGGCCAGAAGGTGTTCTCGCGGCTCTGATCGGTGATATCGCAGGCGCCCCCAGTGGTTGCAGGATCCGCCCAACGGGGCAGAACGCCAGATCGGATGAAATCTGGACCGGCAATCCGTCCATTTTCCACCATGCCAGCGAGGTAAGGATTCAGTGCCACATTCTGGGGGTCGGGGTTGTAGGTTCCCGGTCCGGCAATGCTCAATGGGATATTGGGGTTGGGAGCGGGGAATGGCGCGCCAATTGGAAGCGGATAGTAGCTGTACTGCGCCTGGTTCGGCGTTGGTGGCGTCGTACCGGTATCCCAGCTCAGTGAGTACTGTGGGACCGTGTAAGGGGAGAGCCCAGAGCAAGTGAACTGCGCAAAATCGAGGCCACTCGTCTGATTCCTTAGATAGGTGTCGACTGCAATCTGCACACAGGTGGCATCCCATTCGGCCGCAGGGCCGACGTCTGTGCAGCAACGCGCAATTTCGGCTGCAACGGCGTCACAGCAAGACACTTCGTCACAGTAGTTCCCCAGATAGACCTCTTCTTCCTCGGGGTAGGCATCGTTGTTGCGTGTGCCGGATAGCGTGGGGAAAGTCGCAGAGTGTGTGAAGAAGCAACTTCCGCGGGTGGGTTCACCTGAGAGCGGATGGTCTGGATCATTAATGATGTAAAAACTGCTGTATTGGAATGCATCGTCCGAATGGGGATTCGCGGTCGTTTGATCTCCCAAGTAAGTCCATCGGGTCGTCCCCTGAGGGAACGTATTCAAGTACCGCTGCCCGAACTGGAAGGCGGGGTTGGCCTGACCTGCTTGCTCGGGCGTAATGGCTTGTCCCGCATTCGCAGGGCTGGGCAGTGACACACTTTGGTCAATATCAAACATCCTGCCATCGAGGGTCCAACGCTGCCATCCCTCTCCGAAGGGATAGATTGAGTCCCCCGGCAAGACACCGTCCACACCACCTTCAACCTGCCAGTGGTAGACAAAGGGATACTGTCTAGGCCATACAGGCCACCAAGATTCGGTGCGGTCGGTGGGGTCGTCCCATACCAGCGGGTCTCCTCGACCGGATGCAAGGCCCTGAGAGGATTCAAACTCTGTCCCCGTGGGAGGGAATCCGAATCTGACCGCAGGTCCAAAGTGCCCCGGGTCGATGATGCTTGGTGTTCCATCTTCGGGGCTGATCGATGCGGCAAAGATGCCCGTGTAGTTGAAGTCGCCTGCAAACAGAGGAACACCACCAATATCAGGCATGGCGGCATTCCAGACATCCTTCAGCGTGTTGTTGACAGCAGGAAAGAGATCGGGATCTAGGCTTCTGCCGAAGAAATCTGTATCCGTCGCCCAGACGGCAGGGTTCCAACCGGTCCACTGGATCTCCATCCCCAGAAACTCCCAAGGCGGGACGAGATACGGCCGACGTTCCGAACCGGGATCCCCATCAGGGAAGGGCAACGTCATGCACGCTTCGTCGAGAAGTAGTGGGTTGTAATTGAAGGGATTGGCCGGGGGACACCAAGTCGACCAAGAACCCAGAAAGTCCGGGCCAATGGGTGGTGGTGGGTAATAGGCATTGGGAAGACTGTTTGTGCCTGGTGAGTACCAGATGGACCACATGGGACGCATCATGTTGCCGTGGATGTTGTGTACGCCCGTGATGGGGTTCAGTTGCTTGACATCAATGATCGAGGATGACCAGATCGCCCTTGCTTGAATCCCAAGCCCGGCTGCTGCGTCAGCGCAGGCATTCCACGACATGATGGTTGTGACGCCACCGCTGGTGCACGAACCCATTACGTAGTCCAATGGGTCAGCCAATGTTGGGGGATCAAGACTCGAGAAGACATCGCTGCCCAAACTGCCTGAACCGAGACCACAGAGGTAACCCGGGAAGTCTGGGTTGTCTGGATCCCCGTAGAACAGTTCGGGGTAGGTCGAGGGATCAGGTTCATCGGCGCCGATGTATTCGTACTGGATTTCCCCACCTGCAAACCAGGTCCCTCCCATGGCAACACATCGCGACCAAGCAGATGCTTCATCGTCATTGGTCACGAGTCTGGATGTGCCGATGACTGGCTGAACGTTTGGGAGTGTCAGTTCGTCAGGGACATCATATCCCTGCCATCCAGAAGTCCCGCTGCCAGTTGGCAGCCAGGATGTTTGCGGTGTCCGCCCGCCTGTATAGGTTTCCAGCGGCGCCGAACCAGGCGCAGTGAACAGGGGCTGAGCCCAGGCGCCGAGTGCTCCGCCCAAGGCATTGGCGAATCCACCTGCCCTAAAAACAAGATTGGCTGGATCAGGAGCTGTTCTAAAGTTATCAATCACCATCCAATTTTGCACAGGGGTTGGAAAGCCGAATGCTTCCGGCGGCGCTCCTAAAGGAGGGTTGGCAGGGTCAAAGTTGTTACATAGGGCAAACTTAGGACCTGCTGCAAACGTGTTGTCGGGAGTGGTGCCTGCGACGTCAATGCCCTCAGGGCCAATACAGCAGATGCCGTAGACGACTCGGCAACTCTCGCAGTTGGTCAGTGATCGGTTCGCTCCCAGAAGCGTGCCGAAACCACCTGGATCGTCAGGCAGGGCCGGGTTGGCCACTGTTCCAGGAAAGTCCGGATTGATTGCAGGATCATTGTCTCCCCAGTTGAGCGGATCGCAGTCTGCAATCGTTGATTCTTCACCATCCTGTATGCCGAACACCAGGCCTAACTCAGCTGCGCAGCATGTGCCCCAACGCTCAACCTCGCAAGCGTCACAGCCTTCATTGGCTTTAAATGCAAAGTGCACAGCATCCGCAGGAGGTCCACCCAGACCACCTGGTGTACACACTTCTTCTGTGACCGCATCAATGCAGTAATGGGCATTGCCTGGTCCGAAGGACGTGGCCCCACCACCTGAGGTGATGTTTGGCACATGGATGGAATAGCAGCAAGCACCGACTTCTTGGCCCAAGACACGTTCACCAGAACCCTGCCGTTTGGAATTTGCTTGTGCAGCGGCAAGACCTCTGTCGACGCTTTCCAGTCGCTGGGCTTCCAGAATGGCGAATGCCTCTTCAGGCGACATGATCGGGGAGGGAGTCTCGATGTGCTCCATGGGACCCATTGCAGGCTTGCGTGGCTCGTATCCAGGATCGATAAATCCGCCTTGTTCGTTGATCAGTGATCGAGAACTCTCTGCGGGTATGCGTGTCGGTGCGTCCTGCAAGGGCCGATCCTGCGTAGGCCGGACAATCACGGGCGGTGCCGTCTCGTTTCGGGCGAACGCGACAGTGTCCACTTCGCCCAACTGATGGAGTCGCTTCGCAGCGTTTGCCACATCCGCAGGTTGTCCGTCTCGATTTTCCAGTTCGACCCAATAGGTCGCTGCAAAGTCCGGGATCGAATCCGCGCCATTCACGGCGGTTCGGAGTCGGAGGCTGTTGATCGTTTTCTCGGGGACCGAGACGGCGGGCTGAAGCCGCACACCTTCATCTTCCAGAACGGCAGACAGATCGGTGAGATCTTGACCTGTCAGAGACAGGAGTTCACCATTGGGAAGCAGCCGCACACCCAGACCGTTGGAGAATCGGATCTTCAAGCGTCGAGATTGCGCGTCATCCGGAATCAGCAGATTTTCGTCATCTTGTGCAGGGCGGTCGATCAGAGAAGGTGTCTTCTTCTCGAGCATCGTCTGCTTGGCAGCAGGCGCAGCTTGGGTAGCGGGGCGTGCGGCCAGGACGGCGCCAGCAGTTCCAATGGACAGGACCGCGAGCATCGACAACCGAATCATGCGGGATGGCGACATGGTGTGTGTATCTCTCATCGTTCTCTCAGTACGCTCCAAAACTGCGTGGCAGACTCTTGCGACGCAGACCATCGCCCCTCTCCGAGGCGATATCTCACCCCCCCCAGACAAACCGGCAGGTTCCACGGCTTCGATGAAGGCGCAAAAACCAGCAATTAGGCGTGGGCGCGGGAACGCCCACTCCAATCGGAGTATACCAGCGGAAATCGTCAAAACCGCTTGGAAGATGCCATATCCATGACTTCCAGAGTGAAGCAGAAGGTGCTCGTCATGTGAAGCCAAGGGGTGATGTCTTTGCCCCATCGACGATGTTCGCGTCATGGGGGAGTGGCTCGCCGCCGGGTGGATTTCCGGCCTCCCAGAAGACAGCCCGCCTGAGCGTGTTCGCTCAGGCGGGCTGGGGTGTCTTCATCAAAGGGGAATGTCCTGATTCCGAAGGTCTCAGAGGTGCCTACAAAGCTGGAGGAGGCTCCTCATCTGTCCCTGCAGTGACTGCCTCAAGGGGCATCTCACTCATCTCTTCAGACTCGGTGGTAATGGTCGGTGGCACAGCCCCCAAGGCTTCGGCATGGCGGGCAGCTGCCTCCATTGCCGCACGGGCATCGTCCTCTTCAGTTGTCAGAGGTTCCGCCAATCGCTCGACTCTCATGTCCAGATAGGGTCGGAAACCGGTTCCAGCCGGGATGAGATGGCCGAGCAGCACGTTCTCCTTCAGGCCGCGGAGTTCGTCCACCGCTCCCCGAAGCGAAGCTTCTGTGAGCACCTTCGTGGTTTCCTGGAAACTGGCGCTGGAGAGGAATGAATCTGACTGAAGCGATGCCTTGGTGATGCCGAGCAGAAGCGTCTGGCCGGTGGCCTGTGTGGCCCTCTTGGACTTGGCCGGGGCTTTGCCTTCTGCCTCTGCGATGGCATTGGCTTCCTTGACCTCAGCCCGGTCGACCATGGCATCGACGATGAGGGAGGTATCGCCAGGCTCTGTAATGCGCACTTTGCTCGCGGTTTCCTGATTGACGGTTCTGAACTGATGCCGATCGATGATCTCCTCAGGCAGGAGACCGGTATCACCGGCGCGTTTCACAAGAACCTTGGAGAGCATGCAGGAGAGAATCGTCTCGATGTGCTTGTCCGAGATGGGGCC
>JAKVBW010000080.1 GCA_022446945.1 Phycisphaerales bacterium | reverse complement strand
GTTGTTCCAAGGGGGTCAGAGGACTTCCGAAGCGGTGTTTAGTTAAGCAGATTGATATCTCCACTTTCACCCCTTGGTTGTCCGATAGGGATCCAAATGGGCTGGGCAATTGCCATTCATGGTGGAGCAGGGGCCATCCTGCAATCACTCACGGACTCCCATCGTGCTGCGGTGGAACAGGCGCTGCCTGAATTGACGGAAGTCGGGGCATCCATGCTCCAAAATGGGGCCACTGCACTGGATGTGGTTGAGAAGGCCACGATCGCTCTGGAAGAGTGTGAATTGTTTCAAGCAGGGCGCGGATCCGTGCTGACTGCTGCAGGGACGCACGAACTTGAAGCGTCGATTATGGATGGCCAGATGGGAAAAGCGGGGGCGGTATGTGGACTTCGAACTGTACGCAACCCTATTGAGCTTGCCAGACAGGTGCTTGAACGTACGGATCACGCATTTGTAGGCGGCTCCGGTGCGGAGGATCTTGCAAAGGCGTGGGAACTCGATCGAGTTCCGAATGAGTGGTTCACAACGGAACGCAGACTCGATGAACTGCGCCGGCATCTGTCAGATCCTGATGCAAGTCGGCCCCATCCCGCGACTGTCGGCGCCGTGGCCTGTGATGAGAAAGGCTTTGTAGCAGCAGCCACATCGACAGGTGGGACGACAGGCAAATTGCCCGGCCGCATTGGCGATGCGCCGCTCATCAACGCTGGCACATGGGCTGATAGCAGAGTGGCCGTGTCATGCACGGGTATTGGGGAGCGATTCATTCTGGCCGGTGCTGCGCGAATGGTTGCCGCAAGAATGGAATTGGCAGGCGACAGCATTGAGGAAGCAGCGAAGCGTGTCATGGCCTCCATGCCTCCCGAATCTGGTGGCATGATTGCGGTTGATACTGCGGGGAAAATGACGCTCCCATTTACTTCACAGGGCATGTACAGGGGGTGGGCGAACTCGGATGGTGACAGCGGCATTGGAATCGGTCCGTGAACTTGGCTAGTCAGTAGAAACGATCCAGATCGCAGATGGTCCTCGATTAGTCGCCAGTCGCCGGAGTACTTCGCTGTCTTGAAAGGATTTCACCTGCGACAGCCCTATCATGTGGGTTCATGGATCAAGAGCAATCATCCAGGCAGGCTCATGGGTTGTTGTCGTCACCCAATCCGGATCTCTACATTGGTCGAGATCTAGCCTGGCTTGACTTCAATCGACGGGTCCTCGCTCAAGCGGAGGATGAAACGCGTCCGCTGTTCGGTCGTATTCAGTTTCTGGCGATTTCGGAGAGCAATCTCGACGAATTCTTCATGAAACGCACGGCACTCTTGAGACGTCGCATTGAACTGGGTCTTGAGAAGGCAACACACGACGGCTTGTCAGTTCGGCAGCAACTCGCAGCCACACGTGAAAAAGTGAAACAGTTGCTGGATCTTCAATCAGAAGTCTGGTCTGCAAGCATTCTGCCGCAATTGCTGGACGAGGGGATTCGGGTCACTGCGTTGGAGGATCTGCCCCGTCGCTATCAGGATCGTGTGGATGATTGGTTTCAGAGGAACGTCTTCCCACTCTTGACCCCGCTGGCTGTAGATCCCGGCCATCCCTTCCCATTCATTTCCAATCTCTCTCGCAACTTCGGGGTGCTACTCGCGGAGCCAGGCGAAGAGGAGCCCAGATTTGCGCGCGTCAAGATTCCAGATGCGATTCCATCCTGGGTGCGAGTTCCAGTTCATGGATCCGTTGGGCAAGTTCAGGACACCACACCATGCCGGGTGGTTCGGGTCGCAGATATTGTCCGGCGGAATCTTGAGTCGATCTTTCCTGGGATGCAGATCCTCGAAGTGCTTGAGTTCCGACTCACACGGGGCATCGGTCTCGAAGACGATGACGATGACGATGTTCAGGATCTGGCGGAGTGGGTGCGCGCGTCATTGCGGCATCGCAGATTTGCCGAAGCGGTGCGGCTTGAGATTGGGGATGACTCTTCGCCATCCATCGTGCAACTCCTGCTTGAGGAATTGGCTCTCGAGCCAGAGAATCTTTATGAGCGGGGAACACCTCTGGAATGGGGCGGATTGAATGATCTGACCAAGTTTGACAGGCCAGATCTCTCATCACCACGCTGGCAGCCGATCGTGCCCGGCCGTTTGGCAGATAAAGACGAGCCGATTTTCGACGCGATTCGCAGGGGCGACATCTTCGTTAATCATCCGTATGACTCCTTTCATGCTTCCGTGGAACGTTTTATTACCGAGGCTGCTGCAGATCCTGATGTCGTTGCCATCAAGCAGTGTCTGTACCGAACGGAGCCCGATTCGCCCTTCATCCAGAGTTTGCTTGCGGCGGCAGAAGCCGGGAAGCAGGTCACGTGTCTTGTCGAATTGCGTGCAAGATTCGACGAGAATCAAAATCTCCAACTGACCCGGACGTTGGAGAAGCATGGTGTTCACGTTGCCTACGGGGTTGTGGGGCTCAAGACTCATGCGAAATGTTCAGTCGTGATCAGGCGCGAAGGCGGTGCTTTTCGTGCCTATGCGCATATTGGGACCGGCAATTATCACCCAGTCACGGCGAATCTCTACAGCGATTGCGGCCTTCTGACATGCAATGACGACATCACAGGCGACATCCTGCAGGTTTTCAATTACTTGACAGGAAGATCACGCCATCGAGACTTTGAAAGTCTCCTAGTGGCACCTGTCACGATGAGATCCACACTGATCCAACTTGTGGAAAGAGAGATTGAGAACGCCCAAGCGGGCTTGCCGGCGCGAATCTTTGGAAAAATGAATCAGCTCGAAGACCCAGAGTTGATGGAAGCCATCATGAAAGCTTCCCAGGCGGGGGTCGAATGCGATTTTGTGGTTCGTGGATTCTGTTGCTTGCGCGCAGGCGTGCCTGGATTTTCTGACAACGTCCGGATCACATCGATCATCGGAGACTTCCTGGAGCATGGTCGAATCTTCCACTTTGCAGATGGCAAGAGTGATCCATTGATGGGCCGCTGGTACATCGGATCTGCGGATTGGATGCGACGCAATCTTTCCCAGCGGGTCGAGATTGTCACCCCGGTAGAGGACATGGAGGCGAAGAAGCGGCTTCAGAGAATTGCTGCCACAAATCTGCATGATTGTCAGGATGCGTGGGTATTGCATTCAGACGGTTCATGGGCCCGCAAGAAGGCACCGGAAAATGTTGCGGACGACAGTCCCGAAATGCTTGGCACTTTTGCAACTTTGCGGAGAGATGCCATGCGCGCACAGGTCGATGCAATGTCCGACACCAAGGCAAGAGCTGCAGCGCTTCGTCGAACGCATGAATCAATACCTGAACGAGAGCCCACCGAAGTATTGGGAGGCGTTGAACGTGTTGTCGGGATGGCGTTACTGGAATCGCCTTGGCGGACAGCATCGGAAATTGGCAAGCGCGTTCACATTTCACCTGCGTTGACGACCGCGACCGGCAAACGATTGGCAGATCTCCATTTGATTGACAAGATCCAAGTAGGCCGGCACGCGGTGTGGCTTTCCACACCGGCACTTGCCACGGCGGTGGGTGGACCGCTGTCTTTGCTGGTCGGGGATGATCGAGCTGGCAAGTGGCTGACCAGACGCATTGCGAGGTGGCTGCGCCTGAGTGGACATGAAGTCAGCAACTCGATTCTGGAAGGCATCGATCTCATGGCTCAGACTGTCGAAGGTCATCGGCATGCTTGGTTGGTCAAGACAGATCGCCGCGGCGCCGGGCGCGTTCTTCGTGATGTTCTCGAGGACCAGTTTGATGAATTGCACGCTGTTGGAACTGATGCGGGGGTAGTGGAAGTACTCCGACGCGCTCGGTCCAGCATGCCTCTTTCTGAAAGAAGGCGTATCAAAGTGCACGCTCTTGGAGGGATTCTTAGAGAATCCGCTGTCGAGGAGACCGAGTGATGGGTAAGACGCTCATTCTCATGAGACATGCCAAATCATCATGGTCGCATCAGGTTGATGACCACGATCGACCGCTCAATGAGCGAGGACTTCGCGATGCGCCTCGCATGGCGGATCGACTGAAGTCTGTCGGCGCAGTGCCGGATCTTGTTTTGACTTCAACCGCTTTGCGGGCGCGAGTCACAGCCGAACTGGTTTGTGAGGCAATGCCGGAAGAGAAGGAGCCGGCCTCAAGGGCGGATCTGTATTTGCCAAGGACAGAAGATATCGTTGAAGCAGTTGCGTGTATCGATGCTGAGGCCTCATGTGTCATGGTCGTCGCGCACAATCCTGGAATTACAGAAGCCGTTTTCTCTCTGACGCGAAGCGAAGAACGGATGCCCACCGCAGCAGCGGCGATCATCGACTTAGACATCAACTGCTGGTCCGATTTGCTGCTGGATGCCTCGGGTTCGCTTCGATGCGTGTGTCGACCGAAGGACAAACCGGATACCTGATTAGCCACGCGGATGATGTGATCCAAGTAGGCTAGGGGACATGGCGTCGATGACCAACACATGTCAATGGCAGGCGAGGGAACAACTTCCATGAGCCGCATCGTCATGTTGACTGGCTTCGCCCCGGGACTCATCTATTTCAGACAGCCGCTGTTGCGCGCATTGGTTGCTGCGGGTCACGAGGTGATTGCCGCTGCGCCAGATGAAGATGATCGCGTAGCCGGTGTGATGGAGTCCCTGGGTGTGCAGTGGATGCCGATGGCATTTGATCGGAATCGCGTCAGGCCACTCCGTGATGCAGACTTTCTTCGCCGTGTGCGCAAGATGCTCAGACGCATTCGACCTGACCGGCTGGTGTGCGCGACGCTCAAGCCAAACATCTACGGAGGATGGGCAGCCTCCGCAGAGGGCGTGCCGTCAGCAGCGATGGTGACAGGTATTGGAACCGTGTTGATGAATCCTGGTTGGCGGCGACGTGCCGCGACGGTGATGTTCCGCCGTGCTTGCCGTCATCACGATGTCGTTCTGGTGCAGAATCCCGAGGATGGCAAGGATCTGATTGATCTGGGGATCGTCGATGATGCTTCGAAGATTGTGCAGACAGCAGGTGAGGGTATTGATCTGAATGCCTTTCCCGTGCAATCATTGCCGGAAGCACCTGTGTTTCTGATGCTTGCTCGACTACTTGTGTCGAAGGGCGTGCGTGAATATTTGATCGCCGCACGCCGCGTTCGAGAGATGTGTCCCACTGCGCGGGTACAGCTTGCAGGTATTGAAGATCCAGGCAGTGGCGGCGTTCCTATCAGTGAGATTCACGCGGCAGCTGAAGCAGGCGACATCGAGTATCTCGGATTCGTCGAGGACGTTCCTGCAGCGATCGCGGCATCAAGTGTGATTGTGCTCCCCAGTTGGCATGAGGGAACACCACACAGTCTGCTGGAGGGGATGGCGATGGGAAGACCTGTTGTGACCACCGATGTTCGAGGATCTCGACAAACGGTGGATGATGGTGAGACAGGGCTGCTGGTTCCCCTTCGCGATCCCGAAGCACTCGCTCAGGCGATGGCTTTGCTTGCGTCCGACGCCGAACGGCGTGCTGTCATGGGAGCTGCTGGGCGGAGACTCGCAGAAGATCGCTTCGATGCAGAGGAAGTCGCCGCAGTCACGATGAAGGCGCTGCACCTGAGTTGATTCAATCAGTTGTCGGGGCGCGCGACAGCCGCCAGGCTGCTGCCGATAGGCCAACATGAAACGCGCGATTCCATTGAAGTGACAGCATGCAGGATCCTGTTGACTGACGGGGAGACGACCGGGAACTCGTCCGCAGGCAGCGCATCTGCGCGCAACATTTTTGCGCGCAACAAGCCTGGCAAAACCATGCTGGGGAAAAGATATCTCGTGTGTTGGACTTTCCACCCGGCTTTTTTCAGAGTCTTGCGAACGAGATGCCGATCGTATCGTCTGAAATGTCCGAGGCGATCATCCCATGGCGACCAGAGCGCACGCATTGCGGGAACAAGCACAATGAGCATCGCGTCACTTGCAGCAACCGAGCGGATTTCTTTCAAGAGAGGAATGGGGTCTTTGATGTGTTCCATTACATCAAGCATCGTGATGGCTGCAGGCTGACATTTCACGATGCTCCTCAAATCATCGGGGGGCATGACCTGGGCGGGTATCCCCCGGGCACTGGCAGTCGCAACACTTTCAGGATCAAGATCAAGTCCAAGTACGTCATCGATGGATCTGATCTTGTCATCGAGACATCGGCGTAGAAATCCACCAGCCCCACAACCGACATCTAGCAGTGGTCCTTGACGTTGCAATCGAAGAAATCGAAGAACGACATCATGTCTGGTGCGGAACCACCAGTAGTCCCTGTCCTGAGCGCGAAGCGTCTCGTAATGGGCACGCTTCACGGACTTCTTCTTCGCGTTGCGATGACTCGGTAACTTGACCACGGACACCATCGACCTGGAATGCGACATGCTCTTGCCGGGGCGATCCCAATAGTTCTGCTTGCGCTTGGGGGGATCAGTCCAACGTGACAAGGAACGCCCAAATGCTGATTCACCGATCGGTAGAAACGCGGTATCCAGAGACGCCATTCTTCTCGCAACTTCATGCCTGGCGTCAGGAGAATCTGAGGCAGATAGAGTGGGTTCAGTGGATTCGGCTCAAGAAACACAGCGCCCTTGAACTGTGGGCTGCGAATTGCAGCTGTTAGTGCGTGGTTCAGATCTTGAAGAGTTGCCCCATCCAGGTGGTGGAGCACATGAAAGCCGACCATTCCCACGACATCTTCGGGGAGCGCATCGCCGGCAACTGCGGCTGTCACTTCACATTTGCTATCCAATTTTTCAGCCAACGACTGGCGGAAAGTCGGATCTGGCTCCGCGGCAATGACGTCCAGGCCCAAGGAAAGAAGCAATTCGGTGTAGCGTCCGGTTCCAGCACCCAACTCGATGATTCGGTCTCCACTCCGCAGACCGATCTCCTCCAGTACAGCTTTCACAATCGCGAGTTGGTGCGGGTCCTGTACGTCACGATCAAGATACCGATGCGAGTTCGGATCGCTGTAAAGAGTCTTCGGGGTCAATTCAGGGAAGCCTCATGCGCGATCACATAGAGGGCGCGTGTTTGAACTGGCGAAGGATTTCTACTGACCATGTAGGCGAGAATCGTCAGAAAGATCGCCAGCACACTCAGGCTGAAGAAGATCAGCACGACGAGCAGGGGAACACCTTCGACAGCAACAAAACCGCCCAGTTTGAGAACAGTCATGGTCAGAACGGCCAGAGCAGATAGTGCGAGGCTGCCTGCGCTGAAGAGCATCATCAGACGGAGAGGTAGTTTTGAATAACCGAACAATGCGCCGACGGCGAGCCTGATCAGGCCTTTCAGGCCGACGCGGCTTTCGCCGTGCTGTCGGCCGTCCCGGTCGAGTGGCACAGATACCTGGTCAAATCCAACCCAGGCGCGCAGACCCGGGAAAAAGACGTTCTCGTCGACATTGTCGAGCATGACATCGACGACGGATGTCCGCATCATCGAGAAAGTTCCAGCGTTTGGAGGCACTGGGCTGCGGGCCCATCGCGCGAGTGCCTTGTAGAAAATGTCTGCACCAATTCTGAACATCATCGATTCGCGGCGGGAAGCGCGGATGGCGTATGCGACATCATGATTCTCGATGGCGGCCAAGAGATCTCCGATGTGTTCCGGACGGTCTTGTAGATCTGCGTCAATGACGCTGATGCAATCGATCGTTGTTTCTCGAGCCCGCTTTGCAGCGACTTCAAGTCCGGCAATGACGGCTCTTTGATGCCCGAAGTTGCGACTCAGGGTGACTAGGCGAATCGCCAGTTCATCTCTCGGAATCGAAGCAGCAGAATGACGAAGTAATTCAACAGTCTGATCAGTGCAACCATCATCAACGATGATCAACTCTGATCCTGGAGAGATCGTTTTGTGCAATCGCTCCACAAAATCCCTGATATTGGATTCCTCTTGGAATACAGGTGCCACGACGATGCAGGGGAGGAGGTCAGCCATCAGAGACATCTTTCGGTAGATAAAGACCTGCAAAGTAAGACCAGATGGGAATCCCGAACCATCGAATTTCAAATGGCTCGAGCATCTGCGATGCATAGCCCGTCAATGACTGAAAATAATCCCAGGGTCGGATGAATCTGCCACGATCCAGGCGTTGGAGAATCCTGTTGACAAGATGATTGGAGGGTTCTGCGCGGTGATCACAGATGATGGTTGCCGCGCATTTCTTGGAGGAACAAAGCACCTTTTCGAGAGTGAGATCATCAAGATGATGCACGACGCCGTTGAGGATCACGACATCGCTGTCCTTGAGTTCTTCGATCGTGTTGAGCGCATCACGCTGCTCGATTCGACCTCCTGCAATGTCACAGTCTCCATGATGAGCAGGATCGGCGCCGAGATAGTCAATTCCGAGTCGGCGTGCAGTACGCACCAGCCAACCCGGGCCACATCCAATATCCACCATGCGACGGATACAGCCGGGCTGGTTCTGCATCTGCATGGTCAGAAGCCTCTCAATGGAGCGTTCTCTTGGAGTCCAGTGCAATTTGGCCATCAGGCGGTACATGGATTGCCATGATATGAACAGTTTCTGAAGTGATCCGTTTCCGCTTACCCAGGAGGGAAGGCAGGGACATCAATCGGTACGTCCGGCTTATCCGGAAAGGGTTGACCCGGGGGAAGGGGTGTTGGTGGTGTCACATCGAGGGGGAGTCCGCTTGGATGCAGAATGGGTGGGCCTGATGGCGGTTTCGTTCCCCGCAGGCGTTCGCACGTTTCCTTACCAAGCAGCGAGCAAATGTCCTTCATGTGCGCTTCGCTCATCGAGCGGATCTTCAACTCATTTTGCAGTCGTGCCGTATCAAGTTCGGTTGTCTTATCGGCGCGATCCGTTCGGCGCGCCATCGGAGACATCATCCTTGCAGGTTCAAGATCCCACTCAATACGTCTCCGTTCATGAGTGTGCACATCCATCGAGATCAACCATGCGTTGTGCAGTGCTTCCAGTTCTTTCCGAATCTCTTCATCGATCAATTCATCCACCAGTGCAACAGCAACAAGCTTGTCGACCTCATGCTCGGGACGTTGATAGAGGCGTGCTGCTGAAACATAGTCGTCGGACAGTCGTTCACCAGCAGCATCCGGCAAGATCTCGATGATCGATTCAGTGGTTAATTTCGTGTGCTCACGCAGGGCTTTGCGTACACCCACCCAATCTGCGAGATATTGGTACCCAGCCTCCAGGTCACCTTCCATCACGAGATTCCGAAACTGCGTCGGTCCTTCGAGGTCGTAGGGTTCTCTCATGGTGAGCAGTTCGGCAACGCGTTCTTCCCATTCCTGGAGCAATGCCTCTGTCTGTTCACTGCGGTGCAGACCGAAATCCTGTTCGATGGGGATGAGGATTGCCCAGATGTCGACGTTTTCGCCGGCCAGATGCCCACGTGGCAGTCGCCGCCGTCTCCAAATTTCATTTTGGAGATCGAGCCAACGTTCCTCAGAGCCATCAGGTAGAAGAAATGCCATGTCGGCAGCCAAGCGATCGCTGAGGCTTGTCTGCTGGTTTCGGAATGTCACGATGAGGGGCAATGCGCCCATTGGTACTGCCTCACTCGGATCGGCTTGGGCGACGGCATCCCGTAGTTCGGCTCGGGCGACCAACCACTGATGTTCATAATCGGCGAGGAGCATGGCGATCGTTTCGGCGGCCTCGTCGCCTGCGAGGCCTAACCGATCCAGGACCAACTGGGTGTCCTGCTGCCTCCAGACGGGCTCAAGAAGAGGAGAAGCTTGGCCGCCCGATGCGGATGCAGCCAAAATCACCAAGATGGTCAGAATGGTCAGGAAGCCTGTGCGGGGGCTCATGCACGACACCCTCGATAAAGCAGGAAGAGATGCGGTACCAGATCACTCACAAAGCCGACTATAGATGCATCAAGACCCCCAGGTGACGGCCTCTATGGCCTATCCAGCAGTGATTCCTGCCATTTCTTCGGAAAGCCGTACACTGAAGGGCTGTAAGAGGCGTAGTTGGGGCGAAGGAGCCTTTTGGACCTTTCGTAAGCACTTTTCAAGGCTCGCATGGCATGCAGGTGGACAGATGATGACTCGCAAGTTTCTCGGACAGATGGTGGGTGGTACTGG
>JAKVBW010000008.1 GCA_022446945.1 Phycisphaerales bacterium | reverse complement strand
TGTTGCTCCCCGCATGCGCACATTTCGCGACACGTTGGCTGCTGCTCAGGGCGACTCAATATCAATGAGCGTTTTGCGTGCAGGTCAAATGCTGGACATTTCAGTCAAGTTGACTCGTGGCTTCGGAGGCGGTCCTCCAAAGGCAGGTGTATTTCCTTCATACGCCTGGGACACCACACTCCTTGCTTCACCTATGAAGGAGGTCGGCACCCTCGAGGGGAAAACGGTACCCACGATCGCGGCAGGCATTCCAGATGGCCTGTTGCCCGCGAGCCGCTGGATTTCAGTCGACAATCATCCAGTTGCAAACTGGAACGATGTTTGGGAGCGGTTTCGTGCAGCTACCGCCGCGGGATCTGCTGACATTGCTGTCCGAATTCAGAATCCGAATTCAGAAACACAAATCCGTTTCATCGAGTTGCCCTTGACGGAACAAGATGCAGTCGACATCAGCCAGCTCGAATGGAAATCGCCGCTCCCATCATTTTTGTTTGATCCTGTCCAGGTCATTCGAACCAGTGATGGCAATCCGGTTCGCGCGCTGGCAATGGGCGCACATGAGACGTGGCGGTTCATCGAATTGACATATCTCACAATCGATCGACTCATTCGAGGATCCGTAGGAGTTGATCAGCTTCACGGACCGGTTGGCATCGTTCATTTGGGGACACGCGTGGCTGATCGCGGTTTTGCCTGGATGCTCTTCTTTCTTGCCATCATTAGTGTCAATCTGGCGGTTCTCAATTTCCTCCCGCTTCCAATCGTTGATGGAGGGATGTTCCTCTATCTCGTTTACGAAAAACTACGTGGGAGACCGCCGCCAGCAGCCTTTCAAAACGCTGCGATGTTGGTGGGGCTGCTGTTGATCGGCACCGCATTTTTCGTCACTTTCTACAACGATCTGGTCCGCCTTCTGGGCTGAGAGCCTGCTGTCGGCATCCAACTGCTGGGTGGTGGTCTGTGCAGTCTGGTCCGTTTGTAGCCCCGGGAGGGCATACTCAATGGGCCGCTTGGCCATTGTTTCGACGCCTAGGGCTCAGATCTACGCCACCTTGAACGATGTAAAGAAGGGGCCCGCCGTGGTGGGGGGCTCGCATTTGACGGAGGCTGCGTGTGGATTCACAGCTCGACATGCGAGACAGAGCACTCCCGCAGGTGTTGATCGTGGAGAGTGATCCAGGTGTCGCAGCGGTGCTTGCCCAGGCGATTGCGTCAGATCGGACACCGCTGACGGGCTCAGAGACGACACCCCGTTATCACATCATCGATTCCATTGCGCATCTGCATCGGTTGGATCTTCGCTGCTTCGGTGCGGCATTGGTCGCATCCGTCATGCAGGATGGTTGCGGATTGGATGTGTTGGCGTATCTCCGCGGCCTAGCCCCCAATCTACCGGTTGTCATGATTGGGGGATTGGCTGATTCATCGATTGCCGGCGAGGCGATTCGTGCAGGTGCAAGCGAATTCGTTTTATTGACAGGTCATGAGGCTGTGACCATCCCTTTGGCCGTACGCAAGGCCATCGTTCACCGACAACTTCGTCAGGACAATGAAGTCCTGCAACAGACGCTGACGCGTTCAATGGGGGAGCTCGCCGAGGTGAATCGCCGACTCGAGTCGAGCATTTCTCGTCTGGAGAGCATGGCGAGAACGGATGACCTGACAGGATTGACAAATCGCCGTTGGATGAACTTTGTGCTGGAAGATCGTTGGGTCGAGTCTGATAGACACGGTTTGGAACTTGGCTTCCTGATGATTGATCTGGATGGATTCAAGCAGCTCAATGACACTCTTGGGCACCCTCGGGGAGACGAAATCCTTCGTCGTGTTGCGGACGTTCTTCGTGAGACAGTACGGGAGATCGATGTTGCTGCTCGATATGGCGGCGATGAGTTCTGCGTCATGCTTCCCCATGCTGATTTGGCAGCAACAATTGCAGTAGCCAAGCGGCTCGCAGATCAGTTTGAGTTAGCTCGAGCAGACTGGAGTCTTGGTGATGTCGAACTCGGAATGTCAATCGGCGTCGCACATCGGGGTCACAGTGGCGCAGCCAGTCCGGATGAGCTGATTCGACATGCGGATGAAGCTATGTATGCTGCGAAGAAAAGTGACAGAACGCTCATGTTGCGAAATGTGACGCCGGGGAATTGGTCGCTCGTCGCCTGATTCGGGTTACAGTCAAGAATCCCGCAATTCAATGTCGCGACGGTGCGCCTTTGCCTTCAGGGCCTGCCGCTTGTCCCACGACTTTTTGCCGGTGCCTACGCCAATAACCAGTTTGGCTCGACCATCTCGCCAGATGATCTCCAGTGGGACAATGGTGACACCCTTGGTTGCCGCTTGCCTGGCGAGAGACTTAATCTCTCGCTTGTGCGCAAGAAGATTGCGAGTGCGTGTTGGTTCATGTTGATGGGCTGATGACGCATTCGGGTATTCGGCGATATGGACACTGTGCAGGGTCAAGCCAAGTGGATCCAGTGAAGCGCGTACATATCCCTCTTGCAAACTTGCTTGGCCGTTGCGAAGCGACTTGACTTCCGTTCCCGTCAGCTGAAGCCCGCATTCCAGAGTTTCGGTGATCAGATAGTCGTGCCGCGCCTTGCGATTGCGAATCGAAGGCTGAGGTCCATCCTGTTGGGATGTCTTTCCCCTCTTGGCCATGATTCCGGCAACGCCTCCCTGTATACCCTGGGATGCCTCGATGCATCCCGAATTCATCTGCTCGCAATCAAGATACCCGGCATGAACACGGCCCCGATGTGACGGGGCCGTGGTCAAGGATCATCCGGTGAAGGTGGGGGCCTTCACGTCATTCATGCGCGAGAGAGGACTCGAACCTCCACGGGATTTTACTCCCACCAGCACCTCAAGCTGGCGCGTCTGCCAGTTCCGCCACTCGCGCTTCGTGCCAAGTTGCTAAGGATAACAGGCACAAAGGAATGGTGGGGGCTACCACCCGAGCCAGTCACGGGCAGCTTGGTCGTCCGTCGCCAACACGACGAGCGGCTGCTCGTTTCCCATGCAGTTGGCAATCAAGTGGCCCAAGCGGTGTCCATTGAGATCTCCATGGCCTGCCTCAACAGGGCGGAGTGTGGCAAGATCGAGATCTTCGAGTACGACGCAATTCGATGCTTGTCCTGCAAATTCGAAGATGCGATCCATATGATCAGAAACATCGACTGTCATCTCAGGGCTGATCATCGATGCTGGACTCAGCGCCAGCCCGATGTTGCTGTTGTCGAATGCAGAATGAAGCTGACGGGCAGAGGGCGCATCACTGATCACATGCGCCCAATGGGGGCGGAGCAGTGTGCCATCGGGAAGGTTATTGAGCGCGTCAGCCAAGGCCTCCCATCCCTCGGCAAGCCAACTTCTTGGGTCGGGCACAAAAGGATGTTCGCCGAGCCCTCCTGACCAGATGACCGTGGTTTGAGATGGGGGAGGGATGGTTGGTTTCGCCGTTGCATGCAGATCGAAGCACCGGAGTTCATCAAATTCGCCGGTTGCCCATCCGGAAGCACCACGATTCGCGATGTTGATCTTTCTCATACGCCGCGAGTCTGAGGATGCCAGATGATTTTGTGCAATTGGGTCTGGAGGCGAACATCAAGACCGTCCTCCAGCATCCACTTTGCCAGTTCAGCGGGGTCGAGTCCTTCATGACCGGATATGTGTTCATCAGATGCCTGAGGGAAGACTGGGGAAAGAAGTACTGCCGCGACTTTGGTGGTGAGGTCATATTGGGAGATGATGTCTTTGGCCCACTGGTAATCATTTCGATCACCAATCACGATTTTGACTTCGTCAGTGGGATTCAAGAGCACGAGATTGTCCATGAGGTTGCGTTCGCACTCTCCGCTGGAAGGAGCTTTGAGGTCCATGATGCGGATGACCCGTGCATCACATTCTGAAATATCCGATGCGCCGGAAGTTTCGAGCAGCACGGTCCAGTCTTCATCACAGAGTCGACGCATCAGTTCGTGCACATCGGCTTGTAGGAGCGGCTCGCCACCAGTGACCTGTACAAGTCTGGTCGGAAATTTGCTTACTTGCTCGATGATTTCATCGATAGAGATTCTCTGGCCTTCCGTAAATGCGTAGGAAGTGTCGCACCACACACAGCGCAGATGACATCCTTTGAGCCGGATGAAAACACACGGCAATCCAGTTCTTGTCGATTCGCCTTGAATCGAATGGAAGATTTCGTTGATCAGCAGCGAGCCGTTCACGTGGCGTTACGCTCAAGCTCCAGATAGTTCTCTCGTTCCCCCCGACCTCGCAAGGGATAATCCTTGCGGAGAGGATGCCCTGGGTAATCTTTCCAGAGAAGGATCCGGCGGAGATCCGGATGGCCTCGGAATCGAATGCCGAACATGTCGAAGACTTCTCGCTCTCTCCATTCTGCGCCCGGCCATATATCGGTGACGCTGTCTACAACCAGTGCCGGGTCCTCTTCGATGCCCGATGTGTCGATTGACGGAGTCAGCCAGCATCGCACCAGAAGAAGGAGATCCTGACTGTGGCTTCTGAGCATCCAGGTGACGCCAAAGCGACCAGGCTGGGGGGCTGGATAGGACAAGTAGTCCGCTGCCGTGACATCGGCAAGCAGGTTGTATTCGCACGATGGATCTTGGTGGAGAAAATGCATCACTTCGTGCAGGTTCGCCGGTTCGACGATCAGTGTGGTGCAGTCACGAAAGATCTGGGCTTGAAACGGGTAGTCGGGGAATGCCGCGCGGACGATGGCGAGCGTTGGATGTGGGTCTGTCGTCATGGAGCCCGTCATGATATCACTGTCCGCCTCCGCCACGCGGGTGCTCCAATGTAATGGTGTCAATCGATGGGTCCATGTTCCAGATCATTCTGGTTGCCTGGACTGGCATCGTCGAGCCCTCGGTCATGAGCGAGACGACGCGGCCGGCTCTGGCGACGAGTTCGGCAATACCTGTTCGTGTGTTGTATTCGAGCATGTGGCAGTCCACCCTTCTGGTGGCTGTTCGCAGGTAGACCCGGCCGACGGCGCGAAGCCTCTCAATGTCCATGTCTCCGCCGAGCTGAAGGGGAGTATCTTGTCGAACCTCCTCTGTGTCAGTTCGTTTTGAACGCAAGTGGATTTCTTCGGCTGCGATTGAAGCAAAATCACGGCTGTCATTGCTACTACGCCAGAGTCCTTCGACATTGCCTCGCATGGAGAGAACAAATCGATCATCTGCTTCTCGAGACAGGTCAAGCCTTTCCTCCCACACGAACTGGCTGCTGCCCGGTCCTGAGAAGGGCGCGCCGCTTTCGCTGGATCTCGCCCAATCCGGCTCACGCATGACGATTTCACCATCGCCGATGACAACAGCCTCGGTCGTCAGATCGTTCCATGTGATGTGTTCTGCGCCGACATAGAAAACCTGAGATGTTTCTTCCCGTGCAGCTGTCGGCCATGCTCGTGATTCCAGTCTCGCATCGTCCTTGGCGATTAGTTGGTGAAGTACACGACTGCTGCCAATGATCGGATCTTCTGAAGGTGCGTTGACTGGGGCATGCTCTGGAGTATGGAACTCCAGACGAATCGACTGGCCCTGGAGACTGCTCCGTTGGGTATCAGATCGATCCACGACACAATCGACATCGCCTGCAATGTCCATTGCGCCAGCGCCTTCCGCAAAGAGGCTGTCGTAGTGAAGCGATTCAGACCATGTTGTTCGCATTGTTACTGTCGGATCCCCAGGACTGCCGACGATTCGGGGTGGTGCGACGCGGACATCCGTCGTCAATGAGAGTGGTTGTTTAAGCAGTCGCGATCTTCCCGATCCGATCCAATCAGCTGTTCCATTGAGGCGGTCGACTCTGACATTTGATCCGCGGTCAAGGATGACATCATCACGGGCAATAATGACATCCTCGCCGTAAAGATTGACGGTTTCCTGCGCGGCGTCACCTTCGAGTTGATCTGCAAACACCCTGCCGCCATCCTTCATCAGGATCTGGACATCGCCAGATGCGTCAATGTCTCGGAGATCGATCGCAGCAAGGGGGCTTTCCGCATCATCAGGTCTAGTCTGAGTATTCGGCTCCATGGTGGCGTGCAGCATGTCCGACCAAAGCGTTTGCCCGTCACTGTGCGCTCGCACTCTTCCTTGGCACTTCAAGGACTCTGGGGTTGCCTTGCCGTCAGGTCCAGGTGCGAAGTGCATCGTCAGCGTATCGGAGGTCAACTCTCCGTCCGGTGAGGACACGGTGACATCTTCATGAAAGGTGATGCTCCGAACAGCGGCATCCTGTTCTTCGGCATTGGGATCGAATGAAATGTGTGCGCCATTTCGCCATGTGACCGAACTGTCCTGCGCGTCAAGAACATCAGGAATGTTGGGGCGAGGCATTCTTGTGTTGACTGGCAGGCTGGATGAGGCATGCAGCATGACTGCACGTCCCGAGTTCGCCCATGTTGCCTCTCCCCTCAGGCGGTTGACTTTTACTGAAGTGCCTTGGCCTATGACGACTTGGTCGCGTTGGATGATGACATCGCTTCCAATGAGTTCGACCGACTCCTGCGCCGCGTCACCGACCAATCGATCCGCCCAGATCCGCGTGTCATCGGCGAGTCTGACTTCGACATCTCCTGTAGCGACGATGTCTCGCAATTCGATTTTCTTGTCATCGGTATCGTCAATCTCAGCAGAGTTCAGAGTTGCCAGTATGTCTTTGGCCCAAATAATCTGTCCATCACTCTCAGCCCGTATGCCTCCTGCGCCGATCAGGCGGTCAGGCACTGCGCTGCCATCCGGACTTTGCACGAAGCGCATATCGAGATCTTCGCCACGCATGTTTCCGTCTTCAGTCGCGACATCGACGTCGCCTTGGAAACGAATGGATTCCAGATTTCCTTCGGCGACGCCTGAGGTGCCAAATCGAAGATCAACACGCTTGTTCCAGATGATCGTGTTGGGATTACTCACCTCTGAGTTTGCAGGACTGAGTGTCGCCAGCCCGGCGCCTTCGATTCCACCAAAGCCTGCCTCTGGTTGCACCCACGCCTGCTGGCTGTCGATCTGCATCTCGGGAGTTCTGATGCGGACGCCATCTTCAACATCTGCGTGAAGATCGATCCGTTCAGTGCGAGATCGCCATATCAGTAAATCGCATTCGGCAGAGACTGCTTCTGCGGTATCGACGACACGAACCGGATCGCCCATCAGTTCAACCCGCATGTCTCCGGGTTCTGCAGGCGCATCATCGGGATTTTCCAGAGGCGCCATGGTCAGCGGTCCGCTGCAAGTAACCAGAATCTCATCGGGTTCGGGTCTAGGTGGTGCCCATCCCAACGCGGTCGTCGTGAGAAGCGATAGAGGGCCTGTTGGTGCAGATGTGAGAGAAGATCCTTCAAAGGCGGATGACTGAAAAGAGAAAATGGCGTGCAGTGCATCGGCCAAGACAACGCGGGGTAGCAGAGGATCAACTCCAGCGGGAGGAGGTTGTTCGATGCGTACATCGTCATGGAGAATCAGGCGGTAGAAGGTGGTTTGTTTGTCAGTGCTACTCACTGTTCGAAGTCGACTTGCGTGGTTTTCAATCGGCCGTGGCCCGCGAGGGCCGATGGCAATGGGTTGATCGTTCTTGGATTGGCGAATCAGCAGATATTCCAATTCGGTGATTTCCAGATACTCGATGCGGTCATCCAGATCATTGAGCATGATCCGTAGTCCGCTTCCCGCCATTTCCTCTGTGTTTGTTTCAACTGTCAGATCACCCTTGCAAGAAATGCGTCCTGACAAATTGTCGAATGATGCTGCAGTCGTACGAATCGTGAGTGAGGGTGTTTGATGTGCCGGATCCGCATATCCGCCTCCAACGGAATCGAACATGCGAATGATCACATTGCCGATCAGGCGGCCTTCTTCAAGCGCACGACGAGGGGCATACGCATCTGCTTCTTCGCCCTCCAATGTGACCAGCCGACCGCCGGACATGAACAATTCGACATTCGGATCCTGCAAGGTGATCCAGTTGGTTGGCAGATCTGGGGGGTCAGGGTCGAGTTTGGAAAACCGATACTGTTGTGAAAGTGATCCGTCAGGACCTGCAATCTGCAGCCATCCGCCTTCAGCGAGTTCGACGGACAGATTGGGATCCATGAGTCCGCCTGCAGCTTCTGTGCGTCCGTCAAGATCTGCGGGACCCACAAGCTCAGTGATGTCATTTGTCTCAACATCAGGCTGCTGAGTGCTATTCCCCTCGAGTAGTAGCAATGCGATCAAAATGATTGCGGAGATTCCCGCGCCAATGACACCAAGTCGAGCGGTCAGAGGACTCATGCTTCCGCACACTCAACATGAAAGACATCAATCGAACCGCCACAGGAGGCATCCATGGCAATGGCTGCTTCGCATCCTGCTTGAGCAATTCGGGCGGCATCATCCTCAGTGTCAATCAGCACATGCATGGCCCCAAGCGCATACTCTGCGCCGGATCCAATGGCATGGTGGCTGTTGAATTGCGTTACACCGAGATCGCTGGAAACTTGAAACAGGCCGCCAGTTGAAGCAATAAGAAAAGTCGCATCTAGATCGCCAAAGGGAGTTTCCTTTGTCGCCGATTGCTCGTTAACCAGGGAATAGTTTTCACGCAGCGCCTTCCAGAAATCAAGAAAGAACGAATAGATGGCAGTGCGGGAATCCAAGCGTGGGGGTTGGTCGCCGATCCAATGCTCGAGGATATCGTCGTACACCGCCCATCCGGTTCCTCCAATCAGGGCGTCGCCGACCTTCATGATCTTGCTGGCCACGGCATTGGTCTGTGGAATGGTCATTCCCTCGCCAAAGAAAGCCAGAGTATCGGCGGCCATCGTAATGCGGCCATTTCGATAGACAGCAGTGACAATCGACATTGTCTCAGTCCATCACTACTCGAGGTGCAAGAAGATCTTGGATATCGATGAGCCCGACTGCTTCGTTGGCATCATTGACTACAGGCAACTCATCGACACGAAATTCCGTGAGCATGCGTCGTGCTTCCTGAACGGTCGCGGATTCGTGAATCGTCCGCGGTGATCGAGTCATGACATCTCCGATTGGCTGATCAAGGGCGTCAGGATTTTCCAGAATGAGACGCCGCAGATCGCCATCGGTAAATAGACCCGCGATCTTGTCATCAGCATCGAGAATTAGTACGGCGCCCGCATGTCGAACGCCTCCGTCATGGTCCTCTGCAACTCTGCGGAGCGCATCTCGCAGGGGCACATCTACTGTCGTCGTTGTCAAGTTCTCACCTGGACGGAATCGAATCAGCTCCGAAACCGGTCGGAGGAGAGATCCGAGAGATCCTCCCGGATGTCTTCGTCGGAATTCGGAGGCTGTGAAGGCGCGGCTGTGGGCGACTGCCATGGCCAGCGCATCGCCACATGCCAGTGTTGCTGTTGTGGAAGTACTCGGAGCGAGACTCAAAGGGCCTGCTTCATCGAGATCTCCGAGTGGCAGGTGAATATTGCAGAGTCGTGCCAATTCGCTGTCATCACTCCGTGAGATTCCGAGCCGCGTCACGCCATCTGTTTGCAGAATCGTGGCCAGATCGAGAATCTCCGCAGTGGTACCTGAATAGCTCAGAAGGATGACAAGATCGCCGCTTCGAATCGCCCCCAGATCGCCATGGACTGCGTCTGCTGGGTGCACAACATGGGATGGAATGCCAAGTGACGAGAATGTTGCCGAGATCTTGGCGCCGATCAGCCCCGATTTGCCCATTCCTGAAACAACCACATGTCCAGCGCATTCATCGATCTGCTTGACGGCAGCACTCCATGCGGCGCTGGTAGCACCTGAGGCGATACCTTCTGCCAGTGCAGTCAGAGCCTTCGATTCGTCCCGGAGCACGTCGAGGAGCACTTGATGTACGTCCGTCGTGGCGGCAGCGGGGGTCGGGGGTCTTGAAGTGGTTGAATCTGCGTCCATGGTGTGGGGTACTCGGGCGTGGCGCTCGGTACGATGTGTTCAGACCTGCTGCTCTGTATGGCAGTCCGGGCATGGTACCTCCACAGACCGATTCAATCGCATGACGACCCCCTCAACCAGCCAACAGGACTATCGCGTCACCTTAGCCGCATTTGAGGGGCCCCTCGATCTCCTTCTGTTCCTCGTCAGACGGGCAGAAGTCGATTTGCAGGACATCCCGATCGCCCAGATCACCGATCAGTATTTGGAGATTCTCAGGCAGGTTCAGGAAGTGGACCTCGACATTGAAGAAGCTGGTGAGTTTCTGGTCATGGCTGCGACTTTGATTGAAATCAAATCGCGCGCGATTTCCCCTCCAGAGGCAGCTGATCATGAGGAGGAAGATGGCGAGTCTGGCGTTGATCCTCGCGATGAACTCATCCGCCAATTGCTCGCCTATCAACGGATCAGAACTGCTGGCGAAGCGCTTCTGGCCCGAAGAGACGAGCATCATTCACGTGCGACAGTCGTGATCAGAGGAGAGCGTCAAGAAACCTCTGAGCCTGATTTCAGTCTGGAACTCGAAGATGTCCACTGCATGGATCTCGCAGAGGCCTATGAACGGATTGCCGCGGCGATTGATTTCAGACATCTTGGTGATCATGTTGTCGAGTTGGACGATACTCCGATTGCACTTTATGAAGAAGATCTTGTAGATCGGCTGCAGCGTCGCGCTGGTCAAGCGTTGACATTGCAAGATGCCTTCGCCGGTCAGCTGCCTGCTCAGCGTTTGGGTATGTTTCTGGCTGTGCTGGAACTAGTTCGATGCGAAAGAGTCTGTTTCGAACAGCATGCAGATGGTCCGATTCAACTCAAGTTGAGAGAGCTGGAGGTCAGGTCTTCTTCTTCCGACGATTCGATCGGCGGCGAGGCTTCTCAGCAGCTTTCTTGAGAAGCGAAATCTCCCGTTCGGTCAGATCTCTCCATTGACCTGGTCTCAAATCCTGCAGGTTCATCGGCCCAAACGCGATTCTTCGCAACTTTCGCACAGGATGGCCCATGATCAGCATCATTCTGCGGATTTGGCGATTACGACCTTCCGCAAGAACGACGCGCATCCGTGTGCGATCCCGTTGTGCTTGCAGGATGCGCAGCGATTCGAATTTGGCCGGCCTCGCTTTGCCCGTTCGTTCATCCTGCAGATTGATTCCGCGTTCGAGTCGGCGCACAGTGGCATCATCAACTTCTCCTTGCACGGTCATGTCATAGACACGAGGGACGTGATGGGAGGGATGTGTCAAGAGGTTGGATAGTTCGCCGTCATTGGTAAGTAGAAGAAGACCGGAAGAATCCATGTCCAATCGACCGATGCTGAACAGTCGGACTTTGGTGGGGTGGTTGACAAGATCAATGGCTCGTTTGCGTTGTTCTTCATCGGCTGCTGTACAGATGACCCCACGTGGCTTGAAGAGCATCACACAGACAATAGGTGCATGTGTTCGCACAACCTGCCCGTTCACAGTGATGTGATCAGATTTGGGATCGACCCATGCTGGCAGACTGCTGACAAGATGACCATTGACGCGAACGGCGCCTTCTGCCACCAGTTGCTCACTGGCACGTCGTGATGCCAATCCCGCAGATGCAAGCACTTTCTGCAGGCGGATCCCTCTGCTTGCATCCTTGAGAAAATCAGTGTTGGACGATGCCATGTTTGCCTCTGGCGAAGCGTCTGGATCGACGCTCCAGCCAGTAGGCACATCATCTGGTTTGTGTGGAGGTTGGCTCATGGGTCTCTCGATGTTGCGCAGCAGGGTAGGCTACCTCAGGTGGTGCATCAGCGGGAGTTCGGCATGCACGGATTGGACGATCAATCACACTCACAGTTCTTAGCGGCATCAATTCGGTTGATTGCGATCTCCTTACAGGGATCAATTGGCGGATAAGGCAAGATGGGCGTACGTCATTGGCGACAGGCTTGGAAAGATCTACGTGGGCGCGTGCGTGCGCAACGCTGGGTGGACTTGAACAGTCGTGAACGGCAACTGAGATTCCTGCTTGATATCGGCCGACTGGCCATTCTTCGGCTGCGTAGAAATCGAGCGGGCATGATGGCTGCGGCCTTGTCCTACAGAGTTCTCTTTTCGATCTTGCCGTTGCTTGTTTTGGCTGCGGCGATCGCCAAGCGTTCCATCTCGGAGAAGACTTTCCTGCAGGCTGTGCACGATGGCATTGATCGGTTAGGCCTACGTCACGTGAAAGTTCCCGGGCAGGCGGACGGTAGTTCTACTATCGATCTCGGCCGGTGGTTGGAGGGCTTGGCCGCACAGGCAGCACAATATGATTTCACCGGTGTGACTTGGATTGGTCTGGTTGTTTTGATGTGGGCCGTATGGCGTTTGTTTGATGAGATCGAGGCATCCCTGAGCGTTATTGGGTCGGGCGTCCGGCGCCAGAAGGCATGGATCAGAATGGTGGTGAGCCTGATTCTGCTCGTTCTTGGTCCCGCTTTGGTGACTTGGGGTTTGACCGCGCTGAACGATGTTGCAGGGACGATCCAGGCAACAGGTCTCGGAATCCTCGCTCAAGTCGGACAAGTGATTCTGACACTGTTTGCCGTCTGGATTTTTGTCCTGCTTGCCTACCGATTCATCCCCGCAGGTCGTGTGGGGTGGCGATCTGCTGCCGTGGGAGCGGCATTTGCGGCCCTTGCGTTGCTTGTTGGTGAATGGGTGCTTCGTAAACTGACGGTTGGCGCTGTTCAGACGAGCCCGATCGGCGGTAGTTTCGGATTGGTTCCAGCACTAATGCTATGGGTCTACATCATGTGGATCTGTGTTCTCTATGGGATGGAAGTTGCCGTGCTGCTACACCGAGCCAGAAGAAGATGGGCTCAAATCGTCGGGAAACCGGTACACTGAACACGGTTTAACGCAGTAGGAGTACGCCAGATGGGTCTGGAAGCCAGCATCCCAGTCGATGGATTTCTGACTACATCGCTGTCGCGCTTGGTCAATTGGGCACGCCGAAGCGCTGTGTGGCCGATGCCATTTGCGACCGCATGTTGTGGAATCGAGTTGATGGCGACCGCGTCAAGTAGATTTGATTTGGCACGTTTCGGTGCAGAAGTCTTTCGCTTCAGCCCGCGGCAGGCAGATCTACTCATCGTCGCTGGTCGCGTCCCCGTTAAGATTCTGCCTGTACTTCAACGCATCTACGTCCAGATGTGCGAACCCAAATGGGTGATTTCGATGGGGGCATGTGCTTCGACGGGCGGAGTCTTCGACACCTATGCCGTGGTACAGGGCATCGATCAATACATCCCAGTTGATGTCTATGTGCCAGGGTGTCCTCCACGACCAGAAATGCTGATCGAGGGCATCATGACCATTCAGCGGATGATTGATGAAGATCAGATTCCCAACCGGCACGATGGGAAACGATCGCCGCTCCATGTCGAGTTGGAGCCTACCTACGAGCCGCGCCCCCAGCCTGTGGATATCAGCATCGGCCTGAGTTGACCTCAGTCTTCAGTGTCTGAAGTGGCGGATCCCGGTTAACAGGCAAGTCACACCGCGTTCATCGCATAGTTCTAGAGTCTCGTTGTCGCGTTTAGATCCGCCAGGATGTATTAGGCAGGAGACGCCCGCATCGATTAGCGTTTGCGGGCCGTCAGAGAAGGGGAAAAATGCATCCGAGGCTGCAACGGGAGCATGGGCATCAGCAAGGACTTCATGCGCTTTTGAAACGGCGATTCTCGCGGCGGACAGGCGGTCAACCTGTCCAGCGCCGAGTCCAATCAAGTGATTGTCGGCTGCGATGGTGATCGCGTTTGACGCTGCATGTTTGGCAGCGACCCAAGCAATGCGTGCCGCATTGAGTTGGTCGTCCGTAGGAGAGGGGCCCGCGGCATGTTTCCAATGCGCAGGCTCAACGGCTGCCAAGTCGGGTGTTTGAACCAGCAAGCCTCCTGGAATGGTCCTGATCTCCAAATCCGCAGGTGGCGGGTTGAGCAGATCGGGTGCTTCGACGAGGCGGAGGTTCTTCCATCTCGCAGAGCAGAGAGCAACGCCTTCAGGTGTCAGGGCTGGTGCAAGGAGCACCTCAATGAATCGGTCGCCATTGCAGATGCACTGCGCAGTCTCCTCGTCCAGTGGCGTTGAAATGCCAACGATTCCGCCGAACGCAGCGAGTGGGTCACCGGACCATGCAAGTTCAAAAGCTTCTGGAGCTGATTGCGCATGTGCCAGCCCGCAGGGACTTGCGTGCTTGATGACAACGGCAGTGGTGCCCTCGCCAGTCGAGCGTGCAAGATCTCGACAGATACGATAAGCAGCAGCGGCGTCGTTCAAATTGTTGTAACTCAGAGGTTTTCCATCAACGGTTCGGGCGTTGGCGATGCCTGCATGCTTTGTTCCCGGAAGCGCATACAGCGCTCCCTTCTGATGAGGGTTCTCCCCATAGCGGAGCGTGGCAACCTGTGTCGATGTGATGTGGAGGCGTGGCGCGAGCCCTTCCTCTGTTTGATTGGCGAGCCAGTTTGAAATAGTGGCGTCGTATCCGGCCGTTCTTGCGAATGCAGCGGCAGCCAGTTTTCTTCTCAAATGAAGGGTTGTTGACCCTGCGTGAGTTTGCAATTCGGAGATGACATCATCGTATTGAGAGGGGCTTGTCACGGTTGTCACATAGTCGTGATTCTTGGATGCCGATCGCAGAATGGCTGGTCCTCCAATGTCAATCTGTTCGATAGCTTCTTCCTCGGAAACATCGGGGTTGGAGACGGTTCTTTCGAACGGATAGAGATTGATGCAGACCAGGTCGATCGGTTGGATGTCGTGTGCATTCATTGCTTCGACATGAGAAGGATGATCTCTACGACTTAGGATCCCCCCGTGAATTTTCGGATGAAGTGTCTTGACACGTCCATCCATCATCTCGGGGAAGCCTGTGACGTCCTCTACCGGCCTTGTTGGGATCCCTTCAGCTTCCAGAGCGCGTGCAGTTCCACCTGTAGAGACAATCTCAATACCCATCGACACAAGCGACTTGGCGAAGGCTGATATATCTGTTTTGTCGCTGACTGAAATCAGCGCTCGGCGGACATTGATGAGATCCGGCATTGTGCTCAGCGGCTCCCGGCGGGGACAACGCACTCAAGTTCGCCATTGCCAATCAGCACGATCGTCGAGCCGTCCATGGCAGCATGGTCCACACCATGAGACTGAACCTTCGTATCGACCGATCCAGTTGCTTTCGAGACGGTCGTGAAGGTCTTTGACTCCTGATCCCAAACCAGTAGAAGTTCACCAGAGTGGCCAACGACTTGTCCGACAACTTCAGGCGCGGTCCACAGGACGACGCCATCGATAGGATTCTTGGGACTCGCTTCCAGTCGGTAGAGTCCTTCATCGGGAACGGATTGATAGACACTGTTCCCTACAAGGGCAGGGCCGTGCTTCAAAGATCTCTTGAAGAGGTAGGACCATTCAAGATTGCCTTCGTGGATGTCCAGTGCTCGAAGATGTTGGTCGTCGCTTGCGACAAAGACCTTCCCCCCGCCTGTTGACGGAAGTCCAACGGGCGCACCCAGCAATTTCTTTTGCCAAAGTCCGATTCCATTGCGGCTGTTGAATGCTGCAATCGTTCCATCTCGAGCGCCTGCAACAAGCACGTTGCTGTGCGCGACTGGTCCCGACACAATTTTGCGGCCAATTCGATTTGCTTCAGCAGGAAATCCTATTTTCCAGTTCTGCCAGACGACTTCGCCTCCCAGTCCTCCGTAGACGTACTTGTCCTCGACAACGACGCCCGGTGTAGAAGCAAGCCACTCAAAGGATTGCACACTCGATTGGGACGCGTCATTCATCACAGGGATGCCAGTCAGGGCTGAGAGAGTCAAGATCGAACTTGCCCGCACAATGAGTACATGGTTGTTCTGATTGACACGACGAACATCAATGATGGAGTCAGTCGGGTTTCCGCCAAAGCCTCGCCAGAGAAGTTGTCCATTGCTGGTGTCGTAGCAGGTGATTTCGTTGTTGCTGGAAATGACAAAGACCATTCCCCCAGAAACAAAGACTCCACGACAATCTTTGGAATCGATCGGTTCACGCCAATCGACTCGAAGCCCCAGAGATCGTGCAGATCGGGGGCCCAAGGGCATGCTCTCGTCCAATTTCTGGAGCCGGGCATCCATGGGTGTGGACTGTTCAGCATTCTGCGCAGCATCCAGCGAACCGGTGAAGAGGAACCCAAGAGCGGCTGTCATGAGGGCAGATCTGGCGATAGCGCTGCGAACGCGGGGCATGGGCAAGAATCTCCAATATCGATCGCTGTTCAGAGGCGATGGGGTCAGTCAGTTATGTGACAGGATACGCCGAAGCCATGGGTTCGTCCCCCCAGTTCCCCTGCAGGAGTTGAGAATTGCAGTGCTAGTTGCCCCCTGGCATCCATTTGTCGGAAGCGTCTGCTATGAATGGCCGTCTTCGAGGCATGTGAGCCTGCCAAGCCGTATCGTGGTGCTCAGCATGTTTACGGGTCTGATCCAACATCAAGGTGTGGTTGCCGGGGCTGAAGAGAGTGCCGGCGAGGTTAGGAGGCTTCGCGTCTGCCTCGCCGGATGGAGCCATCGTCCCGCAATGGGGGACTCCATTGCTGTCGATGGGTGCTGTTTGACGGTCGCAGGACTGGAGGATGAGCACGTTGCATTCGATGTAGTGGTGCAGACTCTTCAGATGTCGACACTGGGCGAGTTGAAGGTCGGAGATTCTGTGAATCTTGAACATGCCGCCACGCTTGGGACCTTGATGGGCGGGCATCTGGTCCAAGGTCATATAGACGGTGTCGGTGAAGTCGTGCAGGTGGCCGGAGAAACAGGGGATGTCCGAGTGAGGATTGCGTTCAACCCTGCACAGTCATCTTTGCTGATGTCTCAGGGTTCCATTACGGTTGCAGGGGTCTCATTGACAGTTTCAGCATTGGGCAATGACTGGTTCGAAGTGGCGCTGATTCCTCGAACACTTGCTGATACGACGCTAGGAGACCTCGTCAGTGGATCCCGAGTCAACCTTGAGTTTGATTGCATCGCACGCATGGTCCAGCGCCAACTCGCATCGCCAACTAGTTGACCAGGCCCCTCAGTTCATCGAGATTCATCTGGACCTTCTGTCCTCGACGCAGTCCGAGCGTGTTGATGGATCCGGGAGGCAATTCGATTGCAAATCGCACCGGGACGATGCTGGAGTAAAGCGGTAGGCGTTGCTCATATGCGAAGACTGATTCATCACCACCTCTAGGTGGTTCCGTGGTCATGCGGTGCAAGGTGACAATACGACCTTCGCCATCAAGATAGATCAGATCGATATCGGTCAGACAATTTGCCATCCAGAATCGATGAACTGTTGGATGTTCAAATACGAACAGCATGCCAGATCCGACAGGGATGTCCGGACGATTCATCAAACCTTGTTGAATAGCTTCAGGTGTGGCAGCGATTTCAAGTGTCCACGGCCTTCCGTCGAGATTCACGACAGTCGTAGGGGGTATCGGTTGCTCGCAGGCGCACGCAACTAGGCAAGTTGCTGCGAGAAGTTGAATCAGTCTGCCAGCCACTTCAGTTCCTCCTGTTGGAGAGTGCAGTCTGTGCGAGGTATCGACCGAACGCTCAAGGCGTCACGAAATGTAGCGGCATCCATTGGGGCCGGTTTCGAAGTGATCCCTGACCATGTCGCGAGAAGTCCGATGATCCGATCGGCTTCAATGCCTGCTTCTCGGAAACTAGACAGTCTGGTGTCACCATGTCGTTTGGCGAGGCGTAGGCCATCGCTTCCTCTGACGAGCGGGAGATGCCACCAGTCAGGAATGGGCAAGTCAAGCGCTTCGCAGATGAACTCTTGCCGCGCGGCACTGGGCAGGAGATCGTCTCCCCGAATGACATCAGTAATCCCTTGTCTGGCATCGTCCACCATGACAGCCAATTGATAAGCAGGACCTCTGTTTGTCCAGATTGGGAAATCGCCTGGTGATTGTGCGAGATTGAAGATGTGCTGGCCAGCGAACTGGTCGACCACTTCGATCTCCCGATCTTCGACCAGGATGCGCCATGTTGAATTCGGATCTGGGGCAGAGGTAGGAATGCCGGCCGATTCGGGGCGTAGGTGACTTGGATAGCACAGGTCTCCTCCTTCGTGAGGGGCGGATTGTGCTGCTTCGACTTCACTCCGTGAGTAGTTGCAGGGATAGATCCGCCCTGTTTCACCAAGCGTCACCAATGCCTGATGACACGCTGACAGATCCGAAGATTGCAGGGCGACTTCATCATCCCAGTCAATGCCAAGCCACTCAAGATCGGTTCTTGTCAGGTCAATTGTGGCGGGTTTGACACGAGGGTGGTCCAGATCCTCGATGCGAAGCACGATCGACCAGTCGTATTGACGAGCGATAGCCCAGTTGATCATGAATGTTCTGGCATTGCCGAGGTGCAACGCGCCGGTCGGCGATGGCGCGAGCCGTGTACGTCTGGATGCGGACTTCAACGGCAGTTCTCGCATGGTCGTCAGGCGTTTGAAAGACGTGCGCGGAGCAGATCGGCTCGAGCGATCTGCGCTTCCTCCGGAGTGAGTGTGCGGTTCGTGAGTTGTTGAAGATGTCCTGTCTGTACCTGTTGAAACAGGCCGTTGACCAAGTCCAAGGGGGGTCCATCAAGGAGTCCAGTGCAGCAGCCCAATCGAATCATGCTGAGTCTTCGCATCGCCTCATCCACTTTGACGCGTCTCGCTGACTGCAGTACGGCAAGATCTCTGTGAACGCGATCCTCTAATTGTGTCGCGCTCTGCTTCAGGAGCATTCTCCGTGCGGCTCGTTCGTATTCGATGATCCCCGGGACGATGGTTTCGCGAAATCGATCAAGGAGTTCATCCTCAGAGCATCCCAAAGTGATCTGATTGCTGACCTGGTAGAAATTGCCAGAGGATTCCGATCCCTCGCCGTAGTACCCACGGACAGCAAGATGCAGATCTTTCGCAGCTTGACGGACTTTGTCCAGTTCTCCTGTCAGCCTGAGACCCGGCAGATGCAACATGGCAGAAAACCGCACTGCAGTTCCCACATTGGTCGGGCAGGCTGACTGAAAGCCCCATCTGGGGTGAAATGCCCATTCGGCGGAGGCTTGCATTGCTTCGTCCAGTTTTTTGATTCGATCGAAGCAGTTGCGGGGTGTCAAGCCGGTGCCGAGCGCGTGCATTCGGACATGGTCCTCTTCGTTGACCATGATGCTCAGCATCGCATCCTGCGCAACGGCGACTCCGCGAGGTCCATTTGCATCGGCATGGGGTCGACTGATCAGATGTCTTTCATACAACAGTCTGCGGTGGAGTGCATCAGTTTCCTCGAGATCGATCCAGTTTGTCTGTTCGGTCTCTTCCGCTGCAGCAAGTCCCTGCTTTGCCTTGTCAATGATGGCGTGAAGTTGCGTCTCGCTGGCAAGGTGGACAAAGGGCATTCCGGAAAGGTTTCTTGCCAGACGGGCTCGGCTCGTCAACACGACATCGGCATCATCCTTGGAGGGGTGATCTTTTGGATGACTCACTTGGTGTCTTCCTTTTTGGAAGGCCGTTGGTCGGCGAGGTCAGCCAGTTTCGATTTGATTTCAGCAGCGCGTTCGTACTGCTCAGCTCGTACGGCCCTGTCCAGTTCCTGGACGAGACGTTGAGACTCGTATTGAGATTGGTTCTCGGGTGCCTGACCCAGAGGTGCACGGCCCACATGTTGGGAGGATCCACCCTGCGCAGAGCGGACCAATGCCTCGGTTGCTTGTCCAAATGCGTCATAGCATTGTGGGCAGCCGAATCGGGATGATTTGCGGATGTCAGTCAGTGTGCATCCGCAACCTTTGCAAGTGGGCATACCTGCGGACTTCACCTGTGTTGTCAGGGAAGACATCAGTTCATTCACGGGATGCTTGCCAGGGTTGGGGATGCCAGCCTCTGCAGCATGCGCTTCACAGAGATGCATTTCATGCTTGTTCCCATCCTTGATGACCAGTTGGTGGACGACAGCAGGGCGGTTGCAGCGATCACATTTCATGGAGTCATCGCCGGTTTGGGGTTGAGTGCCTGACTGATGGCCACTGCCTCACGAATGATCGCCTCGCCTTCATCCAAAGACTGCATCGTTGCAGAATCTGAACGGCCTTTCTTGGGGTCAGGATGCATTTCAAGGAAGAGCGCGTCGACTCCGGCAGCAGTCGCTGCTCGAGCAAGAAGCGCCGCACGTTCAGGACGTCCTGCGGTTTCCGCTGGGCCGTTCGGCTGGCCACCCGCGCCGGGAAGTTGTGTCGAGTGTGTCACATCGAAGCATGTAGGCCAGCCCAGTTCTGCCATGTCTCCCAGTCCGATGAAGTCGTTCACCAAACGCTGGTAACCGAAGAAAGTGCCACGCTCCGTCAGTAGCAGATCAGTTGCTCCGGCTTCGATAGCCTTGTTGGCTGCATGGGCCATGTCGGCAGGCGCGAGAAATTGCCCCTTCTTGATGTTGATGGGACGCCCGGTAGCGCCGCAAGCAGCAAGCAGGCTGGTCTGCCGGCATAGGAATGCTGGGATCTGCAGCAGATCAACCTTTGAGGCAACCATGGCGGCCTGTTCAGGCTCATGCACATCGGTGGTGACGGGGACGTCAAATCGATCTCGGATGGCAAGGAGGGCTTCCAGGCCCTCATCCATCCCCGGGCCACGGTGGGACTGGAGGCTGGTTCTGTTGGCTTTATCGAAACTGCCCTTGAAGATCCAAGGCACTCCCAACTCACCACAGACCTGTTGAAGCCTTGTGGCAACCGCCATTTGCACCTCATCAGCCTCCAGGACACAGGGGCCGGCAATGACGACGAGTGGATGTCCTTGGCCGATGGTGACATCACGGACTCTGCAGATGTTGGGCATAGATACAGGGTACCCCGACAGGGCACGTCCGGGAAACAAGCCGGTTCGGGTTTGGGAGGTGGATTTCGCGGTCATGGTGAGGTTTGTACGCGCCCAAGGGCAGATCTGGGTCAAGATGGGTATCGGTGTGACCGATGATCAGAAGGGTTCGGTTTCCGCCATCCAAGAGCGTGATTCCTGCCAGGAGGTCTTCCCATGTCCCAGATGCCGCGTGAACCGGAGGCCTTTTCCGAAGCCGTTGTGCGGTTGCTGCGGACCAAGTTTCCAGAACAACATGTGGAACTGGCTGGCGTGATGGATCTCGTGATCGAAGGTCGTCATCTCACCCTTTCCAATCTGTTTCGAATGGTGCAGTGCGCGCCTTCACAGGGGCTGGAAATCGTGCAGGACTATCTCACTCGGATTGTCGAGGGTGATGTGTTGGCTTCTGCGCCCATGCCTTTGTCCATTGCGCGTGGTCGAATTATGCCCCGGATTCAGCCGAACACGCTGTTCGAGCATCTCGATCGAGAGCAAGTTGCGCACACTCCATGGGTGAACGACACGTCGATCGTTTATGTGATCGATCTTCCACAGATGACTGTGAGTATTACGCTTGAGCAGGTGATTCAGTGGGGGCTTGATATCTGTGAGATTGAAGAACAGGCTCGGCGGAATATCACAAGTTATGTGCGTTCCGTGGAAGTCAAAATGGTCGAATCCGCCGAAGGAGGCAGGGTTGCGATCTTGTCTCTTCAGGACGGATATGACGCGGCGAGGCTGCTGATGGACTCGCTGTACGAGAAGTTGGCACCCAGGCTCAGGGGCGATTTCTACGTGGCTGCGCCGGCAAGGGACATCTTTCTTGCCATATCTGCTGGCCCGGAAGATTTTCTTGCGCGTGTTCAGGCTCGCGTCGATCGAGACTATCAGCGATTGCCATATCCGATCACGAATGATCTCTTCGTCGTGACCCGAGATGGAGTTGCAGGTACAGCCTGCGCAGCCTGACTGCGATCGGGACCGTTACCCTGTCAACGTGCTGCTTCTGATTGATAACTACGATTCATTTACTTGGAATCTGGTGCACTGCATCGGAATCATCGATCCACAATTGGAGGTCGAGGTTCTGCGTAATGACGAGGTCACGGTTGATGATCTTGCAGTGATGGAGCCGAGTCATATCGTGTTGTCTCCGGGGCCATGCACACCGCATGAGGCAGGGGTTTGTAGCGAGGTTGTGAGTGCTGTGAAGGGACGGATTCCGACACTCGGCGTATGTCTTGGTCATCAGGTCATCGCAGAAGCCAACGGCATGGTTGTGAAGCGGCATGACCGTCCGATGCATGGCAAGACTTCGGCGATTCACCATGATGGGCAAGGGATCTTCAAAGGCATGCCTGACCCTTTTGATGCCATGCGTTACCACTCGCTCATCGTCGAACGAGATAGTGTTGGAGATGATTTCGAAGTTTCCGCCTGGACTGATCTCGGAGAGGTGATGGGCATCCGTTGGAGAGGAGGTTGGCCACATGGTCCGGCCGCCTCGCTGATTGGTCTTCAGTTTCACCCTGAAAGTTTCATGAGTCCTGAAGGACCAGATCTCGTCCGTTCATTTCTGTCTCAGCCTCTAGCAGGTGTTCTGAAACCCTGAACGGTGCGGATCTCTATTACCATGATGTCATGGCGACAAAGCATGATGAACTGACTGTGCGTGGACGGCTGGCTGACCGGCAATCTGGCAGCATTGAGATCGTCATCCCCGAGACTGCGTACAAACTGCATCTTGTGTGCGAGGAGGACGTTCTAGGGGATATTGGAGATGCTGTTCGTGGCGTTGTGACGGCGGTGGCCCTGAAAATACACGTAGCAGCAGCCGGTGGGCGTTTCATCAGCCCCATGAATGGTGAGCCTCGCATCATTGCAGGGCACGTGCTGTCAATGAGTACCGCTGAAGGGACGGCTGTCGTCCAGTCCATCATTCCTCTGGAGATTCGCGTTGAAGATTCGGATTTCCTGAGCAGTTTGACAGTTGGCGAGTTGGTGAACTTCCACGTGCGCTCTGGCGCAAGTTGGCGACCATCCGACTGACGTAGGCCTGATTGTCAACCAGATGAGCCGATGAGCCTCATGCCTCGCAACATGCTGAGGTAATCTTCGCGCGCGCGGTCAACGGTTTCGTCAGGACCGAGCAATTTGATGAAGAGAGACCCATAGGGCGAATCAATCATGGCGACAATCATGGCGTAGTTTTCCTTATGCCATCCGCCGCCCATGCCGAGATATTCACCACGCAATTCTACGAGGGTCATCGCCATGCCATCAATGGATTCCTCGCTGACATCAGGTTGCACAGGCAGATCAGCATTGCGAAACTGTCTGCTCCAACGATCGATGTTCGCCTGTTTGGTATTGCCTGCCGCTTCGGCAAAATGGGTAATGACCAATTCGCCTGCCTCAGCTCCCTCAGGGGCTGGAATGATCCAGTTCATGACACGCATATTGTTCTTGGCTGGTTCCCACAGCCAGGTCGGACTGGTGGGCGCTTGCATGCCAAGAAAGATGGCTTGACGGGGATCTGCAGGAGGGCCCGCAGGGGTCGAAGGGATGTTCAACTTCTGTGAGTTGGCTGCGTTCAGGTCGACTGCTGCCAGGCCCGATTTGCTGGTGTTAGGCGCGGGGGCCACGACATCCAGAGTGGAACTGGCTCCCGGTGGTGGCGGCGGGGGCTCGGAATCATCGCACGAAACCATGAGGCATGGGGTGATTGTGAGCAGTGCATAAAGCCATCGCATCGGTCCACGATACCATGACGCACGGTATGGACGCGTCATCAATCGACCTGATTGTGCTGAACGCGCGGGTTTGGAACGGAAACGGATCCTCACCCCGCTTGTCCCACCTTCTGATTGGCAACCAGCGCGTTCTAGACATCGTCACAGACACACCCTCTTTGCCGTCCTGCAAATGTCTGGATGTCCAACACGCCGTGGTCACACCCGGTTTCGTCGATGCGCATCTTCATCTGACGCTTGGTGCTGAGACACTCCTTCATGTGGACCTCAGCGAGGTTGATAGTCGTGACGCTTTCGAAGCAAGGATCGAGCATGCACATCTTCAGATGGATGAGGGGCAATGGCTCATTGCGGCAGGGTGGGATGAATCAAGTTGGGGAGGATCCTCGCCAGATCGGAACTGGTTGCGATCTGCAGGGGATCGGCCTGTCGTCTGCTGGAGATGCGATCACCATGCTGTACTCGTCAACGAACCGGTGCTGCGGTGTCTATCTGCGGGGGACTTTCAGAAGGTTCTTGGGAGAGGGAGGGTGCTGCGTGGTCATGGCGGAGAGCCGACCGGCGTGCTGTTGGAAGCTGCTGCTTGGGAGTTGATCAATCCGTTGGTTCCCAGACTGTCGGAGGCCTCTCGTGCTGAAGCCATCGTGGAAGCGCATGCGAGACTGCTTAAAGCAGGCGTCACGGCTGTCAGGACGATGGAGTATCAGCGTGATCTCAATGTCCTGATGGCTGCCGGCGAAGGCCCTCGCACGGCAATGGTCATTTTGGATCGCACCGCGCCGATCGATCTTGGCTGGTCGAATGAGATTTCTCGCACCGACAGTTTCGGCATTGTGGGATACAAGGCATTTCTTGATGGAACGATCGGCTCGAGAACGGCTCGGCTCAGGTGCGATTACACGGACGATCCTGGGAATCGTGGCCTGTGGCTGGAACATGCAGCGGATGGCACCCTTTCAGAGTGGTCGCGCCATGGTGCCGAGCACGATCTGGAGCCTGCTATGCATGCGATCGGTGACGCAGCAGTCGATCTCGCCCTGGATGTCGTCGCTGACGTCGACGGGCCGCCTGCTGTGATTGAGCATGCGGAACTGATACCCGAAGATGTTCTGCCTCGCTTAGCGGGTGTCCATTTGAGTGTGCAGCCCACGCACAGAGCGGAGGACGCCATGATGTCTGCGGGCAGGTTGGGGCAGAGAAGTGATCGGATTCTGCCTTTACGTGACATGTTCGATGCTGGTGGTGTGATCTCATTCGGGACCGACTGGCCAATTGTGCCATTTGATCCCTTGCGCACGCTACGCTCGGCAGTTCTGGCAGAACGGGCAGACGGCGTGCCGTTTGTTGCAGATCAGGCAGTCAAACATCATGAAGCATTCTTTGCCGCCACACATGCAGGGGCAGATCGTTGTGGGTTTGAGCGATCTCTTCTCCCTGGCGGGCCTGCTGACTTCCTGGTCTGGCAGGGCGACCCCTTTGAGGATCTTCACACTGCGTCTGTGCAGGCAACGTTCATGAATGGGACACTGGTATCCGGCGGACTGCAGGGAGATGATCATGGCAGAGCGACTGACGCATCTTGATGATCGTGGCAAAATCCAGATGGTAGATGTGTCGAATAAGCCTTCCGTGAGGCGGAGGGCTGTTGCGCGATGCACATTTCAGGCTGCGCCGGAGACAATCGAGCTCATCATGAAGGGAAGCCTTCCAAAGGGCGAGGCTTTGGTGACAGCCCGTCTTGCGGGCATACAGGCTGCCAAACGTGTGGATGTCATGATCCCACTCTGCCACACCCTTCCACTGGAACATGTTGATGTGCAGTTCAGTCGAGTGGAATCAGGAATAGAGATTGAGGCATCTGCGGTAGTCACGAGTCGAACCGGTGTTGAGATGGAAGCTTTGACGGCGGCGAGTGTCGCCGCCTTAACACTCTGGGACATGACCAAGGCCGTCGATGCGACGCTTTCAGTAACCAATCTGGAACTGGTCTTGAAGGAAAAAGACGACTCAGTCTGATGCAGCGCGGACTGCGTCACAGAATGCCGCGATGCGTGCCGGATCTTTGGTGCCGGGTGCTGATTCCACGCCACTGCTGACATCTACGCCCCAGGGACGGAGCGCGGTGATCGCGGGGCCCACGTTATCTGGATTCAGACCTCCAGCCAGGATCCATGGAGTTTGGAGGGATTCTGCAATCGGGGCAAAGTCCTGATGGTTGAATGGCATACCACTTCCACCGTAGGGCCCATCAATGAGCAGTCGTGAGACGTGTGGGTCCTCATCCAATTCACGGATGGCGGCATTGGCGTGCCAAGGCACCGCACGAATGACTTCCGTCACCGAAGCTGCTTGTCGAATGCGGCTATTGGATTCGTTTCCATGGAGTTGAAGCCAATGCGTTCGTGCAATGGTGTCCATTTCAGGTGGGGCATCGGCGAGGAGCATGACAATCGCCACGCGGTCACCTGCATGATCTGCAAGCTGCCTCGCTTGCGATGGAGTCACAGTTCGGGGGGAGCCGTCCGCAAGAACAAAGCCGATGGCATCCGCACCCGCATCGACTGCAGCGTCAACCTCGAGTGTTGTCTGAAGGCCGCAAATCTTGATGCGAGGCGGCCCCAGAGTGTCGGTATCCCAATGGCTCATGTTGCAGCTTCCTGCAAGAGACGTTCTGCGAGAGATCGGCGGGAGTCGTCGAGTCGTTCGGCCATCACCTGCTTGAGTAAGGGTATCGCCTGATCCGGCTTATTCAGTGAGCGCACAAGGAGGAGCCCAAGAAGCAACCGGACTTCAGTGGCCTGTGCTGAACTACTCCATCGCGTGAGATAGCGTTGATAGGCTTCAGCAGCAAGCGCACGATGCCCATTTGCTTGAAGCAGGTTCGCCAGCGCCAATTGGTCTGGTTCTGTGAGCGTGATGTCGCTCGATTCAGTGACTTGCTCATTCAGAATGTTGGCTGCCTGGTTCGCATCTTCATTTTTGATGGCACTGCGCAGCTCTGCAAGAAAGGGGGGTGGACGATCTTTTTTCTCAGCGACGCGTCGCTGTGCAGGGGACGCATGAATCGTCTGCTTCCATTCCTTGCGCCGCCGACGGCGGTGCAGCAGCGCAGGCAGATCCTGGTCTGATCGACGAATAGCAGGCGTTGGGAGCAAAGCCAATGCGGTTGTCGCGCCCCATAGATATCCGCCCAGATGCGCCACATAGGCAGTATTGCCTCCAGTCAGACCAGCCCACCCAGCAAGATCCATGGCGATCCAGATGCCGATCACCCAAAGCGCGGGGATCCACCAGATCCGTATCAGAATGAAGATGATGAGCACTTTCACGCGACACATCGGTGCCAGAACAAGAAAAGCGCCTGCCAAGGCCCCCACCATGCCGCTGGCACCGATGACCGGCGCCGGTGAACTCGCTGCATGCAGCAGTCCTGCTACAGCACCACCCAAGAGCGCAAAAACGGAGAATCCCATGAGCCCCATGCGGCTCTCAACTGCAGCACCAAAGACCCACAGGCACATGAGATTCCCGCCGAGGTGGAGGAGCCTCCAGAGGGGGTGTTCAGTGCCTTCAAGAAGTGGGTTGTCATGAGCGAATTGGTAGGTGATGGGCTGCCACCATTGCATGTCCGTGCTCGATAACGCCATCGATGAGACGATCTGCGTGGCTAATTCCTGATCGATGACGCCGATGACCAGAACGAGGAGATAGGCGAGCATCATCAGGATGATGAGTGCCTCTGTGATCACCGGGCGGCGGCTACCTGAGAGATCGGTACCAAGCAGCAGGAACATGGTTGCCCATGGTACGTCCGTAACAGCCTCAGAACGGTCCCGAAGGCTGTACAATCGTCGGTCCCGTGCCGCTGAGGCGGTTCAGTAGAAGTGAATGGAGCAGGAAGACATGTCGGACCAGACGGCGACGATGACGATGGACAAGGGCTTGGATCACACGATCATCGGTGAGTCCACGAAGTCGTTTATTGACGGTCAGAAGGGCGTTCTGGAATACGTTGGCATCGATATTGACACACTCGCGAGGAATTCCACCTTTGAGGAGATTTGCTTTCTCCTGTGGAATGATCGACTTCCTACCGAGAGTGAATTGACGGCATTCTGCGAGCGACTTCGATCGCATGCTGATTTGTCTCCGGCGATGTGGGACGCTCTGCTTGCATTGCCCCGTCAGGCTGCTCCGATGCACATGCTTCAGACGATGACGGCAATGTTGGCACTTGAAGATCCCGATTGCGACAATCAATCTCGTGAGGCAGAAGAGGCGAAAGCCGTTCGCGTTCTTGCAGCAACTCCGGCGATCATTGCCAACTTTGATCGTCTGCGAAGAGGCCTTGACGTCGTGCGTCCACAGGCAGGCGACGATATTGCGACGTCATTTCTTCGCATGCTCAATGGAGCAGAACCTGGTGAAGCAAGTGCACGCGCGCTTGACGTGTGTCTCATACTTCACGCAGATCATGGCATCAACGCTTCGACCTTTGCAGCGATGGTTGTCATGGGTACGGAAAGTGACATGTATTCCGCGATCACAGCAGCGATCGGAACACTTCGTGGCCCGTTGCACGGTGGTGCCAATGAGCGTGTGATGCGGATGCTGCAGGACATCGATGGACTTGATGCTGTCCAGGACTATGTATTGGGCCGACTTTCACGGAAGGAAAAAGTTCCGGGATTCGGGCACAGGGTCTACAAGGCCATCGATCCAAGAGCAACTTATCTGAAGACGTTTGCGGAATCGATCGCTACCGAGACGGGCAATCTTGAACTCTTCCACATGAGCAGACGCATCGAAGAGATCATGGAATCGCATGTGGGCGATCGAGGTATCCATCCAAATGTCGATTTCTATTCAGCGAGTACTTACTATTCACTCGGGTTGGCGATCGACCTGTTTACCCCAATTTTTGCGATGAGCAGAAACGCGGGATGGGCAGCACACGCCCTGGAACGACATGAAGACAACCGGCTGATTCGGCCACGTTGTCAGTACACGGGTCCACACGGAGCAGAGTGGACACCTTTGTCCGATCGCTGATTGACTTACTGCGGGTAGATGATGATTCGGTCATGCACGAGCATGACGATGTCATCTTTTCCGTCGCCTGTCACATCATCAATCGCGATCTGTCTCGGTTGAAACTCACGTGTGTCGCCTCCGGAAAACAGTTGTGATTCGTAAATCTGGAATCCAGTTGCATGCAGAAGATCGCCTTTGTCATCAAAGGTGAACAGTTCCATCATCTGCTCGC
>JAKVBW010000079.1:7006-10214 GCA_022446945.1 Phycisphaerales bacterium | reverse complement strand
CAAAATCGAGAAATCCAGAAGTATCGCATCCTCTTCCGGGACAAGCGACTGCGAGACAGACCATCGCCAAGTTGGCTGTGCCTCATGACAGCCGGTCAAGGCAGCGTGAAGACAGAGGATGATGGGCCCGTATCGCACCTGAGCGTTCCTAACCCTCGTTAATGAAGCGTTCAAGCATCATAGGAGATAGCGCCCGTTCATCCAGTCGAAAGGGTTGCTGAATAGACCCCCTCCACCAGACAATGTGCGCATGCGAGCTGCTGCCATCGATATCGGATCCAACAGTGTCAAGTTGTCCGTTGGCGAAATGAAGGATTGTGGAACTCTTCATCTATTGCGTCGATCCAGAGTTGTATTGCAACTGGGAAGGCAGTGCGAAGATCATGGCAGTCTTGGTCAGGACATGATCGACAAAGTCGCGCGCACGGTTCGTGATATGCAGATGTTGGCCATGCAAGACGATGCCAGTGCCATTGCTGTAGTCGCGACAAGCGCTGCACGAGAGGCCTCGGATGGCCAAGCACTTCAGATGGCTGTTCAGGACGCGACAGGATTGGACTGTCACTTGATTACAGGCGAACAGGAAGCGTTGCTCAGTTGGTCCGGATTGCAAGAAAGAGTCGGCAATCGTGATCACGCGGCGATGGTTGATATTGGCGGGGGCAGTACGGAAGTCGTGATCAAGACGCTTCAGAGTCCTCTGCATGTGGTCAGCATGCCTTTGGGGGCCATCCGGCTCAGCATGCGTCACCAAACTGGAGGTCTCACACCTTCAGATCGTCTCCAACATCTTGCAGATTCCATAAATGAAGTTCTCGGCAATGCATTGCCAGCGTCAACAGAGCCGCTCGAGAAGTTGATGGGGACGGGTGGGACTCTGACTGCCATTGCCTTGCTTGCGCGCCAAGGTGAGCCTTTGTCGCGTGATCTTGCCGGGAATCTCCCAGATGCGGATCAGCACATCATTGATGCGACTTTTCTGGCTGATTTCATTGAACGGATGGCGCGTTGGGAATTGCCCGAGCGAGTGGCGCGAACCGGACTATCGGCCGCTCGAGCGGAGATTGTTCTTGCTGGCGCAGTCATCTTGGAATGTGTGCGAAGTCGATTCGGCGCTGAACACATCCAGATTCATGAGCAGGGCATTCGCGATGGTCTGCTTCGGAGGCTGATCGCTGGAGACCCGATCGTCTGAAGAATCAATCAGTCGTGTGCAAAGGGACGGCTGTCAAGAGGTCTGAGTTCAACTGCATTGCGAGGTGCTGGACAGACCTGCATGCAAACTCCGCACCCGGTACAGACTGTGGAATCGATGACTGGGCGCTTCATGTCGTCGGTTGACAGCGCACCTTCGACCGGGCAATGATCGATGCACATACTGCAGGGCTGGCCCTGATAGGGCAGGCACGCCACAGGATCGATCCGGACAGTCGCCATCTTCAGTGGAAGTTCCATTCTCAGAACACCCGGTTCACAAGCCGTAATGCAAGGTGTATCTGTGCACATGACGCAAGCCTGATGGATAGCGTCGATGTAGGGCGTTCCAGCCCTGCGTTCACCTGCTTCAGGAGGTGCGATGCGGATGGCCTTGGGGGGACAGGCGGTGATGCAATCGCCGCAGCGTGTGCAGGAAGAGAGAAACTGACCTTCGGCAACAGCACCCGGCGGACGCTGCAGCAGTGTGAGTGAATAATCGATCTTGCTTCGAGGTGCATCCGCGCCAGCACTTCGACGAGCCGCATCTCGGATCGGCTTGAGCAATTTGCCGCGAAAGAAGTCTCGGCGACTTACATCTTTGCGGTCAACCATGTCATGCATGGTAGCCGCCACTGCGAAGTACACTCACGATGTGCCGGTTTCAAACCAAATGTCAATGCCGCCATGCGATCTGACATGTGAGTATCCCGCAGGTCGTTTCCGCGCTTGGCTGTTCTGGGCTTTGCCAGCAGCTTTTTTCCTTTATGAATTCATGCTTCGAGTCTCACCGAGTGTGGTCGAGTCGGCGCTGCAGAACGAGTTTCATGCTGACGGATCGCAATTCGGTTTCACGATGGGGCTTTACTACTACGCATATGCGCCGATGCAGTTGGTTGTCGGTCTTCTGCTGGATCGGTACGGGAGTCGTCGACCACTCGCTGTTGCCTGTTTCATCTGTGCTGCCGGGGCAGCACTGTTCGCATCAGCCTGGTCTCTGGGATGGCTTGGGGGCGGTCGATTTCTGGCAGGATTTGGTTCCGCATTCGCATATGTCGGAACGATCTATGTCGCAAGCGTCTGGTTTCCAACTTGCCGAATTGCGTTGCTCGCAGGTGTCACCGCAGCACTGGGAATGGTAGGCGCAGTTCTCGGGGAGATGGTTCTCGGCGGTCTCGGCGACGCCATCAGTTGGCGCACGACGGCATGGGCTTTTGCCGCGACAGGAGTAATCCTTGGTTTGTTGATCTGGGCAATTGTTCCCAACCGTCCGGCATGGTTCGAGGCATCGATCTTGAAATCACGCGCGGAGAGTGGATCGGGCGTGTTCGCCGGGCTCAAATGTGTTCTGCGTAGTCGGCAAACATGGTGCCTCTCAATCGTGGCCGGTCTTCTCTACCTGCCAGTAGGCACATTTGGCGCATTGTGGGGCGATCGCTATCTCTGCGAATGTCTTGAGATGACGGCTCATCAGGCATCAACAGGTGATGCGATTCTGTTCGTTGGACTGGGAATATCAGCGCCCTTGCTTGGATGGTGGTCCGATCGATCCGGCCGACGCAAAACCACACTGGTCATTGGCATTTTGCTTGCCTTGCTATCCACCGCAGGTCTCCTTCTGCTGACATCCGAGTCTTCTGATCTGGCGTATGGATTGCTGTTTGGGATGGGTTTCGGGGTCGGGGCCATCGTCGTCGCCTTCCCGATGGGCATGGATCTCAATCCACATCACGCAAGGGGGGCTGCAATCACATTCATCAACTTCTTCCAGATGTTGCTGGCAGGTGCGGGTCAGTGGGGAATTGGCGTCCTGCTTGACTTCGGACAGGGCGATTCGATGTCCTCCTACAGCATCACTGACTACAGAACAGCATTCACCGTTTTGCCAATCAGCCTTGTTTTGGCCTTGGGGCTCGTTCTTCTGATGCGAGATCAGCCTTGCAGGGGTTGACTCGCGGTATCGACATGCCATACTCGAACAGGGCGGATCAGAGGTGATTTAGATGATCAATCG
>JAKVBW010000079.1:0-6996 GCA_022446945.1 Phycisphaerales bacterium | reverse complement strand
CGTGTCATAGGCATGTGTTTGTTGGTCTTCGGCACTTCCGCAGCGTCGGGGTTTGATGCTGTGGAAACCGAGATTGTGCAGTTGGACCGTCTTGATGTGATGCAGATCATCTATTCACCAAGCACGGGATCCGCCAAGGTGGTACATCTCCGAGGCGCATGTCCTCCAGAGACTGTTTCACATTCGGATTCAGATTTCGGTGCGGGGCAGTATGTGGTCCAAGCGGGGTTTGCCCAGGGGGAAGCTGCAGCACAATCATGGACTTTGCCGTTGGATCGCTTTCCACTGAGATTCGATTCTGCGGAGATTCTCTTTGCGACATCGAATGCGACACAAGCAACAACAACAGAGTGGGGCGTGGAAATCTTTGAAGGGACGCCTACCAACGGCAGTCTGCTGGCATCGTTCCAATCAGATGACGTGATCCTTCCCCATCTGACGATGCCTCCAGGAACGAGCGGTACGATCATCCAGTTTCTGATTGATCCGGACGATCCTGATCAGATCTACATTTCGGATAACGGAACACATGCGTACACCGTCGCATTTCGTGTGATTGCGCACAACACGCCAGGGAGTCCGTGCATTTCTTCTCCGCCGACGAGTTCGAATGCATTCCCAACGACGGATATCAGTGGATTGGCCTCTCCATCGGGCAACTGGATCGACATGGTGACGGGGGCTTTCTGTGTTTGTGGTGTGAACTGGAATACTTTTCAGCAGCTACCGAGCATCTGCACACCGAGTGGCGACTGGGTACTCAGATCCACTTATACGCCCTTCGGATGTGCGGCTGCGAGCGGTGCCTGTTGCCTTCCGGATGGATCTTGTGAAACAACGACAGAGGATGCATGTCTTCTTGATGGCGGTTCCTATGAAGGTGACAACACGGATTGTGGCTCCATCAACTGTCCACAGCCCATCGGAGCATGTTGTGTGGCAGACAGCGGTAACTGCATCGATTCAGAAGCGGAAATCTGTTTCGCTTTCGGGGGAATCTGGAATTACGGTGAAACGTGCGATGATTTCATCTGCTTCCCGGAAGGCGCATGCTGCCTGCTCGATGGTTCCTGTGTCGACAACATGAATCCCGAAGACTGCACTGCAGCTGGCGGCATCTTTAGAGGAGACGGGACACTCTGTGACACGGAGGATTGTCCTGCACCCCTAGGTTGGTGCTGCACGGCAACCGGTGATTGCTTCAATATCGAAGAAGCGGATTGTCTGGCATTCGGTGGTTTGTGGGGGACGCCGGGATCGACTTGTGATGATCCGGATGCGTGTGAGGAAGACAATCCATGTCCGGAAGACATTGATGGATCAGGCGATGTCAATGTGGATGATGCATTGGCGATTCTGAGTGATTGGGGCTCACTTGACGGTGGTTCCAGCGATGTGACCGGTGACGGAGTCGTGGATGTCAACGACCTGCTCGCGGTGATCGCTGCTTGGGGCCCCTGTTGATCAAGAGTGGTTTGCTCAGCGGCGCCGTCTTGCGCGGAGCCCGCCAATTGCCAGTAGGGATAAGGCCGCCGGGGCAGGAATCAGAATCACACCATCCATCATGATCTGATGAGACTCATCGAACGGTTCTGCTTTTGCGACTTCCCACGCTCCGGTATCCCCGAAGGTGATTAGTTGGACAACGACTTCGTTTCCAGCGTGAGGCCAGATGCCAAGATCGACGAAATCAAGGTCAAACGTCTGGCCTTCCACCATCTGTGTCAGTGCCATGGCCTCCCAAGTCAAACCATGTTCCCATTGGAAGGCTCCCGAACCGAACATCTGATCTTCGCCGATCATCGATGCAGACCAATAGCCACCGCTATCCAGATTGACCAGACTGGTGTCCTCTGTGCCGTCCCAGAGTAATGACAGGCCGAGAAGTGATGGCCCGGGAGTCTTGTCCGCGAAGCCATCGCTTCCTCCGATGAGCGTGATTAGGGATAGGCCTTGCGCTGTGTCTGCAAAGAACACAGAGATTGCCCCCTCGGTGGTAATACCGTCTTCCAAGAGGGTTTCATTCAATGTGATCAGATCGTCGCCAGAAATGCCATCATCGGTTTTCTGAAACATGCTTTCGATGTGGCCCGATCGGAGTTGGGTGGTCTGAGAACCCGTATGCACATCGATAAGCCCAGCGGTGGCCGAGGAGGCCACGCACAACGATGTCACAAAGCAAGCCATCTTGCATGGGCAGGTCATTGGCAGCACAATTTGAGGTCCTCTTCCATCTCCCTGTGAATACGCACTTTACCCCATCGGGAATGACCCCCTCACCGGATTTCTTTGCATTTTCTTGGCCTCAGCGATATTCACTGGCCATGAGAGGCTCCGAGGGTCTTTCATGGCCCCCAGAGCAGCGGATCACAGCAGCGGGCTGAGGAGTCCCGCCATGTTCTGAAGCAGCCGTTGCGGCCGTGGGGTCTTCTGCCACCGAGGACCTTCGACGCGATGGCTGTTCTCGAGATAGGACTGCTGGAGGAACCGCAGATGGCTGGTGAAATCCGGACACCAGCCGAGAACACTGACTTCGAAGTTCAGTTCAAGGCTACGCCGATCCAGATTTGCCGACCCGATCATGAAGAGGGATTGATCGACTGTCATTGTCTTCGCATGCAGAAGGCCTGGTTGATACTCGTAAATCGCGACCCCGGATTCAATGAGTGCGCCATAGTGACTTCTGCTTGCCAAGCCGACCAAATGGGAGTCATTCCTTGCAGGAACGATCAAAGTGGTTTGGACGCCTCGAAGTGCAGCGCTGCGCAGTGCGGATTCGGTTGCCACATCAGGAACGTAGTAGGGAGTAGTCAGGGTCAGTTCATCGCGCGCAGCATAAAAACAAGCTTGGAGAACTTGAGGCAGTGCTTCATTGTTGAAGTTCGGACCGGTTCCCACTACCTGCAGACAGGAATCGGCGACGGGTGTTGGTTGAAGTTCCAGAAGCATTTCTTCAAGCGACTCGCCGGTCCCGACACGCCAATCTTCTACGAAGAGTGCTTGGAGGTCATGGATGGCCGGGCCCTGCAGTCGGGCTGTGCAATCGACCCACGGTGCATATCGAGCCTTGGGCGCGAAGTCAGGTGAAGCGATATTTCTGCTTCCGATCCAGCCGATCGTGTTATCAATGATCGCAATCTTGCGGTGATTGCGAATATCAAGTCGTGAGAAAAGGATTCGAAGGATTCTCGCGGGCAGTTGTTCGACAATGTGGACACCGGACGCTTCCATCTTCTGTCGGAGTTGGGATCGCAGGAAACTTTGCGATCCGACCGAATCCACCTGTAGTCGCACTGTGACGCCTCGCTCTGCTGCTTGCATGAGACTGCGTCCGAATCGTTGCCCGATCGCATCATCAAGATAGATGTACGTCAGTAGATGAACCGTCGTTGTGGCTGCCTCGATATCTGCAACAAAGTCATCAGCAAACTGTTCCGGTGTTCTGGACAGTGTCAACTCATTGCCACCGATGACATCCGTTTCGCTGACAGCACCCGCGAGGGTGAAAACTCGATCGTATGGAGCTGGGACTTTCGCAACGCATTGGGCCAATGCTTCAGCGCGTCCTCGTCGCAGACCACTCACATCCGCATGAATGGATGCGTGCTGACGTCTTCGCCGTCCTGCAAATCTCGGTGCGCCCAGAAACATGTAGGCGACAGCGCCGACAAATGGGGCAAGCACAATGAGTACGATCCATGCCAACCTCGCGTCGCTGGTCCCTCTTGGTCGTAGCAGGATCAGTGTTACCAGCCATAGGATCAACGCAATATGCGCGATCAATGTCAGAAGTGGCCAGAAGGTCTGTAGGGCATTCATGACGCAGAGGCTACACACAGCCTGAATTCAGCGGTGAACAAGATGCGAGGCGATCGTCAAATCGACTTCCCCAGCATGGTGCTGATCTACGCGACCATGTGATCGGAAGGAAGCCTCCATGCGGTGGATTTTGCGAGCAGCCAGCGTTTCGAGAGGTGTCTCTTCGCCTGGCGGCGAGCCCCAGCGGATCCGAGAGGGGAGATCTGTTTCGAGCGTCAGGGTGCCTGTTCTGTCGAACTCCGCCAAATCGATGTGCCGTATCTGATTGCTCCAGTCATGTCCGATCAGGAGTGCGTGCAGTCGGAGTGCGGCGGCCACATCATCACCTCTCCAAGCAGACAGTGGTCGGGTCGGTCGGTCGTGGCGAGGGTTGATCAGAACCATGGAGGCTTGCGATGCGTCCATCCGGGTGCCATCGGGCAACGGCCTCCCCGCGCGATCGATGACGACTTCTCCGTAGCTGTCACGAATCGTCGTTGCAGGAGTCAGAAATGTCGCTTCGACTTCGATGTCTCCGGCGGGGGTCCGGCGGACCGTCGAAACTTGTTCAAACCATCCAGAACGATTCAACGCATCATGCATGGCAAGCAGATCGCCCTGCGTCGGTGCCAGGCCACTGTCACACTGTCGGGCAGCCATTCGCCCAACGTGCTCCAGAAGTGAATCTCCCACCCAATCAGGGGTGTTGAGGAATCGCACCTCGCTCGGCGCCGGTGCTTGGGCATGCGTGCGTTGGTCCATCCAGGACGCCAGTAGAACCGCCACAATGGCTGAACTGGCGAGAACACACCATCCTCCAGCATCACCCCTGAGCATCTCTCCAGCAGAGGCAGCCCGCTCCCAGAATGTGGGCCGGTGCCTACGGGGGGTGCGTCGGGATCGAGTCGAAGAGCGTGCCATGGGGTAACAGGGGCCTCTATAGGGCCTGAGTCACTTCTCTATCGGTCACTGAGAGCTAGTTTCAACAGCCAGACGGACCAGACGATCGCAAAGGGCTGTCATGGGCATTCCCGCCTCGGCCGCAGCCATGGGTAGGAGTGAGTGCTCGGTGAAGCCTGGCATCGTATTGACTTCAAGGAGCCATGGCCCTTTTTCGTCCAGCAGGAAGTCGACTCGGGCGAGGTGCCGCACGCCAATCTCCGAACAGATGTTGAGTGCATACATGGTCATGGCTTCCACTATCTCTTCGGGCAATGCGGGGTTCACCCGATAACTGGTGTCGTTGCGGAGATACTTCGCCTCGTAATCGTAAGTGCCATCTGCAGCCTGGATTTCGATGATTGGCATCGCTTCTTCGTCGACGATGCCGACGGTCAGTTCTTGACCATGAATCCAACGTTCAACGAGCGCCGCGCCTCGAGAAGAGGTCAACTCCGCGACAGCACTGTCACGCTCCCCATCCGTCCGGCACATGCTGAGTGCGACACTGGATCCATCGTCGTTCGGTTTCACGATGACGGGTGCAGGCAGAGAACAGCGTTCGCCTTGATGTACCAGTTCCCATTCCGGAGTCGGGGCGGCAATCCGGACCGCAGTCTCTTTACATGCAACTTTATTCATGCAATGTTCAGCAGCCCTTGCACCAGCGCCGACAAATGGTCGTCCATCGGCTTCCAGCAGAGATTGCAGAGGGCCTCCCTCTCCCCAAGGTCCGTGCATGACGGGGAAAAACACCTCACCACCCATTTCACGCAGATCCTGTACGCAGACTCGATCAATGATCTGGCTGTCGACAGACCATCCTGCCAGTGTCAATGCTGAAGCAACTGCATGGCCGGATTTGAGTGAGACTTCGCGTTCAGCATCGGGACCACCCATCAGAACCGTCACGGCGCCCTTGCTCATCACTGCTCTTCCCGGGACCAGAACACAATTTCGCGGGACAACTCCACACCGAACCGGTCCAGTACCCGTGCCTGGATGTCATCCATCAGGCGATGTACATCGGACGCATTGGCCCCCGATTCTGCGACAACGAAATTTCCGTGTTGATCGCTGACAACAGCGCCGCCGATCCTGTGCCCCTTCAGTCCAGCCTGATCTATGAGTGCTCCTGCAGAACGGCCCTCCGCGGGACCATCTGGATCAGGGTTTCTGAATGCACAACCTGCGCTGCTCTCACCCATGGGTTGACTGCTGCGTTTGTGCTGGAAGATTTCTTTGACACGGTTGCTCACAGTCACAGGGTCGTCTTCTTGGAGAATCATTTTCGCAGAAAGAATGACACCGGATGGAAGGTCGCTTCCCCGATAGCGAAAGCCAAGTGTTGCCGCATCAAATGTGCGATGTTGACCGTCCCATGAGAGATGATCTACCGATTGCAGCGCAGTCGAGATCTCGCCCCATGCGCCTCCGGCATTCATGCGAACGGCGCCGCCGACGGTTCCGGGGATTCCAGCCATCATTTCGAATCCCGCCAGACCTCGTCTTTTCGTGTCCTGTACGAATCCGAAGAGATCGACTCCTGCGCCGACAATGGCGGCGCCGACTTCACCTTCGGCGTTGTAGCGAATGCGACGAAAGCATTCATCATCCAAACGCAGGACGACACCCGAGACACCCGCATCATCGATCAACAGATTCGCGCCACCCCCAAAGACACGCACTTTGACATCCTGTTCGTGACAACGCTGGATGAGGTGAATGAGCGCCTCTTCGCTTCGAGGTGATACAAGCATGTCCGCATGCCCGCCGATGCCGAACCAAGTGAGCGAACCGAGAGGTGCATCCAGCGAGACATTCAGATCCAGCCCACCCAGCAGTGACGAACGCGCCAGGCTCACGGTGTGTCCGCCATGAAATCTCTACCAATCGTCCAGACGGGACCTGCGCCCATGACGACCAAAAGATCTCCGTCCTTCAGATCATCTCCCAATGACCTGACAATTGTCTGGAAATCAGCTTCATGGTGTGCGCTCACACCTCTGTCAAGCAGTCGTTCAACAAGATCCTCGGCGCAGATTTTCTTTCGCTCAGCTTCGGAGTCTCTGACGAAGTAGATCTCGGGAACGATGACTTCGTCAGCAGCGGAGAAGGATTCTGCGAACTGATCGAGTAGGAACCGCGTGCGCGAGTGCTGGTGTGGCTGAAAGACACATACCAGTCGGTTCGGATCTTCAGCAGCTCGAAGTGCTCGAAGTGTGTGCTCGATCTCTGTGGGATGGTGACCATAGTCAA
>JAKVBW010000078.1 GCA_022446945.1 Phycisphaerales bacterium | reverse complement strand
CACAGAATTGGAATGTGATAATAGAATCCCTCCGCCGTACTCTCCGGCGCTCCCCGTGACCACGCAGTTAGTGATCGTAGCGCTGGAGTTGGCGCACATAATCCCACCGCCATCACACCCTATCACCATGAAGCCTTCAATGATGGTGTCGACATTCTCTGCGCTAATGCAGTCAATCCCTCGGCGAGAATCCTGACCATCGATGATCGCCGTTGCTGCGGTGGCGCGCAAGGTGACTGCTTTGCCCTTCATGTCAACGACTGCGCCCATCTGAGTGGAGGTGTAAGTGCCAGGCGCGACTAGAATCAGATCCCCAGCGCTTGACGCATCAATCGCTTCTTGGATATTGTCGAAATCAGCAGGGCCGTCATCGTCCACATTCCAAGTCGCTGCACGAGCCAAACCGCACACCGACAACATCGCCGTTGCTATCAGGCTCATCGCCTTCACTTCTGATCTTTTCATTCCATGAAGATATCACGAACGATAAATCAACCCATCCCGCCGCGTTCTAGCGTCCAAACCACTTAGTTCGCCAGCGTCAATGCGTCCCCAAGTACACGATCCAAAAAGACACAGAGGCGAAACTCTTCCTGAATCCGCCTCTGTGCTTGGAAGCTGCGGGAGAACCGCAGATGTCGTATGACGCGTCAGTCGCACCAATTCCGCAGTTCTGGACCAACGTAGTTGGCCAAGGGGCGGATGATGCGATTGTTCGCGTGTTGTTCCATGATGTGAGCGCACCAGCCTGTGACTCGGCTGGCAACGAAAATCGGCGTGTACTGCGGGACAGGGATACCCATTGCAAAGTAGGTCATGCCGCATGGGAAGTCGACATTGGGATGAATGTTCTTATCGCGAAGCATGATGGCTTGCACCTCATCTCCGAGATCGAACCACTTCTTGGCAGCCGCGTTTTCGTCGGCTGCATACTTGAGGCCCCAATCCCGAAGGATGCCCGCGCGGTGATCGCCGTTCTTGTAAACCCGATGACCGAAGCCCATTAGTTTGCGCTTCTCCGTAAAGGCACGCTGCATCCAATCTTCAGCAGTCATCGCGCCGCCCTCGGTGTCGGTCATGATGTCACGCAGCATGTCCATGGCCGCTTCGTTGGCGCCGCCATGCAAGTTGCCCTTTAGTGCGCCAATGCCCCCGCAGACCGCGGAGTGCATGTCGCTGTTGGTCGATGCAATCACACGACAGGTGAAGGTCGATGCGTTGAAGTCATGTTCGGCATAAAGAATGAGTGACACGTCCATCACCTTGGCGGCAATCTCGCCCGGCTTCTCCCCGCTCATACACCAGAGGAGATTCGCAGCGTGCGAAAGATTCGCATCCGGTTCGACGGGCGTCTTGCCATCGAGGGCCATCTGGTGAACACCGATGCATGTCGGAATCTTTGCCAGCAGACGCTTGGCCTTGCGAAGTCCCGCCTCAGGGCTTCCGTCTTCACAATCCGGATCCCCATGCGAGATCAACGACACGGCAGTCCGCAGCACACTCATCGGGTGCGCGTCCGGCGTGTTCTGAGCGATGCGAATGATCTCTTCCTGGACGTGTGATGGGATCGCACGTTCGGACTTCAATTCGGCATCGAATGCAGCCAGCTCATCGGAGGATGGCTTGTGCCCGACAAGCAGCAGGTGCGAGACCTCTTCAAATGTCGCGTGCGCAGCGAGATCGGCAATTTCATAGCCTCGGTAAATCAACTGCGTCTGGTTGACCGAACAGATACTGGTGTCGCCCACCGCCTGTCCAGCCAGGCCGCGCGTGTCAGCTGCTTTTGTCGTCACGGTCGACATGAGCCGTGTGCCCTCTTCTTGCAACCAAGAACATCATTGTCCTCGGATCTGCACCCTCCCGTTCCCCTCGGAACCCACCACGATCAGGGCAGTCGAGCCATTGTACCGGAAACCAATCAATTTGGATAGAGCAAATGCCTGTCGAATGCCGCTATGGGCATTCGAAGCCGCTGTTTCATGCGTCGAAACGGATATGAAACGATTTGCCAACTGTTTGCATGTCAGAGCAACTCAATACTTGGATCATTTCAAGTCAAGCGAACCACTGTATTTGATGGCTTTCAACGGGCCGATGGATCCCATTCAACACCTGGCGTGTAACCGAGCATGTCGTACAGTTCTTCTCGCGTCTGCATCACATCAAGAAGAGATGACACCTCACCTTCGCGTTTCAAGACATCGAGCGCTTTGGTGACTGCCTGCATGGCGATGCGTTGCATGGTCACTGGATAAATCACCAAGTCGTATCCCATGGTTTGAAATGTCGAAAGAGGAATGATCGGTGTCTTGCCGAACTCCGTCATGTTGGCAAGCAAATGGCCAGGACATCTTTCGGCAAACTCGGCGAACTCGTCTTCACTGCCTAGGCCCTCAGGAAAAATCATGTCGGCACCGGCATCTCGATACGCAAGCCCCCGGTCAATTGCGGCATCCAAGCCATCAATCCCCTTCGCATCGGTTCGGGCAATGAGAATGAAATCCTCTGTCTTTGCCTCTGCAGCAGCACGGATCTTCTCGGCCATATCCTGAGTCGAAATGAGCGTCTTTCCGTCGAGATGGCCGCATCGTTTCGGAAACACCTGATCTTCGATATGCATCGCTGCGGCGCCGCTTCTTTCATACTCCACAACGGTGCGTCGCACCATTTCGACTTCGCCGTAACCGGTATCGGCATCCACGATGGTCGGAAGGCCGGAAGCGGTGGAAATCTCCCGAATGGTCCTGCAGACCTCGGTCAGCGTGAGAAGTCCGACATCAGGAACACCGGCTGTGTTTGCTGTCGCACCGCCAGAGACATAAACCGCATCAAAGCCGGCCTGCGCGACAGCACGACCGACCAGCGCAGTGTATGCGCCTGGTGCAGCGACTGTGCCCGCATTCATCAACGATCGAAGTTGTCCGCCGGGTGTGCCGGTGCTCATGGTGACGATTGTACGTCGAGAGACTCCGCTGCCAGCCCTTGCAGCCGATAGGTTCGCATGGTTTCTGGTGTCACAAACACAACTTCTACCCCATTTGGATCGTCAGAAGGTGCTGAAATGACTGCCGCAGCAGCAAGCGCGTGCTCACGCATCACACCGCGAGCCCGTTCCGGAAAGTCCGCCGATTCTGTGCCATTGAAGGGGATATGGCCTCGGAATGTCGCTTCCAAAGACGCATCCGATGTGCACTCCCATCCACCCTGCTTCAGTTGCCCTTCGACACGCGACATCGAATCTACGCGTCTGGGATGGTCGTTGACCACCAGCGCCCGACCTTCGCCGCCAGGAAGAACATCGTGCGATACCTCGATCGCCATGGGATTCACCGCTGATGCGTAGTAGCTGATGGCCTCAAAGAAGAAATAGCCCGAAGTCGTCAGAATCAACAGGCCCACCAAGAAGGCGAAGAACCCGCCATTCGAAGCGCGGCGTCTTGCCCTTCGCGCTTCACGCGCTGATTCGCGTTGGGCGCGCCGCTCATCACGGAGCTTGATTGCATTTGAAAACGCATTGGGCAGTTTCTGCTTCATGCCGGGCACTGCATCCAGAACCCGATAGGCGCCCGTCCACCAATCTGTGACTTCGATCCTCGGACGTTTGACGCTCGCGCCCATAGCGGAGGTGGGCGGAGGTGGGGCATGCATGTCTGGTGTGACATGTGTAAAGCTTGGAAGATCTGCAGGCCTGACCGCACGGGGATCCTTGGCAGAGGCAACGAAGGTCAGATCCGCGAGCAGCTCCGATGCTGATGCGTAACGCTGCTGATAATCCGCCATGGCTCGACGTATCACCCAACGGACAGCATCCCCCGTTTCCCGGTCAAATCGGCTGAGGTTCCCGTGTGCCGGGAACGTTCCCTCGACCATGAAGTAAAGCACCGCACCGGTGGAATACAGATCAAACTTCGCTCCATCTACTTCAGAAACCTTTGCGCCCCGCAAAGCTTGTCGGACAAGTTCTGGATCTCGAAAGTACTCCGTGCCGTGAGTGGTCAATGTCATCGCCGATTGAAGCGGTGTCACAAGTCCAAGATCGACCAGATGCGCGCCGGTGTCGTTTGTGATGATGTTTTCCGGCTTCACATCCTTGTGCCAAAATCCCGCTTCGTGATACTGGTGCAATGTGGCAGTGACGTCACGCGCCCAGGACAGGGTGGTGGCCAACATCTCTCCAGACAACGCCACATCACCGGCATGCATGCCTTCGACGGCATCCGCGAGATGCACACCGGGAATAAATCGCATGACGTACCAGAATCTCGTCTCGTCCAAATCATGGTCTATGACCAAACCAAGCCGCTTCGCTCCTCCAAGCGCGCGTGACTCACGAATCATTTGACTGAGCGGTGAACCCATCGTCAGGTCGAAACACTTGATCACAACCCGATCAGGAGAGTTCGGCGGCGCATCGCTCGTCGGCTCTGCGATATGTAAGGAAGCGCCGGATCCACCCGAAGGAAGCGCGCCAACTACATGCCAACCGGGAAACTGATCGCTGGACTTCCTGGAGACCGATGTGCGATGAGCCTGAACAACTTCTTCGTCAGCTGGTTTCGTCAAAAGGCCAGCCACCCTCCGACCTGTGCGCCTGAATCTCCGCCCGATTTGCCTTGTCATCGATCCAGCGGCTTCCCAACGTCCAAGAAGAAGAGACCCGACGATTGCAGGCGTGAGCGCAATCGCAACCACGATGTTCCAAGCCGCAACAAGCAGATCGCGGACGATTTCCAGACACAGCGTTCCGATCCACTGGATCACGCGAATGCATGATCGGATGAGGGGTGTCACGATCTGCCAGAACACAACACCCAGTGCGGCGGAAACGATGGCCGCCGCCAGAATGACGATCAAACCAATGACAAGCCAAGAGGTGATCACCATGTGTCATCCACCGTAATGGCGCGATGCCAGATTTCAGACAACGCTTCATCAAACAGGGAATCGTCTTGATCGAGACCCGCCAGTTCGAGTTCAGCGATCTCCTCGGTTGTAAAGCTCCAGGTCGTGATGATTTCGCGAAGACGTGTGCGTAGATGACCACGCGCTTGCTGCAAATTGCGACTGATGGTCGGTTGGCTCACGCCCATCTGTGCGGCTACTTCCTTTCCACTCCTACCATCGAAGACACGCATCCGGTAAATCTCAAACGAGAGGAAATCAGCATCTGATTCAGCATGTCTAATCGCAGCTGCAACCTTAGCTTCGAAGATCCGCTGCTCATATGCGGCGTCGACGCCATCTCCTAGACCCCCCATCCATGCTTCCTCAAGATGCGAGGGACGTTTGCCAGCACCCCGCTTGAGCGCCATCCGACGATCGATTTCATCACTCAGAGAGTGCCTCGCGATCGCAAGTAGCCATGTGCTGAACCGGACCCCACACGAAGGATCAAATCGATCGATCGACTTGCTGAGCGCCGCAAGTGTCTCTTGACTCAGGTCGCGCACCGTTTCCTGCCCCAGACGTCCATTGCCCCACTTTGTGAGCTGAGCGCGGAGGACAGGCCCGAATGCCCGCCAGAGTTCGAACCACGCAGCTTCGTCTCGTTCGCGAAGACGCCTGACAAATGTGGTGGTCATCTGGTGCATATGGGGGAATCCCGCCTCTTTCTTATTGGGAATGCCAGTTCCACAGTTTCGTCCCTTTTCCCCCAATCTGCCACATGTGTGCAAAAAGCCGCAAATTCGAGGTCCTCTCCTGAAATCAGAGTCGGCCGGTTCCCAATGAGTCAGTAGAGCCACGATTGGGTGTGGCGAAAGGACGATGACATGAACATCTGCAGGACCATAGTGCGCTGGACATTGATCTCTGGAATCGCCGTCGGTGGCATTGCCATCATCATCGGCCCTCAAAGAGTGATTGCAGCGTTTGAGACGATGCAGAACCGCGCAGGCAACTTTGTGGACAAGTACATCGATGTGGAAGAAGCCCGCGCCCTTCGTACGCATCTGCACGATCTGGCTGCGGTCTATCCCGATCGCATCGCAGAGATACGTGGAGAAATTGCCAGAATCGATACACAGCTGGATCAGTTCGAGCACGATGCGGATGTCGCGCGCCGTGTTGTCGCCATGACGGAAGTGGATCTCGAACAACTTGGGTCGCGTGTACACGAAGCTGAGTTGAGCGGTGTACGACAGGTGTCCCTTGTCTCAGGTGATGCGGGTGTCAATCTTAAGGTCGCTTATCGCGAAGGTCATCGGATTCGCGGGATTCGACAAACCTATCAGGACCGCCTTGTCACCAATCAGCGGCAAATGGAACTGCTGAACACGCAGCATGACAGACTTACTGAATTGCTCGATCGTGTTCAACAGGAGTTTGGCGATTATCAGGCACAGGTCTGGCAACTTGATCGCCAGATAGATTCCATCGAACGCAATGAACGCCTCATCGCCTTGACAGAATCACAGCAACAAACGCTTCAGCAGTATGAATCGACTGGAGAAGTCGAATCACTTCGAGCAATCGAAACGAAATTGGCCGAACTCCAAGCTGTTCAGGAAGGCACGCTGCAGGCGCTGGGTGAGCAGGGAAGACAGGATGAGTATGAGCAACGCGCACGCAGCCTTCTGCATGACGATGATGAGACAACGGGGTCGAATCCTTTCGAAGGATTTGTCCCTCAGCGTCATGTGCAAGAACGGGCGGAACTTCGGCCCCTGGAAATCACCACGCCTTCTTGATGATCGCGCCGGGGTAATAAAAATCCAGAATGGCTTTCTTGTCGGCGCCGGTCGATCCCATCGACTCGGCGCCGTACTGGCAAAGGCCGACGCCGTGCCCAAATCCATGTCCATCCACCTTCAGCTTGTCGCCTTCTAAGGAAGCATCGAGCCATCCTGATGAAGGTGCCTCCATGCCTCCCCGCGCAAGCACGAATGGCAGATCGACACATCTGATCGATACTGACGCCTCTGATTGATCGACGATCTCAACGTGGGTCGGCCTTCCGTGCCTGTTCGGATGAATGGATGTCATGGATCTGATCGAGGTGATCTGTGACATCCTCTCGTCCTTCTGGCGTCGGCCCCAATGACGCAGTGCCTCGACCACAGGCGCCATCTCCCATGTTTTTGACCAGCGATATCGCGGCGCATCCGTGCAATGTGCGGGATCGCCATGTCCCGTGAGAGGCGGCACATCATTGACAGGATTCTTTCCGACTGCTTCTAATGCTGTTGCTGCAGCGCCGCCACAGCAACTCGAGAAGTAACCCGGGACCAGCGAATCTTCCCATGTGAGAATTTGCCCTCGCGTTGCATCCGCACATCGAACGGCTTGCGAATAGGCGACCCCGTGATAGGCCTGTGACGCAGGTGTATCCGTGACATCCCATGCATGCTTCACACGCTGGTGTATCTCGGAAAGTGCATAACTACGTGCTGCTACAGCTTGCGCTTCAAAAGCGGAATCATGCCAACCTTCATACAACTCCCCTGCCAGCACGCCTGGGATGTACGAAGACATCTCAACCACATTGATGATCGAGAAACGAACTGGATCATCCGAATCGATCACGCAACTGATGTCGCCGGGATACCGTCTTCCCTTCTTTCCACTGATGATGAAAGGAGCCTTCGAACGAATCAGCAGGACATCCGATTGTCGATTCGCCGCAGAAAGATCGGCTCCCGTCACTTCCCACCCTGACTTCCCTCTTGAGACTGTGATGTCGGACGAGGTGGATCCGATTCCAACAAGCTCCATGTTTGAAGCTTCCGTCGAGATCGCTGCTGACTCGACTCCATGGTGGAGCAGAACCCTCACATGGGGTTCCTTTGTTGGAATGTGAGATGTCGAATGCGCGGGAAGTGAAGACGGACGGTCACATGCAGCCAACACCGCTATCACGACACTTGCCGCAATTCGAACGGGTAATCGAATCAATCGATGGTTCGCAGCTCGAGGCCAACCATTTCGAGCTTCTCGCGAACTTCGTCCAGACTCGTCGAGCCGAAGTTCTTGATGCCCATGAGCTCAGCTTCAGTCCGTGTTGCAAGATCGCCAACCGTCTGAACGCCGAGAATCTGGAGCGCCTTGCGTGAGCGAACCGAGAAATTGAGGCTTGTGATCGGCTGGTTGAGAACTTCTTCGGAAGCTTTCTCGCGCAGATCGTCATAAACCTCAGCTCGCACGCGGTGGTAGGCCGTCTCGAGATTTTGCCCGAGTCGTAGACCACGACTTGTCAGCATTGCCTTGATTTCAACAAGAGATGTCTCGCCGAAATTCTTATAAGACAGCAATTCTGCTTCGGAGACTTTCAGCAGATCTCCGAGCGTCCGGATCTCCATCTTCTTGAGGCAATTCCGTGCTCGCACGGAAAGTTCAAAATCGGTGACCGGTGTATCCATCAACGCATTCTGCTTGGCAAGATCACGTGCCTCAGCTTCGTCGTAGTACATGTCCTTTGATGCTTGGACATCTCGCAAGAACAACCGTGCGCGGGAGTTGTTGGGAGCAGTGTTCACCACCATTTGCAAGTACTTCTCAGCAGTTGAGAAGTCGCCTTGATCTTCGTGCATAATGGCGAGGTTGATCAGTGCATTGATCAACGGACGTTCCTTTTCAGAACACTCCCTGTAGAGCTGCATGGCACGCTCTTCTTCGCCACACAAATCCAGCAGCCAAGCAAGACGGAAGAGAACACGTTCGTCGCCACTTGCAGATGCCCCTTCAAGTGCCTTGATGGCGCCAACACGATCGCCATCCTGCTCAAGTTGCGTCGCCTCTGCGAGGGCGTCGTCAGCGCTAACGGCTGATTGCATGCCGATGACTGTGTTCAGTCCTTCAGTCGATGTATTCATGGCTGTAAACGTGCCTCCCGTGATCTACGATGGTTCCCGTACTGTATCGCCAACCGTCTCTTGACTCAATGGTCAAGCGTATTGGACACCGGAGTACCCCCCTTATGGCCGTTTCAACAGCGCCTTTCTCACTTCTTGCAGGACTCGCTCTTCTGCTCGGGGGCTGCGTGTCAGGGAACCGAGTGCCCGCCAAGCCATCAGAAATCACGGTTCGCGTCGATTGTGGAGTCATCGATGGCCGGACAGGTTCGGTATTGACCTGGGACATGCTGCTTGCCCAGTTGGATCCAGCCGATGTCATTGTCATCGGTGAACAGCACGATGACGCCACTGGACATGCTGTGCAATTGGCGTTGGTGGAAGACCTGCTCACAGACGGACGGGGCGCACTGGCCATGGAAATGCTCGAGCGGGATGAGCAAGCCCTGATTGATGATTACCGAGATGGCATCATCGACACTGAAACGTTCGCCAAACTGACTGAATCAACAGATTGGGCTGGCAGTGGAAGTTGGGCTGCCTGGTATCAACCCTGTGTTGATGCTGCGATTGATCAGGGCGCAGCTGTTGTTGCAGCGAATGCACCTCGAAGATACGTCCGCACAGCGCGCATCGATGGGTGGACAACGATCGACACTCTGAGTGGCCCCCGCGCGCAACTGGTCGATCGGCCTGACACGCCGATTACCGGTTCGTATCGCGAACGATTCTTCGAATTGATGGGAGGCCATGGAGATGGTCAAAGCCCTGATCCGGAAAACATGAACGTCGTCGAGTCATTCTTTAGATCTCAGCAGGTTTGGGATGCCACGATGGCTGCCTCGGTTTCAACAGCACTTGAAACAGCGGGCCCGCCGGTCATTCTGCTTGTCGGACGCTTTCATAGTGATTATGAGGGCGGTACCGTCAGTCAGATCAGGCGGCATCACCCAGGTGCCGAGATCCGCACGATCAGCCTTGAGCCGGCCTGTGAGACGGTGGAACTCAACCCTGAGGAACCGCAGGCGGATTTCGTAATCTGCACCACTCCTTGAGGGGGATCAATCGCCCGGTGGTGTCGATGCTCGATGAAGTCGATCACGCAATGCGGCCCATGCGCTGTCAGAAGGCAACGCTTCAACCACAATTCTTTCGCAACCTGTTTCATCTGCGCGTCGAAGGAGGTCGTAGAAAACCTGATGCGCACGCTCGGGATCTTCGGGTAGCGGAAGATGAACATGTGGAGGCTCGCAGCGTTCCATGGACCGACTGATGACAACGGTAGATCCGCCCGAAGACAATGCGTCTGCCAACTCAGAAATCTCTCGTACCTCGATCGGAGTCTGTGGCGCGTAATGGCGAGGCTGGGTTCCAGGAGATGCTGTACGCGTCGTCTGTGGTGAGACCACGATAGAAGAGCCGATGACTCGCTCGA
>JAKVBW010000077.1 GCA_022446945.1 Phycisphaerales bacterium | reverse complement strand
CGGAAGCGACGACCCATGCGGTGTCACAATGCCGTGAACTCGCCATGTCGATCGAACAAGCCTGCTGATCAATTCGAATCGATTGTGATCGCCACAGGCGTGTCTGACTCCGCACTCTCGATATGCAGTCGCCCGCGTCGCAACGCAGACCAGTCCTCTACTTGAAGATCGGGTGCTGCATCGGTGTCGTGAACCGCCAGAATGTCGTAGGCATTGTCGCGCTGCGCAGGCGTGAAGCCCGCATCGCGAATCAGATGACACAGAATCGGCTCACTCAGACAATAGGTGGTCCCGGCAGCGCTCACGACATTCTCCTCCATCATGACGGATCCCATATCGCTGGCTCCGAATGACAGTGCCAATTGGCCGACATGAGGTCCCATCGTGACCCATGAAGCGCCAATTGAATAGATGTTGTCGAGCATCAGACGGCTGATCGCCTGTGTGCGCAGATAGTCACTCGCACCCGATGTCCGCGCGGAGCGCCCAAATTCCGGGTGCGTGGACTTCTCGCCCCCTCCATCAAGTTGCGCCACCACATCGCCGGGGAATGGACCGTCGCTGGCGTCCCAATCGGGCAACCGCCCCAGAGGTGTGTTCTCGCGCTGGAACGGCCATGAGATGAATGCCATGTAGCGGCCGCCCCCATCGGCGCCGAAGTCCTCAATACTGCGATCCTGCCAGTCACGCACAAGGCTCATGTGGTGAATGCGATCCGCAAAGCCCTCGATGTGTCCGAACATCATCGTTGCGGAGGTGTTCATCCCGAGTTCATGCGCCACATGCATGACGGTCAGCCAGGCTTCGGCATCGCACTTGCCCAATCCAATCTTCCTTCGAACGGCATCAGCGAAGATTTCCCCACCCCCACCCGGAATCGACTTCAGACCTGCAGCCTGCAGTTTGTGGAGAACCCATCGCACCTTCGCGCGAAAGTCCTCGCCGGGAGGGTCGAAGAAATGAACGAACTCGACGACCTCGGGAGGGCTGAACGCATGGATATGGACATCGGGATGCCGCGCTCCGATCGTGCCGAGAAGGGACTCGTACCAAGAAAGAGGGAGTTCCGGATTCATTCCCCCCTGCATGAGAATTTGAGTGCCGCCAATCGCTTCCAGTTCAGAGATCTTCGCCAGAATCTCGTCCGTCTCCAACGTGTAAGCATCGCTTGCGTCGAGATCTCTTCTGAATGCGCAGAAAGTGCAACGAGCGGTACAGACATTCGTGTAATTGATATTGCGATCAATGACATATGTTCGAAGATGATCGCCATGCATGGCCCGGCAGCGCCGATCAGCCCATCTTCCAAGCGCTGCCAGTGGCATTTCATGGAACAACTGAAGGCCCTGCTCAGCGCTCAGGCGAACTTCTCCGGAAACGACATCCTCGAGGAATGCCGGATCCATTGCATCCGTATGGGAATGTGTCTGCTTCGCCATGACCGAACCATGATAAGGCAGCACGCCATCTCAGATGCGCATCGCATGGATCGTGGATAGACGACATCCAACAACACGAAAGAAATCGCTTGTTCGTCAATAAAAAACCAATGAGATCAGATAATTACATTGCAAAAAAAATGTTCATCCCCATGTCTCATGCAGACCGCCTGATTGGTCATTCGATCGCTCTGAATTGCGTTCTGTGTGCTGCTCGACCCTTCGAATCCTGCTAGGCTGTAAGACCCGACAGGAGTACCGGATGTCCGATCAGAGCACACTTTCAGCCACTGCATGCACCCCTGCACCAGCATTGCCTTTGACAGGGCAAGTCTGGATCAATGGCGCATTCATGCCGGTTGAAGAGGCCTCCGTCAATGTGCTCGATCACGGTTTGCTCTATGGAGACGGTTGTTTTGAGGGGATTCGTGTCTATGGAGGGCGCATCTTCAAACTCCGTTCCCATCTGCAGCGCATGCACCAATCTGCGGACCTTCTGCACTTGAAACCGCGCTACAGTCTTGAAGAGATTGAAGCCGCCGTCCGACAAGCCGTCGAAGTCAACAAGATTGAAGATGGTTATGTCCGGGTCGTCTACACGCGGGGAATCGGCACGCTGGGTCTCAATCCATTCTCGTGTGGTACCCCTCAAGCGATCATCATCGCTGCGACGATTTCCCTCTACCCCGACTCCATGTACGTGGAAGGAATGCCGATCATTGTGGCTTCGCGCCCTCGGCTTCCCATCCAATGCCTCGATCCACGCATCAAGAGCCTTAACTACCTGAACAACATTCTTGCGAAGGTCGAAGCCATCGAAGCAGGTGTTCTTGAAGCACTCATGATCAATATTGATGGCGAAGTCGCTGAGTGCACGGGTGACAACGTTTTCCTCATCAAGGATGGATCCATTACCACGCCCCATACCGAGGCAGGCATTCTTCATGGCATCACGCGTCGTTTCGTGATTGATGAAGTAGCCCCTGCCCTGGGAATGACCATCACTGAGCGGGCCGTCCATCTTGATGAAGTCAAGAACGCTGATGAGATCTTTCTGACAGGGACTGCCGCTGAGGTCATTGGTGTCAGCCATATCGATGGAACGCCTGTCGGTTGTGGAAAAGTGGGTGCGATCACAAGCGCTCTGAACGATGAATTCCGCCGCCGTGTTCAGACAGACGCTCCTGAGGACTAGTCAGCCTGAAGCCGCTGTCGTCTTCCCCCACCATCTGGTCTCCAACCTCAATTCCAGCCGTATACTCCAGCCGGAGCAAGCGTCCAGCCGATGAGTCGTTCGGACACGGCGGCAGGGTCCATCGCAACACATGACGAACCAATCCACTCGACGATGGTTTCTCGGCGGCACACTGCTGCTGCTCGGTGGTTGCGCAGGTTCCCGCAGTACGACGCTGAGCCGCATCCCAGGCCCGATCTGGGAACCTCCTGCCACCCTTCCACCAGAATCGCGGGATCGCGATGTGACGCTGCATCCGACGACGGGTGTCCTTCAACGCGCTGCTTGGGCCAAAGGCGACCCCATCCCGGGGCGCATGGACCGCATGCGATCGATTGAACGCATCACGGTACACCACGACGGCATGTCCCCCTTCACGGACACCGCCCTCTCTGCCAGTGCGGCGCGGCTCGAGTCGATTCGGCGCGCCCATCTCAGAAGGCGGCCGCAACCCTTTGGCGACATTGGATACCACTTCGCGATCGATCCTGCGGGACGCATCTGGGCGGCGCGGCCGACATCCTGGCAGGGCGCCCATGTCCGCTCGCATAACCAGCGCAATCTGGGAATTGTCGTGCTTGGCAACTACGACCAGCAGCGTCTGAATGTCAGGCAGGAGAGTGCGATTGTCAGCTTCCTCAGCGGCAGCATGCGACAGCACGGCGTCCGCAGCAATGCGCTGGCGACCCATCAGGAATTCGCCGCCACAGCATGCCCCGGAAAGAGCCTCCAGCGGTTCATGAACACCGCTCGAAGAGGCCCATTGGCGTGATCAGAACCCCCTCTGGGGACCGCCTGAAAACTGCCTGAAACCCACCCTTCCGAGGCCCTCTAAACCCCCGTTTCCACCCCCGTTGAACGTATAATCATCGTTCACACTTATGGCAGAAACACGCAATCCTCCGGCCGACGTTCCAGGCGTCGATACCGCCGAATACACCTCCGAATCCATCCAGGTGCTGGAAGGCCTTGAGGCCGTCCGCAAGCGCCCGGGGATGTATGTAGGTGGTACCGGACTGAGCGCCCTGCACCACCTCGTTTACGAGGCTGTCGACAATTCAATCGACGAAGTCATGGTGGGACATGCCACCATCGTGACTGTTCGAGTTGGCGTCGATGGTTCCTGCACGGTCAGCGATGACGGCCGCGGGATGCCCATCGATCCGATGAAGAGTGACAATCCCACGATCGATGGTCGCCCTGCGGTCGAAGTGATCATGACCGAACTGCATGCGGGCGGCAAGTTCGATGGAAATGCGTACAAAGTTTCTGGTGGCCTGCATGGTGTCGGCGTCAAATGCGTCAACGCATTGTCTGAATGGACCGAAGTCGAGATCATCAAGAATGGCGTCGTGCACTCCATTTCCTTTCAACGCGGCGAAGTCTCCAAGCCACTCCATGAAGTCGGCCCTGCGAGCGATGCCGATGGCCGCTCTTCCGGTACGACGGTGTCGTTCAAACCGGACCCGGAAGTCTTTACCGACACCGAGTTCAGGTGGGACACACTTGAGCACCGCTTGCGCGAGTTGGCCTATCTGAATTCAGGCGTCTCGATTCGCCTTGTCGACGAACGCGTCGATGCCAGAGGCCAGATTCGTGAAGAAACCTTCCACTACGACAATGGCATTGCCGGATACGTCGAGTACATCAACACATCACGCACAACGGCGAGTCCCATCATTCACATCCTCCGGGAGGACAGCAAGAGTGGACTGTCCCTGGATATGGCAATGCAGTACACGGACACGGCTTCGGAAACACTGCTTGCATTTGGCAACAACATTGTGAATCCCGATGGAGGCACGCATGTCTCCGGATTCCGGACAGCCATTACCCGAACAATCAACGGGTATGCCAAGAAGAACAACCTCATCAAGAATCTGACGCCTACCGGAGACGATCTTCGTGAAGGGCTCACGACGGTCATTTCTGTCAAGATTCCTGATCCACAGTTCAACAACCAGACAAAGGAAAAACTCCTGAATCCGGAAGTTGAACCGTTCGTCAGCCGTGCGATCCACAATGCGTTGGGACGTTGGCTGGAGGAAAATCCTGCTGATGCCAAACGCATCTGCAACAAGGCGATTCTCGCTGCTGAAGCGCGTGAAGCTGCCCGCAAGGCGCGTGAACTGATCAAACGCAAGGGCGCACTTGAATCCGGAGGAATGCCTTCCAAACTGGCTGATTGCGTCACCAACGACGTTGACCGGTCGGAACTGTTCATTGTCGAAGGTGATTCCGCCGGCGGTTCCGCCAAAGGCGGGCGCGATCATGACACACAGGCCATCCTGCCACTGAAAGGCAAGATCCTCAATGTCGAAAAAGCCAGACTCGACAAGGTTCTGGGCTTCGAAGAGATACGCATTCTGATTCAGGCACTTCAGTGCGGAATCAGTGAAGATTTCGACATCGCCAAACTCCGTTATGGCCGGATCATCATCATGACGGATGCCGATGTCGACGGCTCGCACATTCGCACACTTCTCTTGACCTTCTTCTTCAGGCAGATGCCGGAACTTGTCCGCCAGGGCAAGATCTTTATTGCGCAGCCGCCGCTTTACCAGATTGCCAGAGGCAAGAAGATCGTCTATGTGCTTGACGAAGCCGAAATGACATCACATCTCGTCGAGCTGGCCCTTGCGCATAGTGAACTCGTTGTCAAAGATGACGATGGCAAAGAACTGACACGCCTCGGCGGTGATGAACTTGCCCGAGTAGTGCAGCGGCTGACACGACTCGTCGATCTGGTGGATATTTCGGCGCGCAGAGGCATCCGCTTCGATGATCTCTTAACGGCCAGAGAGAGTGACCCGAGTGGCGAGAACGGATTCCCCCGTTTCCGAGTCAGTTGGACAGGCGGCGATCGCTTCTGCTGGGACGAAACAGAGGCCAGAGAGTTCGTTCAATCCGCATCGCTGGTGCTTGATGATGTCATCGGCACCAATGGCGTTGATCGTTCGACAATCGCATCTCTCAGAGAACTCCATGAAAATGCGGAGATCATGAAGATCGGACAAGAGCTGGCCTCGCACGGCTTGTTGCTCGAAGATTGGAACACGCTCCAAGAAGAAACCGTCTCAGGCGAACTCATGCCGACACGGTACGCATGGTCCTGCGATCCGGATACGGACAAGGCAAAGATCATTGACGTCGCAAGCCTTCCGGGCATCGTTGAATCCCTTCGCGCTATTGGGCGAAGCAGCATTGAAGTGAAACGCTTCAAGGGTCTGGGTGAAATGAATCCCGAAGAACTCTGGGACACAACGATGGATCCGGCAAGTCGCGTCCTTCTCCGCGTGACTGTGGACGCTGCCAGTGAAGCAGATCGTCTGTTCAGTATCCTGATGGGCGAGGATGTGCAGCAACGACGCAGGTACATCGAAGATCACGCCCTCGAAGTCCGCAACCTCGACGTCTGATCTCAGGAACTCCACATCACAGGGGTGGTCGGGGGAATGTGCGACGCGCCGGGAATGTCGGCATCAGCGACTTGAGTGATACAGTCGTCGGCCCTTCGTGAGGAAGTGGAATCAGCCGTTCCAGTGATGACCGGATGGCGGCGTTTGTCATGCCGCTGTCTGTAGCAACTGTCTCGACGATTGGCACGGCGTTCGGTGAAGACCATGTCTCAGGACTGGCGATGCCACTGGCGAATCTCACCGCGTTCAGAACATCAACTGAGTAGGACTTCCATTCACGCAGCGCCTGGTCGTCCATGACACGCGAGGCACGATCCCAGAAGGACTGCTCCCAGGAGACATCCACCGGAACGCCGCCTCGATCCAGTACCACGCGATAGCCATCAATGGCGCCCATCTCGCCAACGAGAGATTGAATCTCCAAACCAATGGTGCCGGCATCTGGGGCACTACCCAGTCCGTCGTACCAAAGGGCGCTGGTGGTGATGAGTTGTCTGGCCGACGCCTCAGCCTGTGCCTTGGCTTCTGCCGCGTCCGATGGTCCGCCGCCGTGACAACCCCAGAGCAACGCGGCCATCCAGATGACGTATCTCAACGCACCGTCTCCACAAGCGGATCAACGCGATCCGCATCCTCAAAGCCCTTGGCGCGCAGACGGCAGGATTCACACATCTGACAAGGTCCTCCATCCGAACCGGGGTCATAGCAACTGCTGGTCAATCCGTAGTCGACACCCAGACGCACACCTTCACGAATAATGTCTGCCTTGGTCATGGACAACAACGGTGCCAGAATCCGAATCGGACGACCTTCCACACCCGAGCGTGTGGCCAGTGTCGCTAGGCGATCAAATGCTTCGATGAACTCGGGCCTGCAATCCGGATACCCACTGTAGTCGACTGCGTTGGCGCCGATGTAAACGGCTTCCGCATGCTCGACCTCTGCAACAGCCAATCCCATGGCGAGAAACACCGTGTTACGGGCAGGCACATAGGTGTCCGGAATCCCCTGGCCGATCTCAACATCCGCGGTCTTGGGCACATCCCCTCCGCCCGTTAGCGCGGATCCGGACATGATGCGCGGATCGATCTGAATGATGCGGTGCTCATGCCCCATGGATGCGCACAGTGCCGCAGCGCATGCCAACTCATGCCGATGTCGCTGGCCATAATCAAATGACAGCGCAAGGCACTTGCTGAACTCAGCGGAGGCCATGGCCAGCACCGTCGCTGAATCGAGTCCTCCGGAAACACATACGACCGCATTGTGATGTGTCATCGCAGCAGCCTACCCCCGACGCCCCTGTGACAGCCAATCGCATGCTGATACCCTGATTGCCTCATGGCACTGGAACGCGATCCCTATGACGTCCTGGGCGTTTCCCGGACAGCTTCGGATGAAGAGATCCGACAAGCCTATCGTGCGCTGGCCCGAACACATCATCCTGATGTCAGCACGGAGCCCGATGCCGACAAGAAGTTCGCTGAAGTGCAGGAAGCCTATGAACTGCTCTCAGATGCCGAAAAACGCGCTGCGTTCGACCGCTTCGGCAAAGCCGGTCCATCGGGCTTCCCCGGTGGTGGTGCGCCTGGCGGAGGCTGGGGTGGTCAGCAGGTCGACCCCTCCCAGTTCAGTGATTTGTTTGAACAGATGTTTTCGGGGGATGGCGGGTTCGCTGGCGGTCCACGCAGTGCTTCCCGCCCTGGTCCGCGACACGGCACCGATGTGTCGAAAAATCTCACGGTCACATTTCAAACAGCATCTCTTGGAGGCACTGAACATCTGGAGTTGGAGAACGGCGATCGCGTTGATCTGAAAATTCCTGCCGGTGTCGAGGACGGCGCAAAATTGCGACTCCGCGGCAAAGGCGGCCCTGGCGTGGCGGGCGGATCCCCCGGCGATGTGATCGTGACGATTTCGGTGGGCGGACACCCCTACTTCACAAGACAGGGTCTTGATCTCATGGTGGACATACCGATCACGATCGCGGAAGCGGCGCTCGGCACAAGCGTGCGCGTGAAGTTGTTGAAAGGCTCGGTCGATGTCCGGATTCCCCCCGGCAGTTCATCGGGAACGCGCCTGCGCGTTCGTGATCAGGGCATTGAGACACCAGACGGCAAGCGCGGAAATCTGATCGCTTCCGTTGAGGTAGTCGCGCCCAAGAACCTCTCCGATGCAGAACGCATCACGCTTGAATCTCTCGGACGCGATCTTCCTGATCCTCGAGAGGGGCATCCCGGTGTCGAATCCGTTGCAGAGCAACCCGAAGCATGAGTCACCTGAGACAACCCCATCTCCCGGATGATCCCGCCGACTACAAGATGAGTCTGGGAGACCATCTCGACGAATTGCGCAAACGCGTGATTGCCAGTCTGATTCTGCCCCTCCCACTTGCGGTACTGCTGTTCTTTGTTGCGGATTTTCTGGTCGCCACTTTGTTGCTACCGCTTCAACGCGTGCAGTTGGCATGGGGTTTCCCTCCGGAAGTGCAGGTCCTCAGCCCACCTGAGTTTCTTCTACTGGAACTCAAACTCTGCTTCGTACTGGCGCTGGTGATCTCACTGCCATGGCTTCTCTGGCAAGCATGGCTCTTTGTCGGTCCTGGTCTTTACCCGCGAGAAAGACGATTCGTCTACCTGCTTCTGCCTGGTAGTGGTTTGATGACGATCATCGGCATCCTCGTCATGTACTTCGTCATGCTTCCACTGATGCTGCAGGTGCTGATGCTCATTACCCGCGGTGTCGAGGTGCCGGCAGACATCCTGCAACGCGCTGCCCAACCTTCGGAAAGTGCTTTTGTGCTTCCCATGCTGGATGAACCGCCTACGGAAGCAGTCCCTGGGCAAGCATGGATTAATCCTGAGACGTCCATCATGCATGTGGCAGTCACCACGGATGCCCCGGAACAGGTTCAGGTCCTTCAGATGCCGCTGCAGGGTCAAGCCGCTGTGACACAGATCTTCCGGCTCTCGTCTTATGTGAACTTCGTTCTCGCACTGCTCTTGGGTGTGTCGATTGCATTCCAACTGCCGCTTGTGCTGCTTCTGGGAGGTTGGATTGGTCTGGTTGATGCGCCGATGCTTCGCGCCAAGCGCAAGTGGGCACTTCTTGCCTGCGCTCTGGTTTCCGCGGTGACAACACCTGCGGATGTCTTCTCGATGGTCCTGATGCTTCTTCCGCTCTATGGCCTCTATGAATTGGGCATCATTCTCATCGGCGTTCTACCAGCGGATCGGGTTGCGGGACGCGCCGCGGGACGTGATGGTGATGAAGCTGCATGACGACGGCGTTGGAGGAAAGAATGATGCGCCATGCCATCACCCTGGCGCAACAGGCCGCGGAACGTGGCGATATTCCTGTCGGTGCTGTGATCTACCGTGGCGAAGAGATACTCGGCGAGGGATCGAACCGCCGAGAAATCGATGCTGATCCCACTGCCCATGCGGAAATCGTTGCCATGAGGCAGGCGGGCATTGCACTGGGCCACTGGAGACTTATTGATTGCTCAATGGCAGTCACGCTTGAACCTTGCCCGATGTGCGCAGGCGCCATGGTCAACGCGCGATTGGCGCGCGTCATCTGGGGAGCCGATGATCCCAAGGCCGGTGCTTGCCGTTCGTTGTATGAACTCCACAATGACAAGCGATTGAACCATCGACTTGAAGGTGTCGGCGGCGTGCTGAAGGAAGAGTGCCTTTCTCTCCTGCAGGATTTTTTCAAAGCGCGGCGATGATGCGCTGTTCCACAGCAGTTGCGTAACTGCCCTTGGGAAGGTCGAACCCGATTTCCAGCCATGAGCCGTGCTCATCGAATCCGGCACTGCATCTCGTGCCTAAGACCGGTGCCAACAAAGGTCTTCTCGCGCCTTTGGGCGCATCAGGACCTTGAAATGACGCCGGATCCAAACCAACTGGCGCAAGTGACGCGCACTCGATTTCATGTGGGTGACCAGAAGCGCCCCGCATGCGTCGTCCCCAGAGGGGACCTGTCGCCACCGCAGGCCTCGGGGGTTCCCCCATCTGTTTCAATAGCCGGTCATGGCTCCAACTGATATCGCCTTCGAGAAGACTGTGCAGCGATCCTTCGGACTCTCTTCGATCAACAACAGCATTGAAACAAAATGACTGCAGCGCATCGGTC
>JAKVBW010000076.1 GCA_022446945.1 Phycisphaerales bacterium | reverse complement strand
GTACATGATTCAACATGCAAGGGATGCGCCGTGCTGGCGAACATCGTGTTCTCTGTGTCCTCTGGACAGGGGCCAGATCCTTCTCCTTGTGGTTGCTCTGTGTGCCGAGCTTCTTGATCCTTGGGTCTTGAGAGATCACTAGGATCTCCAAGCAGCGACTCTGCTGCCAGCATGGTGGAGATTGCTGTCAGAACAAGTAAGAACTTTCTCATGGTGTTGATCCTCCACGCTCATCTTGTCAAGCACGCCAACTTTTTACAAGAGAAACTCATCACGAACCGCATGCATGGTGGTTTGCTGAGGCTGCGGGGCGTGATTCATGCCTCGTGTCGGTCATTTCGCATGTTGCAGGCGTTGCGTAGCTGCTAGTCTCGAGGCATATCTATGGAAACTCACATCAACCTGATTGAATCTGCACATGACAAGATGCACTGGCGCTTGAACACGGTGTTTCAGAGAGCGCCGGATGCAGATAAGGACCGAACAATTATTCGCCCGCAAGGACGCGTTCCAGCAGTTGTTTGGCGCGTGTGAAATCCGGACGAAGGCGAACGGCTTCGCGCAGTGCCGCAATCGCGCTTGCCCGATTGCCATTGGCGAGTTCGGCAGAGCCCAGGTGGAACCAGGCCAATGCATAGCGCGGCTGCAGGCTGACCGCTTGTGCCAACACTTCGGTGGCGCGATCCAGTCTGCCTAGATTGAGGCATGCGTAGCCGAGTGCCGCATGCATCCGGGCGATTGCGGGGTTGGCGGCGACTGCGAACTCAAGATGGGGCACTGCGTCAGCAAATCGTTTCTGGCTCAGGAGCAGATTCCCGATTTTGAACTGTGGAGTGGCATCTGTTGGCACCAGTCTTGATGCCTGCTGCCAGGCATCAAGTGCTTCTTCTGTCTTGCCTTCAGCCTTCGCCGCGTCGCCAAGAAGGATGAGCCAAGCAGCGCGTTGTGGCCCTTCAAATGTGCCACTGAATGCCGTATCGCGCGGAATGGCAATGCCTCTGCGTAGGAATTCCAGCGCCATTGCAGAGCGGCCTTCCTGCAAGTGGAGTTGTCCCAGATGAAGAATGGCAGGTGCATGCTGGGGATAGTGCGTGAGAATCGATTCCCACAGCAACCTCGCTTCATCGCCACGACCGAGTCTCGAAAGCGCCCATCCGCGGCGCGTTCGGACAGTCGGATTGTCCGGTGCTTTCTGAGCAGCAGCATTGAGTAGCCCCAGCGCCTCTTCCAATTCCGGCAGCTCCGCCTGCGTGTGGAGCAGCGCATTCGCAAGCGCGACTTGCGTATCAACATGATCCGGTTGCACCACCAGTGCTTGTCGCAGCAAGCGAATCTGTCGATCACGATCGCCAGCGATCATGGCGATTTGCGCCTGGGTGACCAGTGGGTCCGCAGTCACGCTGTGCGCGTAGATCTCTTCAAGCCAGGGATCATCCGGCTGGAGTCCCATGTCAACGGCTTGGAATTCCATTGGCGCATCATGGGCAAGCATCAGGTGGGCTTGGGCCAGCAAGGGCGCCGCACTGGCATTCGGATTCCCTTCGAGCAGCTCAATCGCCAAATCGGGCAGCCCCCGATCGAGTGCCAATCTCGCGCGGCCGGCCAAAGCTTCTGGGCGATCTCCCGCGCGTTGCCACGCTTGTTCAGCCGACCAGAAGTCGCCCAGTCCCGCATGCAGTTCTCCGAGTCGTGAATGGAGCGGCGCATAATTCGCTTCGATTGCCGCCGCTCTGGAGAGATGCTGCAGCGCCTGGTCACTGCGGCCCGTGGCGATCGCGAGAATGCCGCGGTAGTAGGGCCAGCGCGCATTGTTTGCTTCGTCGCTTTCTGCCTGCGCGTAGGCGCGTTCGGCGTCGGCCCACACGCCCGCTGCATGCAGAATCATTCCCCGAGTGCCGGGATCCGATGTCGCATCGAGCGCATCAGTGATGGAAGCAGGGAAACGTTGGGCACCTTCCCCGATCGCTTCACTCGTGCCGAGATTCTGCCACTGCACAAGGCGCGGGATGCGATCAAACGGGGGGTACAGCGCCATGCCGCCGCCGATCAGATCAGGGCGACCATCATTGTTGGTGTCCGCCACCGCACATGCCACCAGATGCGAAGTCGATGTGTCGAGATCCTGTGGCGCGAAACCCTCCGTTTCTTGTCGCCACCAGCGAAGACTCGGCGTGCCTGGTGATCCCCAGTCAGCAAAGAGGCTGACCGCAGCAAGGTCTTGCCTGCCATCGCCATCCAAGTCCGCAATCACCGGGCTGTATGCGCCATCGAATTGATCGATGCGATGAAATTGAAACTGGTATCCGCCGAGATTTTCGAGCCATTGAATGCCGTGGGTCGGAAGTGGGCGATACCCAACCGAGACGAAAGCATCTCCATTGGTCCAAGCGAAGTCGATGTCACCATCGCCATCTACATCACCGGCCGCCAAGCCGCTGCTTGAGAAGTCGGCATCCGGCACATCATGAAGAACCAGCGGTGTGAAGTGGCCGGATCCATCGTTGACAAATGCTTGAACTGTTTCCCATTCCTGCGAGAAGAGCACGACGATGTCGAGATCGCCGTCGTTGTCGATGTCAACAACAGGACCATGGATCGCGCCGCTGCGATCAGCAAGGTGGTGGGGCTCCCAGATCCCCTCGCCGAGATTTTCAAGCCACTGCACTTCTCCTTCGATGTATCCGAACTGCGAGACAGCCAGATCGACATCTCCATCGCCGTCCAGATCACCTGCTCTGACATCCGTGACACGGTGGATGTTCTCCAGCAGGATGCGTGTGCGAAAGACACCTGGGTCAGTCTGCTCAATCACAACGACTTTGCCGATGCGGTCCGTCGAAGGAAGCATGATCGTCATGACCGCAATGACAAGATCCAGATCGCCATCGGCATCGATGTCCACAGGTTCTGCGTGAACAGGTGCAGGCAAAGGCTCACCAAGACGTGATTCGTCAAATGTGCCATCTGCTTTTTGGCGAAGCCAGACGACTTCTCCGCGACCGACATCACAGGCGACCAGATCCATGCGGCCATCAGCGTCGAGATCCACTGGCGCGATGTGCGCGATCAGAGGTGGTGCGTCAACAACGTTGCCGATCGACTGAGGAGTCGCAATGTCGAGTTTCCGTGTGAGCTCAATGAATGGCGCGGTTGACATTACCGGGCTGCGGTTGGACTCAGACTGACGCGCGTCTGGCGCATCCGGCAGCATTTGCTGCGCGTAGGCGCCGAGATCAGCCATGGCTTGGCTCGATTCGCCAAGTGCGTGCCATCCGGGCATGATGGACCCCGCTTTTCCGAATCTGATGGCATGCAGGAATCGTGCAGGATGGTCATCTGCAATTGTCCCAATCCACTCAGGCGTGCGTTGACTTCCGAGGTTGAGCCAGACACCGTCCGGCCCATGGCATGCCATGCAAGGCATCGCGCCGCGGTGGCCTTTTTGGTACAGCGCTTGGCCGCGTTCAGCATCACCCCGAAAGGCGCCGTCATCGTCGAGCAAAGGTGCAGGATCGACCGCCCCCGATGTCAGATAAGCAAGAATGTCGTCAGCATCCTCAGTTGTCAGGCCGTGTTCTCTCAGGCCGTGCCCCTGTGGCCCCTCGCTGGACAGAAGGATGTCCGTCAAGTTCTGAACAGAACCCCACTCGGCAGGCGACCATCCGTGACAGGTCACACATCGAAATGCTTCAGGGCCCGTCTGCTGCTGGAAGGGCGCGATGCCCGCTGGCGGCGGCGCGCCATTTTCACGCCACCATGTATCCCACAGCCGGCCACCCCGTAGCGCATCGCCACTGGAAACGGCTCCCGAGGTCAAGATGAGCAGGATGGCTGCGAGCATGTCGGTCCTATCCTAAGTTGCTTTGTGCAGGTAGCACGCAGGCTCTTGAGATATGCCAATGTGTATCGAACGATCTATTGGCAGTTGCGGAGCCCAAGGGATCGGATGCCGATTTCAAGCCCAGCGGCCGCGCTAGCCATTCCCAGCAGAAGTGTGCCGACCATGTTCATGCCGAGCCACCACCAGTGGCCAGAGAGGCCCAATTGCAAACTGTCCAGTGCGTAAGCACTGAAGGTCGTGAATCCACCCAGAAATCCCGTGAGGAAGAAGCCGCTTGCAAGGCGAAGCCCGGGCTGAGATCGATTGATTTCTGTCGGGGTGCGAGTCGGATCTGTTCCCATCAAGTTTGTGAAACGGGTGAGTTGGTGATGGCGCGGATGCCGCATCAGTCGACTGCTACCACTCTGACGAAATGAGGCCTCGATCCACACAAAGAGCAGGCCCATGGCAAAGCAGCCCACGACGTTGACTGCAAAGATCGCGATCCAGGAGGGGCAGCCAGTGCGTGCAGCGAGATCTTCGGTCCACCCTCTGAGGAGTGCACCACCTGCGCCCCCGAGTGTCACCAGAATGGCGGTCAGTGCGCCGATCATCCGATCCACCTGCCTATCGCTGCACCGAGTGCGACAAGGGGGATGCCTGCGCCGAGCGATAGTCCGATGCAGACAAAGAGTTCACCGAACTTACGTTCGAGTGAGAGAAATGCCAGATCGATGGCAAAGCTGCTGAATGTCGTGAGCGCACCACAAAATCCCGCCATGATCGCTGCAGCCACCCAGGGATCATCCGGTTTGCTTCCGACTGCCACACCGATGACGAGGCATCCGAGCAGATTGGCCATCAGGACGCCTGCCCAGCCCGGAAGAGGTGTCCATCGTGCCTGCGCAAGAACAATCCCATAGCGCGCCAGTGCACCAGCGCCACCTCCCGCCAGGATCAGGGCAACTTGCTGTCCCGTCATCCGAGCAGTTCTACGTGTGGTGGAGTGCTTCGTGAGAATCGCTTCAAAGCGTGACGCTCAGCGTCTCAGGAAGCTCCACAACATTCATTGGTCTTGGCATAACGCTCGCCAACGGCTTCCCAGTTGATCACGCTCCACCAAGCATCGATGTAGTCGGGTCGACGATTCTGGTAGTTGAGGTAGTAAGCGTGTTCCCAGACATCCAGGCAAAGAATCGGCATGCCATTGCAATGGCCATCGATGGGCATCAGGGGATTGTCCTGATTGGCCGTTGAGCAGATGTCCAGCCCATTGGCGGTCGCGCAGAGCCACGCCCAGCCCGAACCGAATCGGGTTGCAGCCGCTGCAGCGAATGCCTCTTTCATCGAATCGAGATCGCCGAAGGCCGTGTTGATGGCTTCGGCCAAGCCGCCGGTCGGACCATCGCCGCCGCCTGGTCCCATGACCTTCCAGAAGACGGAGTGGTTGAAGTGCCCACCGCCGTTGTTGCGGACTGCCGCGCGAATGTTCTCAGGCACCTTGTCCAAATTGCTGCAGAGCGTGCCGGGGCACATGTCCGCGAGTTCGGCATGGCCTTCGATTGCCGCATTCAATTTGGCGACGTATCCCGCATGATGCTTCCCATGATGAATTTCCATCGTTCGGGCGTCGATCGCGGGCTCCAATGCGTCATATGCATAGGGGAGGTCAGGCAAGGTGAAAGTCATGTCGCATCTCCTTTGGGGTCAATGGCGTTGAATCTGAGATGATACAGGCAGGGCGATCACAAGCGCCCTGTGGGATTGACGCGAAGGCTGCGGGCGATCATGATTCTGGAAATGCGTCTCTTCAAACTTCTGACGGACAATTGGGCATGACTGAAGACCACACACCATCCACAGATCACGACAGCGGTTTCGGCTGCTGGTGGTTGATCGTGATCGCGATCGTGGTGATCTTCGGGATCCTGGTCGGCTACCTCGTCCTTGCTTGAGAGGCCGGCTTAGCGCTGGCCGAACCAAGTTTGGAGCATCGAGACCGCTTGGGGGCCAATGCCGTGGCCAATCGGTTCTTCGCACCAGGTGACATCTGCCTTGGTTTCGGAATCGTAGAACTGCCGAATGGCTTGGCCGCTGGTGACGGGGATCAATTCGTCGAGCGTCCCATGTGAGAGGAAGACAGGGAAGGATTCGGGGACGTCCTGCCCATGTGCAAACAGTTCAGGGACCAGTCGTCCACTGCAGGCGGCCAAACCTCTTAACTGCAACTGCTGATGTAGCACGAGTCCATGTCCCAACATGGCGCCCTGGCTGAAACCCAGCACGACGGACTGATCTATGTTCAGATTGACTTGATCCAATGCTTGCGGGATCGTATTCGCAAGCGATGCCACTGCCTCCATCGCGCCTTCAAGGTCGTAGGCAATGCCTCCCGATGGATCTGGCGACAGATGAAACCAGGCGCGTCCGCCAGGCATGCCCATCGGACCAAGATCAATGGGTGCTTCGAAGGCGATGGCAGTCCATGACGGTGCGATCACATCACGCAGTGGCAGGAGATCCTGAGCATTGGCGCCGTAGCCGTGAAGCAGAATCATCGCGTGTTCGGCGCGCGGGACATCCGAGGCGGGCGGAAGTACAACAAATGAGAGTGGCTCACGCATCGGAGGCGGCACTTTATCGCCCACTACCCAGTCGCGCCAGAACAATGCCGATCAGCACGAAGCCGCCGGCGACCATTTGTGATGGAAGAAGCGCTTCATCGAGAAAAAGCCAGCCCCAGACGGCGGTCGCGACCGGTTGAAGAAGAAGCGTGACAGCCGCAAATGATGCTGGCAGAACTGCAAGTGACAAGACGATCAGTCCCTGCCCCAGACAATGGGGGATGACCGCCAGAAGGATCAACCACCACCAGCCTTCGGTAGCAGTTGGGATCATGTGGCCACCAGACATCAGCATGGCAGGAAGCAGGATGACTGCCGAGGTTGTCGTGGCAACCGCCATAAGTGTCAGCGTGCTGTGCCTGCCACGGAGCATTTTGATGGTGAGGATGTAGGCCGCATAAAAGATCGCGGTTGTCATGGCCAAGACATCGCCGCGCATGCGTAGCGGGAATGACCCCTGTTCCGGTGTTGCCCACACCAGCCAGGCGACGCCCGAAAGTGCCATGGCCGCGCCTATCGCATATCGGCCGTCCAGTCGTTCGCGCAGGATGCGCCATCCCACAATGCCAACAATGATGACGCTGAGATTGGCAAGAAGCGTGGCACTGGCTGCCGTCGTCCAGGCAAAGGACAGGTGCCAAGTCAACAGGTCGAACGCGAAGAAGAAGCCCGGCAGCAGAAGCCAGGCCCAGTGACCCTTGGAGGTTGTGCGTTTGCTGCGCGCACTTGCCAACATCACCGCCCAGAGAATGGGCACGCTCAGCGCTGTTCGCCAAAAGGCCGATGCCACCCAGTCCACGCCGCCATCCGTTGCCGCAAGTTTCGCAAGTGGAGAGGCGAAGGAGATCCCCATTGCGCCGAGAATGAGTGCCGGAATCGCCCATTTTGCTGTGAGTGTCACGAGATGTGTTCCAGCCGGTCCGGCGTGCAGACTTCATAGCCGAGATCTGCGAGTCGAGATGCGAAGGTCGCGCGGGGGGCGGGGTCCCCATGGTGGAGCACGACTTTGGGGCGGTCGCCGCGCATGCCTGTGATCCACTTCTCGAGTTGTGTGGCATCGGCATGGCCAGAAAAACAGTCGAGTCGATCGATGGGTGCTTCGACCGAAATCCTGCGTCCTTTCAGTTTGATGGTGGGCGGGTCATCTGCAAGTTTCCCCGTCACTGTGCCGGGCATGCAGTAACCCGCAAGCAGGATGCGGCCGCGCCGGCTGGGCAGCCATCGAATCAGATGCTCCACGATGGGGCCGCCTTCGCCGAAACCATTTCCTGCCATGACCAGTGCAGGTCCCCGAAGATCCTTGATCACGCTGGCCTGCTTGCGATTGTGCAGCTTTTTCAGTTCAGGAAAATGCAGTGGATCGATGTCATCAGCCACCAGTGTTCTGCATTCGCCAGAGATGACATCAGCGTGTTGGCGATGAAGTGGTGCAACAATCGAGGCCATCATCGAATCCAGCATCACAGGCATGCCCAAACGGCCTTGCCGCGAGAGTGTTGCCAGCCGGTACAGCAATTGATGCGATCGGCCGAGGGCAAAGGTGGGGCAGACCACAACTTGTTCATCGATCGTGGCGTCATGAAGAACGCGCGCGAGTTGTTCCTCTGGTGGCAAGAGAATCTCATCCTCTGTGTCACCACGCGTACATTCCATCACGACCAGATCTGCCGATGGGGGTGGCGCCGGGGGCGGCAGCGGTTGCCCCTGGGCATGGCCAATGTCGCCGGAGCAGAGAACACGCATCGCGCCGTTGGAGATCAGGACTGACGCAGCGCCCAGAATGTGTCCAACAGGATGCAATGCAACGGTCATCCCTTTGCCAACCGAGACCGTCTTGCCAAAGGGAAGCGGCTCCAGGAGTTCACAGACACGATCGACATCATCCCGTTCGAACAAGATCGGGCGTGGTGACATTCCGAACCGCTGCGCCTCATCGGCGAGACGCTGTTGCAGTCTCGCCGAAGCGTGCAGCACATGGGGAAGAAGATCGATTGTGGCGGGGGTGGCAAGGATCGGGGCATCAAATCCGGTCCGCGCTAGCATCGGCAGGCGTCCGCAGTGATCTGCGTGGGCATGGGTAATGACGACCGCATCAAGCCAGTCGGGCCGATCAATCGGGAGATGGGGATTGTCTGCTTCCTGTTCAGGGGTACCCTGAATGAGGCCCAAATCGACGGCAATACGCCCTTCCGGGGCCTCACAGAGCGTGCAGGAGCCGGTCACCATCCCCGCGGCGCCTGCCAGATGAATGCTGATTTGACTTGTCATGATGCATCATTCCCTGCGATCTAACCTGAGTCAGGCCTTGGAATCAGCCCGTCAGAGGGTACATTGAGGGATCAGGTGGGGACTTGACCCCCGGCATAGTGTCGGGAAAGGAGAGGATGACGTAATGAAGCGACTGTCCATTATGGCGGTAATGACTGCTGCTGCAGGTTTGCAGGCCGGTGAAATCGATGTCAATTTGCAAGCGATCATGGATCGTGCGCCAATCGATGAGCAATTGTCGGCGTTGGTCTATCTGGATCATCAAGCAGATGTGGGCCAATTGATGTCTCAGATGATTGCTGACAGATTGAGTCGTCATGAGCGGCATGCTGCGGTGGTCACAGCCCTTCAGGCTGCCGCCACGCATGGCCAAGCGGATCTTCTCACCTACTTGCACGACTTTCCCAAGACAGCGGTTGGCAAAGTGCAGCCCTTCTGGATTACCAGCGTGATTGCGATGGATGCCACATCGCCTGTTCTGGAAATGCTTGCAGATCGCGCCGATGTCTCGCTCGTTGCACTCGACTATCCAATTGAACAGGTAGGACCAGTCAGCGGCGACGGCATTCCTGATCGTTCTGAAGGCACCCGCGGCGGGCCTGAGGCAGGGCTTGTCTCAATCGGCGCACCTGATGTTTGGGCGATGGGCTACACAGGTCAGGGTGTTGTGGTCTCCAATATGGATACAGGCGTTGATGGGAATCATGAAGCGCTTGCGAGTCGATGGCGCGGGCTGAACCCGCTCTACAACGGCAATCCAGAGTGGGCCTTTTACGATCCCTATACGAATAACCATTCTTTCCCCTTTGACAGCGGTTCGCATGGCACTCACACGATGGGTTCCATTTGCGGCGGCTCGCCCGGGAACCAGATCGGCGTGGCACCCGGCTCCGAATGGATTGCTGCCGCGCCAATTGATCGCGCGAGCATTTCACAAACAGTTTCAGATGCGATTCTCTCTTTCCAGTGGTTCGCAGAACCGGATGGAAATCCATTGACGAGTTTCGATGTGCCGCATACCAACTCCAACTCATGGGGACTCGTGACGGCGCATGGCTATCCGGAGTGCGATCAGACTTTCTGGTCATTCATCGACAACTGCGAAGCAGCAGGTGTGATTGTTCTCTTCTCGGCGGGCAACGAAGGCAATTCTGGTCTTCGCCGGCCGGGTGATCGTGCACTCGATGACTTCCGCAACATGGCTGTTGCTGCGACGGATCCCTACAGCGGAGATTCCATCGCGAGTTTCTCCTCGCGAGGTCCGACCTATTGCACATCTGATGGCAGCATCGCCATCAAGCCTGATATCGCGGCACCAGGCGTGAATACCTATTCCAGCGTGCCCGGTGGTTATTCAAGTTACAGCGGCACATCGATGGCATCGCCTCATGTCAATGGCGTGATGGCACTGATGCTTTCTGCGAACCCTGATCTCACAAGCGAACAGGTCAAGACAATCATTTACAACACGGCCGTGGACATGGGCCCGTCCGGGAAGGACAACGATTTCGGTTATGGACAGATCGATGCGGTGGCCGCCGTAGAAGCCGCGCTTGAGACCGTCACGATGACGATCAGTTATCCCGATGGTCGCCCCGAGTTTGTCGATCCAAATGGTGGTACAAGCATCGCAATTGAAATCAGTGGCAATGTGGCGCCGCAGGGTGGCTCGGGCAAATTGCATTGGTCAGCTGGTGGTGGCAGTGGCGAAGTGGCGATGGCCGATGTGTCTGGGGGCATGGTCGGCACCTTCCCTGCTTTCGACTGTGGCGCAGCCGTAAGTTGGTACATCTCTGTGGAAAGCGTAG
>JAKVBW010000075.1 GCA_022446945.1 Phycisphaerales bacterium | reverse complement strand
CTTTGAGATCGGCAACATACGTATCCGTGCGATCCATACCCCAGGTCATACACCAGAACATCTGTCATTCGAAATCACGGATCTCGGTTCGGGCGCGACAGAGCCGATGGGCTTGATTACGGGGGACTTTGTGTTTGTTGGTGATCTGGGTCGTCCCGATCTGCTTGAAACCGCTGCTGGAATCGACGGCACGAAAGAAAGCAGTGCGCGTCAACTCGGTGATTCTGCGAGATCATTTCTGGATTTGCCCGATCATTTGCAGGTGTGGCCGGCGCATGGAAGTGGAAGTGCTTGTGGCAAGGCACTGGGTGCCGTCCCACAGAGCACTGTTGGATACGAACGCCGGCACAACCCCGGCCTTCAGATCGCCGCAGACCCTGACGCATTTGTCGATTTCATTCTTGCCGGCCAGCCTGATCCTCCGCACTATTTTGCGAGGATGAAGCGACTAAACCGGGATGGTGTGCCGATCCTCAATGAACTTCCCCAACCCGAACATCTTTCTGCCGACGAATTGGCTGCAGTGGACACCCAGTCAGTGGCTGTTGTGGACACGCGCGGTTGGGCAGCTTTCCAAAGGGGTCATCTCGCCGGCAGTCTGCATCCACTGGGCGGTGTTGGATTCTTGTCGAGTTTGGGATCGTTTGTGAAACCTGAAGAACGTATTGTCCTGATCGTCGAGCGTGACAGTGTGGAATCCACTGTTCGCAAATTGACACGCATTGGGTTGGACAACATTGTGGGATGGGCGAGTCCTTCGACGCTTGCAGTCGTTCTCGAGTCGATCGGCGGCGGTGTTCAAATCGATGAAGTCGAACCGGGCGTCGTTCCGGCTTTGGTTGATGCGGGTGCCGCGATGCTCGATGTGCGTTCCTCTGGAGAGTGTGGTGATGGCATGATCGAAGGGGCGATGAATATCCCCTATACACGTCTTTTGGATCGATTCGACGAACTTCCAGAAGGTCAGCCGGTCATTGTCAACTGCAAGGGCGGCGGCCGATCTGCTGCTGCGTGCAGCATGCTGGCGCGGTCGGGAAGATCCGTCGCGAATCTCAAAGGCGGTTATCACGGCTGGCTAGCGGCTCTCAAGCGCGATGCCAACGTGGCCTCGCAACAGTCGTCCTGAGCGAACCTTCTGAAGGCTGCTTGGACGAGGCGTACGGATCAGCTCGCTTCGTGCCCACTCGGGATCTTGCACCACTGAGGGTGGACGCTCTTTCCAGCGATTGAGATAATCCCCCCATGCACGAAGTGGGGCCATTACCGAACCACGGCGCACGAGTCAGTATCGGGAGTTGGCTCGCTTGGGGAGCGGCCACGCTCTTCGTTCTCTATCAACTCGCTACTCAGAATTCCATTGCGGCCATGCAAGTCGCCTTGGAAAAGGATCTTGCCATCTCCGAGGTAGAGGTAGGGATCGTTTCAGCAACGTTTCTTTTTGTCTACGCGATCATGCAGATTCCGGCGGGCATGTTGCTCGACAGATGGCGTCCACAGTTTCTATTGCCACCTGCAGCTCTAGGCGTAGCTGGAGCAGCATGCCTACTCTCGCTTTCAGGAGGATTCTGGGGCGCTGTCGGCGCGCGTGCACTCATGGGTGCATTTGCTGCCTTTGCCTTCCCCGGCGCAGGTCTGGTCGCCCGGCGGCGATTGCCAGCTAGCCAGTTTGCATTGGCCATGGGACTCATCGACTTTGCGTTTGGGGCGGGGGCCTATCTAGGCGACGCAGGCGTGGAAGTATTGATGCAGGTCCAGTCATGGCAGAGCATCATGGTCGATTTTGCTTTTGCTGGTGCAGTGGTGGGTTTCATCTGCTGGTTGTGCATCGGCGCGACCACTAGCCGCGGACAGGAGGCGACAGATGCTGCGAGGCGCACGCCTTTGCGTCAGTCTCTGCGTGAGGTCTTGTCCGTTCGTCAAGTTCGCCTTGCTGCGATCACAGCCGGCGCACTGATGGGCATGCTCTTCGGGTTCGGGGGTCTGTGGGATGTTTCCCTCCAACAGGCATTTGGATACTCACATGATGACTCAGTCAATCTCAATAGCTGGCTCTTTGTCGGGGTGGCCATCGTTCCGCCTTTCGCGGGTTGGGCGGCCGATCGCTGGCGTAAACGTCGCCCGATCCTCTTCGCAGGGCAGATCGTTGCGTTCATCGCTGTGGCATTGGTCCTTCTCATTCAAGGGCCGCTTCCATACTGGCTGGTGGCCGCCAATTTGCTCATTTTGGGGATGGGTATCGGTACCTGTGTTCTGACCTTTCCAATCGCCTGTGATGCAGTTGCACCGGCGAATGCGGGTGCGGCACTTGGAGTGGTGAATGCGGCGGGGCTTCTCTCTTCGGCAGTCTTTCAAGTCGTTCCCGGTATCGCTTTCCATCTTGCGGACAGTCATTCTCTGTTGATCATGCGCATCGTCATGGCCATTTTTGCAGTGGCAGTGGCCATCGGTGCCTGGGCCACTTGGCAGATGAAGCCCTGTCCGCCTGAGCCCCGTTGATAGGATTCCAACTTTCCATCAAGGAGCGCTGAGCACCATGGAGTGTGGATTGATCGGTTTGCAGGGTGTCGGGAAGACCACACTCTTTCAGGCATTGACGGCACATGCTGTCCCCATTCAGATCGGGTCGATGAAACCGAATGTCGGTATCGCGCCTCTTCCCGATCCGCGACTTGAACGCATCGCGGAATTGATTCCGCCCGAAAAAATTATTCCTGCGACGGTACAGGTTGTCGATATCCCCGGCGTGCCAAATGGAGGAGGCGCTTCGGCACTCAATCAGGTCCTTGTCCATATTCGCAATGTCGATGCCATTGTTCAGATCATTCAGTGTTGGGGCGGTGAGGAAGCTGCTGGTTCCATTGCGTCCATGAACGCAGAACTGATTCTTGCCGATCTTGTGGTTGCCGAGGGGGCGGTGGACAAGGCCGCCCGTGCTGCGAGAAGCGGAGACGCGGATGCGAAGAAACGCCTCAGTGTTCTGGAAGCAGTCCAGAACATGCTTGGGGAGGAACGAGCCATCCGCGAGCATGAATGGAGTGATGGAGAGAGGGGAATTCTGAAATCCTATGGCTTCATGTCAGCCAAGCCCATCCTCTATGTGGCCAATGTGGGTGAAGATGACCTTCTAGGAACAGGCTCAGAAGCGATGGTTGTCCAATCAGAAGCAGAGAAAGCAGGGACAACATCCGTAGCTGTTTGCGCAATGATCGAAAGTGAAATTGCTGAAATGGAGGAGGTCGACCGCGGCGACATGCTTGCGTCGATGGGTATCGAGCGGCCCGCGATCGGTGTACTTGCAGCCGCAATGAACCAGGTTCTAGGGCTGTCCACCTTTTACACGGCAGGTGATAAGGAAGTGCGGGCATGGTCCATCCCCGAAGGGGCGTCCGCTCCAACCGCTGCCGGCGCGATTCACAGTGACATTGAGCGTGGTTTCATCCGTGCCGAGTGCTATCACTGTGACGATCTGTTCGAACTCAAAAGCGAAAAGTCGATCAAGGAGGCTGGTCGTCTGCGTAGTGAGGGCAAGGGATATTCCATGCAGGACGGCGACGTTGTGCATTTCCTGTTCAATGTCTGATGAGTGAGAACATGTCCGCATTCAAAGTGTTCGGTCCAAATTCTGAAGCGAGTGACGGATTTTTGTTGGGGCATTTGCTGATGTAGAGGGCAACCAGTGCTGGCTGGTGAGTGCCGCCTGCCCGAAGTGAAGTGAGTTAGGATATTTGCCACCGGGATCAGCAAAGTGACTCGGATATGGAGAGACAGATGAAAGCACCGTTGATGATCGTGACTGCTTCGCTGCTGCTTGTGGGTTGTGAATCTTCGCCACGTTCCGAGGGAAGTCCAGGAATGCTCAACGCGACCTGTCCTTTCTCAGGCAATCCCGTGGGGCAGGGCTCAGCGACAGCGAAGTGGGAGGGTGAAACCGTGGGGTTCTGCTGCGCTGGTTGTGTCAGCCGATGGGATGCCTGGAGCGACGGCCAGAAATCGGACTTCGTATCAGCCCAAGATTGATGTGAACGGAGCCAGCCCTGCTCGGATCGGCTATAGGTCACTTTCCGGAATCTCATGAGGAACGCCCGAAGGATGCTGGAAAGGCCTAGGGGCCAAAAAAATCACCTCCAAGCCGCGAAGCTTGGAGGTGACGGAAGAGAAGAGAAGGAAGTCTGATCCGGAAATGCGGTATCACCGCCTTACTCTTTATCGGATCTCCTCCACAACCCACTTTGAACGTAACGTGAAAAACTTCTCTAATTCGTGCTCTCATCAGCCCGCACAAGTCATCCACTTGGGTTGTGCACAGGGAGGGGGCGAATGACCGCAAGCTGTTCCTTTGCAATGACTTAGGCCATCCACATCTGTGTGTGGGTCGATCGCCTCAGAGAAACCCCCTTGAGAGGCTGGAATCGCATCTTCTGTTCTCGCAAAGGCTTGGGAAAACGTCTCAAAAGAATCATCTGGAGACAAATTCTGTTGGGTATCAACGATGCGTTATGGTCGGCCTCAGGCGTGATATCCGGTCTCAGCCGTGCCTATGTGGTGTGCCTTTTTTGACGGGGAGGAGGGTCTGGAGATGCCTGTTCTGATCGCAATCGACTCGGGGACCAGCAGTTGCAGAACGGTTGTCTTTGGGAGTGATGGCACCGTTCTGGGGCTTGCCCAGCGAGAATTCACACAGTCATTTCCTCAGCCTGGATGGGTGGAGCATGACGCGCTTGAGATTCGTGATGTGCAGGTGGAAACACTCCGGCGTGCTTTGGCTGACTCTGGGGTCACCCCCTCAGACGTTGCCGGGGTCGGCATCACCAACCAGCGTGAGACAGTCGTGGTGTGGGATCGTCGGACCGGCGAGCCTATTCATCCTGCCATTGTGTGGCAGGACAGGCGCACAAGCCATCAGATGGAACAGTTGGCGGCCGATGGCACTGTGTCCGAGATGATTCGGGCACGCACTGGCCTGGTGCCAGACCCCTATTTCTGCGCCAGCAAACTCCAATGGATCTTCGATCATGTCGATAGCGCCAGAGCCGAAGCTGATAAAGGGCACCTTGCATTCGGCACGATTGAATGCTGGCTCCATTGGTGCATGACGGGTGGCACACGGCACATCACAGATGAGAGCAACGCTTCGCGAACAATGTTGTACGACATCAGGAAGCGATGTTGGGATGAAGATCTGCTGGAGTTATTCAGGATTCCACAATCAATACTGCCTGATGTGGTTCCTTGTTCTGGAGATTTGGGATCCTTGACCATCGTTGATGGTTTGTCGATCAAGGGAATGATCGGTGATCAACAGTCTGCTCTTTTCGGACAAGCATGTTTCGATCGGGGTGATGCAAAGATCACCTACGGAACAGGGTGCTTTCTTCTCATGCAGACTGGACCGGAACTGGTCGAACAGGGCGATGGTCTTCTGTCCACCATTGCTTGGTCTACCCCTAACGGTGGTGTGCGATACGCGATCGAAGGCAGTGTGTTCATGGGGGGCGCTTCCATTCAATGGCTCCGCGATGGATTGGGCATCATCAAGTCAGCACCGGAAGTCAACACATTGGCAGGATCAGTCAGTGATTCGGACGGGGTGGTGGTCGTTCCCGCCTTTACGGGTCTTGGGGCACCTCACTGGGATCCATGGGGACGAGCGGCGATCATGGGCATGACACGGGGGACGACACAGGCGCATATTGCCCGCGCAACCCTTGATGGGATCGCATTGAGTGTCGGTGATCTCCTCCACGCGATGGAGCAACGGGCGGGTGTGCCTCTCCATGGCGTTCGAGTCGATGGTGGCGCATCAGCAAGCGATTTGCTGATGCAGGTACAGGCAGATGTACTTGGGATCGAAGTTGTTCGGCCAGGCATGTTGGAGACCACGGCGTGGGGTGCCGCAGCCATGGCAGGTTTGGCTGCGGGGGTCTGGTCAGATATCAGTGGGGTGGCGCTTCCCCGAGACTCAGAATCCCACTTCGGGCCAACAATGGAGCCAGAACGACGCGCACGTCAACTGCGCAGATGGAATCGTGCTGTGGATTCTGTTCGAGGATGGGCCAAGGAGGATGATGATGCAGCGAAGTAGCATGCTTAAGAAGGCAGCATCTGGGGCCTTCGACATCATTGTCATCGGCGGAGGCGCAAGTGGCCTCGGAACAGCGGTCGATGCAGCATCGCGTGGATATCGCACCCTGCTTCTGGAACAGAATGATTTTGCAAAAGGGACGAGCAGTCGTTCAACCAAATTGGTGCACGGGGGTGTCAGATATTTGCAGCAGGGAAACATTTCACTCGTTCGTGAGGCACTGCATGAACGAGGGCTCCTGTATGTGAATGCGCCTCATCTTGTCACTGATCTTGCATTTGTGGTTCCAAGATACAAGTGGTGGGAAGGCCCCTTCTACGGCATTGGTCTGAAACTCTACGACCTGCTTGCTGGCAAACTCAATCTTGCGAAATCGAGAAGCATGAGCCCGAAGGAAACCGTCGAGCGGATTCCCAACCTTGAGCAGGAGGGCCTCGATGGAGGTACGGAGTACCACGATGGCCAGTTCGATGATGCCCGAATGTGCGTCACACTTGCGCGGACGGTAGTGGATCATGGTGGCGTTGTCTTGAACCACGCCAAGGTCGTCGGTCTGCTCAGGGACGCTTCGGATCACATCGCTGGTGTTGAGTTTCAAGATGAAGAGACTGGACAACAGCACAGTGCGAGCGCAAAGGTGGTCATCAACGCTACAGGCGTCTTTGCGAACAGCATTTGCAAGATGGACGATGCAGCTACCTCTTCAGTGGTGGAGCCGAGCAGAGGCGTCCATCTCGTTCTTGATCATTCATTTCTTCAGGGTGATACGGCAATCATGGTGCCACATACCGATGATGGCCGCGTCCTCTTTGTCATTCCCTGGCACGAGAGGTGTCTTGTTGGCACGACAGATGAGGCGGCGCCGGACCCAGTGCTCGAGCCGCGTGCCACAGAAGAAGAAGTCGAATTTATTCTCCGGAATGCCGCACGCTATCTCGCAAGAGATCCTCAACGAGATGATGTGCTCAGTGTGTTTGCCGGACTCCGACCACTTGTTAAGCATGAAGGCCAGGCGACCAAACGCATTTCGCGTGAGCATGAAGTGCTGGTGAGTCGATCGGGATTGGTCACTGTCGTTGGTGGGAAGTGGACCACATATCGCCGGATGGCCGAGGATGTGATGGATCATGCGATTGATGTCGGTGGCCTTGAACGCAAGCCTTGTGAAACGGAGTCACTTCACTTGCACGGATGGCTCAGTCGCGAGGATCCGGCCATGCCCACTGAAGATTGGCGAAGATTCTACGGGGCTGATGTTGATGAACTGGATGCAGCATGTGATGGAATGGATGGCGGGCACGATCTACTCCATGAGCATCTGCCCTATGCCAGAGGTGTCGTGAAACACGCAGCAACCCATGAGATGGCCAGAACAGTCGAGGATGTTCTGGCACGGCGCACAAGATCGCTCCTGCTTGATGCCGCAGCGGCATCGGAATGCGCTTCAGATGTTGCATGTCTGCTCGCCGAAACATTGGGCAGGGATGGGGATTGGGCAGCCGAACAGGCAGAAGCATTTCGAGCGCTTGCCAGTGGATACCAATTGTCGGGACGCTAACGCGTTAAAGGATGGAATCGCCTCAGGCCACGCGTCTTTGCTCGGCAAGTCGTTGGACGGAGTAGTCGATGAAAGCTGGCGCAAGATCCGGGTCGAACTGTGTGCCAGCGTGGCTTCGGATCTCCGATAGCGCAAGGAAATCCGTGCGTTGGCGGTGATAGGCTCTGCGGGCCGAGATGGCATCCCACGCGTCCACGATTCCAATGACGCGAGATTCAAAGGGGATCTCCATTCCTGAAAGACCCTCGGGATAGCCGCGGCCATTCCACCACTCATGGTGATACCGGGTGATGCTCACAATGTCCTGGGAGAATCCTTCCTCCATCAGAAGATCTGCTCCGGCGTTGGAGTGGTTCTTGATCTCCTGGTATTCATCATCAGTCAAGCGTCCGTCCTTCGTCAGGATGGCGCGGGGAGTTGACAGTTTGCCAATGTCATGGAGGAATCCCGCAAGAGTCAATCGTTCCAGATCATCCTCGGAAAGGCTGAGAAACATGCCGAAGGACCGGCAGGCTGCGCCCACACGCTGACTGTGCCTAGCTGAAGTGACATCCCAATTCGCAAGACGTCTCAGGAGCGGCGCAGCTTGTGCAGGGCACTCCTCGCGGATGGGATGAAACAACCTTCGAAGTGGTGATTGGTCGGGTTGTGTGACGATGGGCGAGTCGGCATTCATGGACGGCTCCTTGCCCCGACAAGCCGTGGGTCGCCTCATCCATTCACAAAAAGCCCGCTGGGATCAGGATGGGATGCTCGAAGAGTGCTCAGGAGCCTGTTTCATGCCCGTATAGGCGGACTTGGCAGAGTTTTCCGAAATCCGAATGAGTTTCGATTCTGCCACCTGCTCCACACCCCGGGCAGGATTCGAACCTACGACCTGAGCTTTAGGAAAGCCCTGCTCTATCCAACTGAGCTACCGGGGCAGGGCCGGAATGGTAGCAGCCAGGGCTGTTCAACATGACGCGTTGTGAAGTAGACTGAGACCATCGGCTTATCTATAGAGATGAGTCGGGAAGTCCAGTCAAGAGTTGACGAGGATCGTTGCATGACCGACGGCAACAATCACATCATTGATTCCGACAGTGAAGATCACACACTTCCGCTTTCGCAGGAAGAAACGATCTCAGGCGCGGATTTTGACGAGACGCTTATTCTTGATGTTGACAGCAACGACGCTACGCTCGTCTCGGACCATGAGCTTGACAGGCTGTTTGAAGAAAATCAGTTTGACAGCGAGGCAGATGTCACGGCTACCGGGCTCACACCTATTGCACCTGCTGAAGGGGCGAGTGGGACAGAGCAATACATCTTTGCATTGGAGTTGGTGAAGCAACGAAAATGGTCCGAGGCCATACCGCCTTTGCGTCAGTCGTTATCGATGGATCCCAGTGGTACTGCGTACCATGCAGGTAAGGCCTGCGCACTTATTGGATATGCACATCTTCGATTGGGGGACGTGCAGGATGCGATTACCCATTACCGCAGAGCCTTGGATATCGATCCGAATCTGACCGGTGTACGAACCGGTTTGGCAACAGCCCTTGTCAAGGCAGGCAATGTTGATGAAGCGCTGGGTGCATTGCAGGCGGCACTTCAAGTCGATTCCGCCCGTGCAGTGCTGCATTTCAACTGCGGCAACCTATTGATGCGAGCTGGCCGTGTCGATGAAGCGGAGGCGTCCTACCGATCTGCATTGCAGTTGGATGGCGATCATCTGGGCAGCATGATCAATCTCGGCGTTGCGTTGGCGCAGCGCAAGGCATATGACGAATCGGTCGGAATTCTCTGTACAGCATGTCAGAACTCGCGGGATGCGAAAGAATCATGGAGAGCCCGATTCAATTTGGGAATCGTCTATGGACGACTCAAGCGTTGGGATGATGCAGTAGATGTGCTTCAGGATATTGTGGATGACACCCCCAATACGAACAGAGCGAGGCTTCTGCTGGCAAGAATTCTGAGATGTGCCAATCGACATCTGGAGGCCATTGAACGATTGGGAGAGCCGATGGATTGGGGTCGGTGGCATTCACGTTGTCAAGAACTGCTCGGGTTGATCCACAACGATCTAGACAATCCTGTCCAAGCTCTGGTCTTCTGGCAGGAGGCGGCGCGGCTCGATCCATCACTGGGCCGCATTCATGCGCACATCGCAAGGCGACAATTGCAATCGAAGGATTTTGGCGCAGCCGAAGAGTCCGTGACGAAAGCGATCGAGTTGCAGAATGATAGACCTGAGACATGGCTTATTGCTGGAGAAGTTGCTCTTGCGCAGCATCAACTTGATGGTGCAGAGCAGGCATTCCTCAAGGCGATCGAACTGAAACCGAACTACTCCGATGCCATGTATTGGCTTGGCCGCACCCATCTTGAAAACGGCGAGTTGATCGGCGCTGTTCGCCAGTGGGAACGTCTGGATTACATAGAATCACCGTTGGCGAGCAGGCTGAAGCGCCGGATTGACCAGTTACAGAGTTGACCGCAATTGCAAAGAACCTGTCATGAGGTTCATGCAGTTCGGCATTGCTTTATGAAGTTGTGTTGCGCTTCAGTTCCTTCGCAATTGCCATGCCTGTCGCGCCTCGGGCGATCAGATCGATGCCAAGAAGGATCAGCAGTAGATAGGCTGCCCAACTTCTGAAAGCAAGGAAGAAGATTCCCAGCGCGATCGTGATCAGTCCGCGGGCGCAGCAGAACTCCCATCCCTCCTTGTCTCGACTGGCCAGTCCGACTGAAGTCTCGATGATGCCACGGAGGAGCACCACAATGCCGATGATGACCGCAATGGCTTCCAGAGATTCCTGGGGCCAGATCAAGAGAATGATGCCGATCACGAGTGGGGCGATGGATGACAGCCAGATCAATGGGCCCCGAACCATGCTGCTTGTGGAGC
>JAKVBW010000074.1 GCA_022446945.1 Phycisphaerales bacterium | reverse complement strand
TGTTTGCGACGGGCCATCAACAATGGACAATGTTGCATCCAAAGTGTGAAGTACGCCCGGCTCAAGCCCCATCAGATCTCTTTGATCGACAGTGGCTTCGGCTGTCAGAGTTTCCGGCATGTCGTGGATTTGTCGCATCGGAATACTGATGGCAACTTCCTGAGGTGTGATGGAGATGTCCTGCACCGAGGCTGCTTCTGGGAACCGAGCGCGCGTGACTGCCTTGCGTTCTACAAACTCGGTCACATCGACTGTCAGGGTGGGGGGCTCTACTGCGACAACAGCAACACCACTACTACGAATCCGCTCAACTGCTCGCACTTCCTCAGCGAGCGACTCAATGTCCATTCGGCCATGTTCTGCTGGCAGGGAAATGGGAAGTGGTGAACTTGTCAGCAACTGACGTGCTTCTCTGACAGCAATTGCCGGGCCCTCAAGAGTCACACTGATGGGGATGCGATCGGGTGAGACTTGAAATCGATCGCCTGCAGAATCACTGGCGACGCTGAGATCGAGTCGGCCGGCAATGGTATCGAGCTCGCGTGTTTTGGCAGCTGCAAGCAGCCAAACGAGGACGGTGACGATGGTCACAATGAGAAGAGTTGCCGTCTCCTTCGGAAAGGTCATGCCTGCGCCTCCGAAGATGCCGCCGATGAGATCTCGGTCTCGGACAGACGGCGATGAAGGGTCTTCGCCAACGTATTGAGATCGATGGAACTTTCCAGTGATCCTCCGTCCGCAATGCTGACAGTCCCCGTTTCTTCGCTGACAACGACAACCAAGCAATCTGATTCGGAGGAGACTCCCACAGCAGCCCGATGGCGCGCTCCGTATCGCCCCGGTAGTGTTCCTTCCTCTGCCAATGGGAATTGCACCCCAGCGGCAAGCACACGTTCACCTCTGATGACGACACCAAGATCGTGCAGAGGACTGTTCGGCCAGAAGATGGACTCGAGCAGAGGGGCATTCAACTTGGCATCAAGTGGTTGGCCGCCCTTGATGAGACTGCCGAGTCTGATGTTCCGTTCGATTGCAATGATGGCTCCGAACTGGCTTTTGGCAAGAAATGCGACGGCCTCTGCGATGGCATCGACTCGGGCTCGTTGTGCATCACGGCGGGTGGGGCGCAGAAGTCTTGCTTGCCCCAATTGCATGGTTGCTTGTCGCAATTCCGGCTGGAAGATCACGATGAGAAGAATCGCCACAATTCCGACGAAGTAATTGACAATGAAGTTGAGTCTTGCGAACCGCTCAGTTCCCAGACCGAGGAGTTGGAGCAACACAAACGCGGCAAGCAGGACCGCAAATCCTTTGACGATTCCAGCACCGCGCGTACCCTTCAGGAATCGAACTGTGCCGTAAACGACGAACCAGATCACGGCGAGTTCGATCAGCAACTCCAGGACATCGATGCTGAGAAGATTGGGTGGCAAGACGGTCTGACCTTTGATATTCGGTGAGCGAGGGCGAGTATACTTCGGCCATCTTCAGCCGCACCGAACAGCGGAGGATGCCAATGGCAGGCGTGGATGGTAGATATTCAATTGCCCGGTCAACGGGTCAGTGTGAGGCCACAGGCCAGGCACTGGAGCCCGGGACGCCCTGTGTCGCTGCTCTCTGTGATGATCCGGAGACGGGGGGGTTCAAGCGTCTGGATTTCTCCGTGGGGGCTTGGGAGGAAGGAAGTCGGCCGGAGGGTCTGTTCAGCCACTGGAGAACAACTGTTCCGGCTGCCAAAGAGCGTCAACGGCTTCTTGTTGATAATGATGTTCTGCTCGACCTACTGGATCGCCTCGCAGATGAGGAGGAGCCTCGTCGGGTGGCATTTCGGTTTGTGATCACCCTCGTCCTGCTTCGGAAGCGGTTGATCAATTTCATTCGCCGGGAGGAGACGTCCTCAGGCATCGTTTGGCAGGTCAGCCGTCGGGGTTCTCCAGAGACGACGTGGAGCGTCTCAGACCCGGAGATCAAGGACGATGACATCGTGACCCTTCACGAGCAATTGGGTGATGTCCTGCAAGGAGATCTCTAAATGTCAGCACGGTGGTGGACCGTGCTCATGGCGTTGATCGCGTCAGGATGCGTTTCCAGCCACACCGTCCGCGGGATTCAGGATGCGGAGACTGTGATGTCCGTCTGGGCATCAAGTGTCGACGGGCTGGAGAGACTGGAGCTGCGAAAAGCAGCTGTGCAATTGGAACTCCCTACTGAGGATGGACTTGACATTCTCAAGTGTGATTTGCGTGCTGTCATTGATGGAGACAGACGCGCATCCTTCCGGATCAGCAAACTGGGCGATGTTGTCATCTGGCTCGGGATCACGCCTCCTCAGAGTTGGATGTTCGATCTCCTCTCGGATCCCACGACGTTGACCATTGGGAAGATCCGTGATGGCGGGCTTCCCGGCCTCTTGCAAGTCGATCGATTTCGCCTTCTGATGGCTATCGACCCTTGGCCTGCCGGTAGTACGGTGACGCCTGATGCGGGCCGATTCTTGATCAACGGGATTCTGGAAGGCGGCCAGTTCGAGGCAGTGCTGCGTGCTGAGGATCTTCGCCCCGAGCGCGTGACCATTCAGTTGGATGATCAAGATCTGTCACTCACCGCACATCACCGCTGGTATGGACGCGACTGCCATGTAAGGGATGCCCCCGAGGCAAGACCACTTGCGCCAACCGTTGAGCTTCAGGCCTCCAGTGGGGAGGTTTGCAAAATCACGTTAGAGGGGGACTCACGCTTCGCCCCCAAGGCGATTTCCGCTGAGTCGTTGGATCGCCCACCATTGTCCAACTTCTTTGATCTGAACCGACTGCGTGCCTCCCTGAAACCGGATGTTGTCGAGTGATTGCGGCGGTTGTGTTGTCGCTGCAGGCGACGATGACGCCAGTGTCGGAAGGAGCGTATCTCTGGTTCGCGTTGCAGCCTGATGAGCAGGGATCTGTGGCCAGACTCTGTGCTGTGCATCATGATGGAGAAGCGCTGACTTACACAGCGATTCGCGGTCTGGCGAGCGTTCCCGTCTCCATCGCAGCCCACGGGAATGCGGTGTGGGTCCTGCCGGATTCTGGTGAAGAGGATGTTGCCCTCCAATCGATGTCGGCATCGTGGAACGACCGTCTGGCGGTTTGGGAAACCAAACCAGAAAGCGGGTTTGATCGATTGCCTCTCTTGAAAGGTTTTGGGGTCGTTGACGCTGTCGTGGGGACGCCGAGTGGCCCCTATGTCGTTGGGGCTGCATCTGAGAGCGGCTTAAGGCTCACTGCGAGACTCGAAAAAGGCAGTTGGTCGCATTTGGAATCGATTTCACAACCGGGCCAGTTGTTTCTGGCAGTGTCGGAAGACGGCGCTATTGCAGGCTTGAGCCGGATGGGGAATCAAGGCCCCGCACACTTGACCATACGCTTGGGGGGCACTGAATCTGAGGAGTCAATCCAACTTCCTGATGGATTGATTCGTGGCCTTGTTGATTACAAGGGCACCTGGGTCGCAGCCGTGGAGCGGTCCAAGGGGATTTGGGTGATTGGATATCTCCAGGATGGTGGCTTTACCGAGTGGGGTGTCGTCGATGATCTTGGCTCCGCAGCATCCTTGCTGACTGGCTCCAGTGGCTCCAGTATTTTTCAGGTCCGGGCGGGTACGCCCATGGTGCGACAACTCGATTGGCTGGCTGGAAATGCTGGGCAATGGCAGGAGATTGAGCGGCGAGGTGCGATGGAACCACTCATGTGGTCCGTATTGGTCTCTTTGGGACTCGTATTGGTGGTCGTTGTCATGGTGTTTGGATCGCGTTGGTCCAATGCCAGCAGTGTGCCGGACAATGTGGTCCTTGCGCCGCTTGGCAGGCGAATGCTTGCTTTGACAATGGATCTACTTCCTGGCGTCGGGATGGCCATGGGTGTGATGGGAGCGGGGATGGGCATGATGTTGGATGCTGCGATCAGTGGTCCATTGCCAACCACTTTGCCGCTTCTCGGCCTTGCGGGGGGCGGCACTGCCTTGTGGTGCGCATTGTGGGAACTCGTCACTGGTCAGACGCCAGGCAAATGGTTGTTGCATCTGCGTGTGCGATCCCTGCACGGGCACCGTCTCTCCTGGTGGCAGATTGTCGTCCGGAATGTCTTCAAGGGATTGACCGTGATCGTCCCGCCGCTAGGGGTCTTTGTTTTGCTCTCGCCGATGGCTCAAAGCCCCGGGGATATCGCTGCAGGGACGATCGTGCTCCAACAAGGATGATGGCATTGCTCAACTCGACCCCCTCTGACGTCCGATAGTAGGGCTGTAGGCGTGCATGGACGCAGGCCGCATGGAGTGCTGCATGGTCGAAGGGATCTCTGATCAGGGCGCTGTATTCGCAGTGGGGCATCTTGGCGGACTCGACCCCAACTGGGAAGTGATCGATCCAGATGAGATCGAGCAGAAGCTGGCTGAACGTGGGGCAGCAGTCGTGCTGTTGGCGCCTTCGGTTGGAACACCCGATCTGAAGCGAAGACTCGCCGACATTGACCCTCTTGCTGTCCTCCTCGACGCGGATCCAGTTGCACCAGGAGAGCTCAGAAGATTGGTGGTTTGGGGGCTCGCAGAACACATCTCTCGTACCGAGCGGAGAATCCACAGGGCAGGAGGCGCGATGGCAGGTGAGTTTGCCTGCAGATCACAGGATGAGCTCGTCGGTGGAGGAGAAGCAATGTCAGGTTTCAGGAACCGGCTGAGGCAGGTTGCAGAGCATGATGTTGCCACGCTGATTCATGGTCCTCAGGGCACGCCTTTGGCAGCTGCGGCGCGTTGGTTGCATGTTTCGAGCAATCGTCGTGATGCTGCCTTTGTTCCAGTGAACTGTTGCGGTTGTAGCGAGTCCCAATTGCTTGTTCGGATCTTTGGACATGGCAGTGGGGCATTCCCAGGGGCAGATTCTGCAGAACCATCCGCCATGGCAGTCGCTGGAAGAGGATCGGTATTGATCCATGGTCTTGAACATGCGCACAGGAGTGTTCAGGAGCGCATTCTTGAAATGATGCGCGATGGAGAGTGGCGTTCAATCGGTTCTCATATCTCACGTCCCTTGATTTCCCGGATCATTGTCACACTGCATCGTGCGCCGCTTCAGGCCATCATGGAAGGTTCCTTGTATCGCGATTTGTTGGATCGGCTTTCAGGCCACATTGTTCGTATGCCTTCGCTGCTGGATCGCTCTGAGGACATTCCTGATCTGATGAGCCACTATCTGACACAAGCTGCAGCAGCCATGGGGCGGCGTCGACCCACGGTCGAGCCGGATCTTGCCAGCGCACTGGTGCGAGCCAGATGGATCGGCCAAGACCGTGAATTGGAACTTGTCTGCGAAAGATTGGTGTTAAGTGCAGTGGAACGAAACCTCTGCGCTGCGGATGTGGAAGGTTGGTTGGCGCAACCTGGAAGTCGGGATTCAGGAGAGGGTCTTGTCTGCACGGGAGACAAAACGCTTGCAGATGTCGAACGGTCGGTCATTCTCGCGACGCTTCGTGCCCACAACGGCCATAGAAGGCGAAGTGCGGCAGCTCTGGGAATCGGAGTTCGGACGCTCGGACTGAAACTCAGGCGTTGGAAAGATGCCGCAATCGTGCCTGAAACCGTGTAGACCTCAACGCTGAAGCATCAACTGCGTCGAAACACCGCGCGTTGAATCATCAGCTGAAGTGTTTGGCAAATCAAATCGACGTCACGTTGGGTCAGGCCAGTATGGATGGGAAGGGCAATCGTGCGTGTTGCAGTCGATGATGCAACAGGGCAGTTGTTTGCTGTCGAATCGTCCCATAGCTCGGGGAGACATGCCAAGCCTGCATGTACCTGAATGTCATGCCTTTGCATGCCACGTACGATTTCGTCTCGGTCATCCTTTGAAAATGTTTCATCCAATCGGACCAGATAGCGGGACCAGGATGGAATCGCCTCAGGCGTACTTGCAGGCAGCAGCAGTTCTCGCGTGTTTGACAGGCAGACTGTGTAGTGTTCTGCAAGAGTCGTGCAGACTTGCACAATATCTTCAAGGCGATTCAGTTGAGTTGTCGCCAGCGCTGCGGCGAGTTCTGACATCGGATCGGTACGGTGAGCTTCAGTCGAAGTCATGAAATCGCTGGATCTGCATGCATCTGCAAGACGGGCGTCATCAGTCACGATGACTGCGCCCTCGCCACCGCTAATGATGCCTCGATGCGAGAAGTCAATCACGGCTGCTCGACCAGTGGCGCCAGCAGGCGATGCAGCGAAGCGGCTGCCCAATTTGTTGCCCACGAGTTCAATAAATGGCACTTCTTGTCGAGCGCAAGCTGCGACGATTCCTGGAACCCCTGTTCCCCATCCATCTCCATGGAAAGCAAGAACCGCTCCCGTATTGGCATCAATGATGGATTCGATCGTTTGATTTGTGGGTACCAATGTGCCTGGATCACAATCGGCGAATCTTGGGACGGCGCACAATTGTCTGGCGGCTCGCAGGCATGAGGCATCGCCAAGTGCGGGAACAATGATGTGTCGCTCTGGGCCGATGCCGAGGGCATGTAGGAGACGAGGGAGGGCAGACTCCACCGATGCGATCGCAACGGCATGCTGTCTGCAGGTCGACAATGCGATCGCATGTTCGAGGTCCCTTCGACGCTGAGAGCCCGAAATGCCACCGTTTCGTAGCGTCTCTGCAAGGATCTCTGCATCCCCAATCGTCACAGGTGGATTTGTGAGTGGAATGTCACTGGGCACAGTGTGTTCTGCGGCTTGCCGCAGCCTCCTCAACGAGGGGTTTTCACGAGGGCGGCCATGACGTCATCGACGATGCCGGTATGTCGCACAGCAAGCCAGGCGGCTTGAGTGCGTACTGCTTCGGAATCGGTACTGCTTGCTGCGACCAATTTCAGTCGCTCAACATCAACAGGATCAAGGGTCTCTCCATCTCGCGCAAGCACCAGCAATGCAAGGACATCAGCGTTCCCCAGTCCGATGCGGTGGATTTCCGAAACGGTTTCATAGAGTTCGGGCGCTGGCTGTTGAACCAGTGCTAAAAGCAGAAGTTGTTGCTCAGTGCTGTCATCTGCCGCCGTGGCGAGACGTATTCTGAATCGATCTGGAGATCTGTCCAGCAACTGAGAGGCCGCCAAGACTCCCTGTTCGCCGGTCCCAAACTTGAGATCTGCAGCAACCGCCTTGTCCAGAATGAGTTCAATCAACGGGATCGCGAGGGTATCTGGTCGATCCCCCATGGAGTCAAGAAGCCAGCTGATCGTCCGTCGATGGCGAGACTCAACGCCGGCTACCAGTGCGGAGGTCAGCGAAGAGTGATTCGATGCTTGTGCATCCGCAGCAGTCGCCAACACAGTCAGAAGTTCATCGGATTCGAACAACGGTCGGCATCGAGCCGGCACCGGACTGTTCGACATCAGAAGAAGCAACGCAAGATCTACACGTTCACGCCTGCGTGTCGTTCTCTCTGCTTCGCTGCAGAAAAGTTCATCAATGCCAGGAACATTCTGTTCGAGCATCGTCAGTAGAGCAAATCGTCGGACACCTGGCGGCATGTCGGCTTGAGCGCAAGCCAACAGAAATCTCTCGTCTGCCTGCATGCCGATGGCCTGAAACTGCTCAAGCGCCGCAATCGCCGCTTCAAGGTGATTTGCCTTCTCCGGATCTTGGAGAATCTTCTGTGTCAGGCTTTCGATTTCCGATGGGTGGCCCAAGGCTGACAGCAGAGACGCTTGTCTTGCTTGAAGGGTGGAGCCTCCTTCGATCGGGATGGCTTCAATCTCCTCTCTGGAGACAGTTGCGCCAACTGAGATGAGTTCAGCAAGTAGTCGAAGTTGGGTAGCCGCTGTGAGATTGGGCAACTCCAAGACATCGCGCACGCCGAGCGTATCGAGACGATTATTTTCTAGACCGACCATGATTGCCGCTTCCACAGCAATTGGATCCGCGGCTTGCAGACGCGGGAGGTCAAAGAAACCATTCTCCGACAGTTCTGCGAGACCCAGCAGTGCATGCACCTGTATGGCGGGATCATTGCCCTCGGTGAGAGAGACGAGTAGTGGACGAAGCCGAATGTCACGCAAGGCTCTGAGTGCTGACAACCGGAGGAGGTGTGCGCCACCTGGCTGAGGTGAGATGGCCCGATCCAGTTCCTGATGGACAGCTGTTTCGCGTGGGTTGGTCCAAGATGTACCGGCAGCTGAGCCGCTAATGACAGCGGCGACAAGAACAGCAGTAAATGGCTGCAGGGGCATCGCCCTCAGTCTAGCAGGCTGATTGAAGGGTCTGAAGGCTTGATCAAGTGATGTTCGTCATTCGGGTTCTAATCTAGGCTCATTCGTGAGCCGCTCGTGGAATCGGCCTCCCCATCATCAGGCCGGGACTTCTCGCATGGTCACCCAGGACCGGATACTCAATCGCCTGATAGGGGAGCTGTTGCGAGAGGTTATCGGGTTTGCTGGACCTGCCTGCGAAGTCTTTCCAGGAGTGCTTCCAAGGAAATGCTGCTTCCATCCAGATCTGCATATTCATGCGAGGTCAGGCGTTGGCGCGTTCTCTGCACAGATGCATGGACCGAGGAGTGCGTCTTTCGGCCAAGGGCTTCGGCCAGTTCTGGGTAACTTGCTGTGGTCAATTCTCGGGCCAGGACAGCAATCAAGCCACGGGCGAGAACCACACGTGAGGAGCGTCCGCTGCCCTTGAGCATCTCTGTGGAGATGTTCAGGACTTCGCAGCCAGCTTCGACGATGTCTGACACTGGAATGGGTCGGCTTCCACGGCCTAAGGACGTGCGTCCGACATTGTTGATTTCGGCTGTGCTCAGGGGGCCGCTGTGGCCACGCAAAGCCCGCTGCGCCACGATCCCGGAAAGAAGCCCTTGAACCTGACGGGCATCGGCGCACTGGCAAGCGATGGCGTCCGCTGCGCCGGGTCCCAGTGTGATTTTCAGGGATGAAGCCAGCCTGTGAGCGAGCTTTCCAAGCAGTTCATGACAAGGCGCATCGATGCGGACAAGCATTCCACTCGTGCATCGACTGGCGAGGCCACGGTGGAATCGACGAATGGTGGTCGGATGTGCATCTGAGGCAAGAACCATACGAGCGCCATTCAAGGACATCGCATCAAGTGTGTGCAGGACCTCCTCCTGTGTGCGGGTCTTCCCACTCACAAAATGGACGTCATCAATCGCGAGCAAGTGCAGTCGACGCATCGTTTTTCTGAACCGGTCCAGTTGCCCATGTCGCACCGCTTGAATGAATTGGTTCGTGAATTCTTCGCCAGTGAGATAGCGCATTGACAGATCAGGGTGAACCGATCGAAATCGACGGCAGATTCCTTGGAGAAGATGTGTTTTCCCGACGCCGCAGGGGCCATGGATGAACAGTGGGGACAGATGTGCCGCCTCCATTTCGTCCACTAATTGATGGGCGGCACACCAGGCCAGATCATTCGAACTGTCGACTTCCATGTCTTCCAGTCGCAGCAGTCTGCGGCGACGGGCACGTGAGGCGCCGCCTGCCCGGCGGGCCGTGTCAATCGATTTGGAAGTGCCTGCGGGTTCGGCTTCGGTTGCTGAAGATTTTCCGGCGAGTACTTGTGCGTGGGATGCTCCGAAAGTGACAGCAACTTCGTTGAGGATCGGCGAGAAACGTTTGGCGATCCAGTCTGCTTCGAATCCCGAAGCGGTTTCGACGTGCAATGCATTATCCCGGATGGAGATGTCAGCCTGATCGAACCACATGCGCCAGGGGCCGTCTCCGATCTTCTCTCGGATGCAATCTGCCGCATTGTCAGGAATGGGTCTGGGCACGTCTGGAGCCTGATACACGTCCGCATGGGGGCCAGAATCAATGACCCTTCCTTGGGAGTCTCAGCAGAATGAAGATCGGCTACACCAACCGCGCAACGCGACGACGCGCTTTGGGCTGGGAACTTCGTTGAACGACGTCATGGGACCGTGCTTGAGTGGATCCTGACGAAGCGGGAAGTGCATGAACCGAATCTTCATCCCTGCGTCCCCCGGCAATCATGTGATCGGTCGAACACATGTCGGTTCATCCTTGAACGCGGGCACTCTACCTATCTTGAGGGGCTCTCACAATGCCCAATCAAGGATTCAGGCGTCGGGGAAAGCAGAAAACACCTGCATAGCAGTGATTCTGCGCAAGAAAAAAGAAGTCATCCACCGTCTAGACAGTGCAATGTCAACGTCATGTGGAAACCGACGCATTTTGCTTGCCCACTTGCGTAACACCCACTGCGCAGATAACCGCCAAATGACGGATCCGCGGCGTCAAACCACAGCGTTGGTAGAGTCGGAGGGCAGGCCCATTCTTCGCATCGACGGCGAGCCGCATGCGATCAGCTCCGTGGGCGTGGGCTCTGGTTTTGATGTGTTTCAGAATGATCTCCCCAATCTTCTTGTTCCTTGCTTCTGGAATGAGGCCGATGTACGCGAGATCTGCACATGTCCCCGAGACCGTCACCAGCGCACAGCCGATGGGCTGTTCTTCTTGAGCGATCATCAGCCATAAATCCTCGTGTACTGCGCCACCTGCGCGGTGTCCTGCGATGACATCCTCGGTTCGGCGAATGCCTCGAAGTTTGGGGCAGTCAAAAGTATCTGCATAGGTCGATTCGAGTATGGGGGCCAGCGAGTCGTCTGTAATGGAGTGAAGTGAAATAC
>JAKVBW010000073.1 GCA_022446945.1 Phycisphaerales bacterium | reverse complement strand
CAGAGAAAGCAGCCTGACGGAAAGTCCGCTGCCATCGCACTGAAAAAGAGCCGTGCGCAACTGATTTTGGACAAGTGTGCGCTAGCCTCGGGCAATGGCGATCGATGTATCCGAGGGTCGAGACTGGCTTCGGTTGGTGGGAGCTGCGGGACTGGGGCCCCACACGGCTCGAAGATTGATCAATCTGCACGGCGATGTGTCGGCGGTGATTGCTGCAGCTGAATCGGGCACACTCGCAGCGGAGGATCCTGAGTTCGACCCCAGAACGCGCCTCCTATTAGAAGAAGCCATCTGCGCGAGTTGTCCAGAGGATGAACAGTCGCGTTTATCACTGATGGGCGGCCAGTTGCTGCCGATGTCTGATACGGATTACCCCGCAGCACTACTAGCAACACCTGATCCGCCCCCTTTACTACGCGTGGCGGGAGAGGTGGAATGTCTACGGGGGACTTGCGTGGCAATCGTCGGGACACGCAGATGTTCCTGTGTCGGTCTGCAGCAAGCGGATCGCTTTGCCTCATCGCTTGCCTCAGCAGGGATCACAGTGGTCTCTGGCGGCGCTCGAGGCATCGATATTGCCGCGCATCGAGCTGCGATGCGTGCGGGGGGCGCAACGGCAGTGGTTCTTGGGAGCGGGTTGTGTCATCCCTACCCGCCGGAGCATGGGCGCGTCTTTGATGAGGTGCGTTCTCTGGGAGGTGTTCTGCTCAGTGAGCTGCCAGTCGGGCAGCCACCTCGGCCTGGGCAGTTTCCGCGACGCAATCGCATCATCAGTGGATTGAGTGCAGGGACGCTGGTCATCGAAGCGCCACGCAGAAGTGGCGCCATGTTGACTGCGCGGATGGCTGTCGAATCACACGGGAGAGAGTGCTGGGCAGTTGCATCAGATGCTGGTCGACGGGAAGGCATCGGAGGAATGGAAGCTGTTCGGGATGGATGGGCAGGTTGTGTCGTTGAGCCTGCTGATGTGTTGGCAGATGTCATGCCTGCTATGACGAGATCAGATTCAGCCGGGTCCAAGAAGGAACCCGCAAGAAAGAGCTCAGTAGACGTGGGTCAGAGATGTGTCCTCGACTCTCTGAAGCGTGGTGCCAAGGAAGTATCCATCTTGATCGAGGACGCAGAAGTCTCCCCGTCAGGCGTGATGGGCGCATTGACATCGCTGGAATTGCTGGGAGCGATTCGGCGTGAAGGATCCATGGTGTTACTGACGCCTGCAGGCATCGCTATCGCGAACGCGCAGCGTAGAGGGGGCACGTGACCATGATTTGCTCAGCGTCAGTTGTAACGCCGCATGACGCCGACAACGATGCCCTGGATATTGCAATGGTCGACAATGATCGGCTCGAAGGCATCATTGGCCGGCTGCAGCCGAATTCTGCCATCGGGTTCTCTGAAGAATGACTTCAGTGTGGTTTCGCCGTCAGGCAGAAGGGCGACAACGCGTTCGCCTGGGCGCGCCGTATTGGCGCGACGCACGATCACATAGTCCCCATCCAGAATGCCTTCATCCTGCATGGACATTCCCGTGACCTGCAAGGCAAAGGTGGCCCCGGTGGAACCGACACGCGGACCGAAAACCTGTTCCAGATCAAGCGTGTCACGCTGCTCAAACTGTTCGATAGGCATGCCCGCTGCAATCCGTCCCACAAGCGGAAACTTCAGGCTGTGTTCTTCATCTGGAAGAGCCGCGCCCTCAGAGAGCGACAAAGAGCGTGCCTTGTTGGGCTCGCGCTGGAGCACGCCTTTTTTGATCAGCGCGCCGATGTGTTCGTGAACGGTGACCTTGCTGACGCCGAGCTCGTCTGCGATTTCCTGAATCGTCGGCGAATAACCATGCGAGACGCGGGCGTCGCGGATGAGCTGGGCAATGTGCAGTTGTCGGGGTGTGAGGTTCATCGTGGGTGGTCTCTCTGCTGGGATGGGTGGGTCGTGTCACCAGAACCGGTCTCGCTGCATGAGGCGCTGCGATGGTGCAGCACTCAACGGGATCGGGACGATGCTTTGCCAGGAATGTCACAAAGTGTTTGAATCGGGCCGCTTCATCGGCATCGGCCGCGAGGGCCGACGGGCATGCCATGGACTGGATGGTCTTGACGACCTGCACAGCTAGAGATGGCTGTGCGGTCTTGGAGGCAGGTGGGACAGCGCGACGTTCGAGCCTGCCTTCGTGTTCAACGATAGCGGTTCGGTAGTCACCTCCAGGGCCATTTAGTACCAGTGGCGTGCTCATCGACATCCTCGCTTCCTTCCCGATTCGTGTTCGCACAGACCTGAGAGACGCTTCATGCTGACAACACCCCGATTGGTGGCTGTGAGGGCCCGACCTACCAGATGTTGTGGGTGTGGAAGCATGACGCATTCATCTCGTCCAAGTGAGTAGGGGAGCATGAGGAATCTATCGGCCAACATGATCGGTATACGTTAGGGAAACAAAACCCTAACGTCAAGGCCTTCTGCGGCCTTCATTTCGGGACCTTCCCCAATGGACCCTTCCGGGGCCTCTTTCTACCCATCTCAAGCAACCTACTTCTTCGCATGCTCCAGAATCGGGCTCACTGCCCTGATCTCGGGTCTGAGGCTTGGGTCCATTATGGTTGCCGCCCATGCATCCCCCCCAACCACTTGATGGTGTGTCTCCTGAACTGTGGCTGCTCGATCCCACCTGGTCATTTTTGAATGCCGGCAGTTTTGGCCTTCGGCTGCGAGAAGTCTACGAGGCGCGGCTTGCGCTCCTTGGACAAATGGATACCCAGCCAGTTGAGTTTCTGGAAAGAACGGCTCCCCCGTTATGGGAGAGGGCGCGAGCGGCTTTGGCCGACTTTGTTAGTGCTGATGTCGAAGGTCTTGGCTTTGTGGCCAACGCGACAGAAGGAATTGATGCGGTCCTCGTTGATGCGTCGATCCGGGATGGGCGCGTGCTTGTGGGTGATCAGGCTTACGGGGCAGTTAAGGCAGCCAGCCAGTGGGGGGCCAATCTTGGATCGGGCCATGTAGAGGAAGTGAAGATTCCACTTCCTGTTGAGAAGGTCGAAGATGTCGTGGCGATGTGGGATGCCGCGCTCGCCGATGGGGCTGCACTCGCGATTGTGGATCACGTGACTTCCGGCACCGCTTTGGTTCAGCCTGTTGCAGAAATCGTGCAACGATGCCGCGCACATGATGTGCCCGTTCTGATCGACGGCGCTCATGCGCCTGGACTACTGGATCTTGATATCGCAGCCATTGGAGCCGACTGGTATGTCGGCAATTTGCACAAGTGGGTCGGCGCACCTTCCGGAGCCGGCTTTATTTGGACAGCGCCGCAGCATCGAGACCGCACACGGCCATTGGCGCTCAGTCATGAATGCGCTGATTCCTATGAAGCCGCATTCATGTGGCAAGGGACGCGTGATGTGACGCCCTGGCTGGTTCTTCCTGAAGCGATTCAGGCTGTGTCGAACCGATGGGGCTGGACAGCGCTACGCCAATGGCAGCATGAGATGGCGATGTGGTCGTGCGCGCAGTTGGTGGAGGCTCTAGGAACAGAACCCTCTGATGGGACCGGTGGAAAAATGACGGCGGCCATGACATCGGTACGCATTCCTGGAGAGCCTTGGAAGCAGTGGGCAGATCGATTTGCGATGCGCGACGCCATCGCATCTCGTCACAAGATCGAATTGGCGATTGATGATCTTGCGGGCGCCTGGTGGGTGCGATTGTCGATGGGTCCATGGGTCCAACCAGAAGAGATTGGCCGTGCAGCGGATGCGGTCAAGGAATGTCTCGTTTAGCTGCGGCGTAGCTATTGCGTATCTGAACGGGGAGACGTGAGGTTGTGGTCAGGGAGTGCGTCTGGCCACGATCAGGTCATCGCTGTTCAAGGAGCGCCGCGCGGCGCTGGCTTCGGTCCGAGAGGCAAACCCGCCGCATTGCACCAACCACCAGATGCCGCCGCTGTCACGTCTGCTCCGCACCGTGACGGCCCCCACGCCAGCCCGCGTTGCGCGGGGACGCAGACGTGCGGCATGTGTGTCCGCAGCCGTGCGGTTGCGGTAGGCGCCTGCCTGAAGAACCCATGCTTCATCACTATCAGTACTGGGTGCCGCGCTTTCTGCAGACTTCAATCGCCCCTCCCAACGGGCCAGAGCCTGAGAATTGCCACTGCAACGGGCAGCTGCGACGCCTCGAAGGGTCGCCTGCCGTTGATCGGTACCGCGGAGGAGCAGCCATGCACGCTCAAAGTGCTGAAGGGCCTCCGCATAATCGAACCGACGCGTCGACAATTGCCCAAGCATCGCTTCGGCGCCACCGGCAATCTGCTGGGTCCGTGACGTGGCAGCGGTCTTAAATAGCGATCGGGCCTGAGAGTCGTTGCCCTCGCGATAGGCGGCAAGGCCTCCATACCAAGCAGCTTCGGCGCGACCAGGTGCCCTGGTGCGGACCAGAATGTCTGCTGCACGTGTCGCGGCGCCATCGAGTCCTTCTGCGTACAGCTGCTCGACGCGTTCCATCGAGGTGACCTTGGGGGCAGATCCACAGCCGCCTAGGAGGCAAGCGGACAGGAGAATCAGGGGGATGGCATGATGCATGGGGCTTCCTCGTGCACGCTCCCCTGATGCATCGGTTCAGGGGTGTCTCCAGCACCAGCGTTCTTCCTTGGCCTGCTAATCTGCCGGGATGAGGATCCTCAGCCCCATACTCCGTCACTGGATCAGGCACCCCTTCAAAGTGCATGTTGAGGATGATCAACGTTGCTGGCGGGGCATCACGCTCTGGGTGGCGGCGCGTCATCTTGCCAAAGCCATTGAAAAAGAGTCAGGCAAACCCAATGTCGGGATCCTGCTTCCGACGAGTGGCGCATTTCCTGTCGCGCTGGTCGCGAGTTGGCTACTTGGTCGCACAGTGGTGCCGCTGAACTATCTGCTGGCCCGTCGCGAGTTGGACTACATCATCGAGCATGCGGAATTGGATCTGGTGGTCACGGCGACACCCATGCTGGAGCGTTTCGGACAGTTGCCGGAGGGTGTTCGCGCACTCTGTCTGGACAAACAGCAGTTCCGAGGCGTTCCGCCACTGATGCGGCCGATGCAGCGCCGTGATGACCACACCGCGGTGATTCTCTACACATCCGGCACGTCAGGACTTCCCAAAGGGGTCCAATTGACGGTTGGCAATATTGCCACCAATGTGCAGCAATGTGTCGAGTGGGCGTCGTTCACGAAACGCGATTGCTTCCTGGGAGTCCTGCCTCAGTTTCACAGTTTCGGTTTCACGGTGACCACCGTTCTGCCTCTGGTTCTTGGCTGCGGCGCGTTGTATACCGCTCGCTTTCAGGTGTCTCGCGTGCTGGATCTGCTCCGAAGAAGAAAACCGACAGCCTTTATGGCAATCCCTTCGATGTTCAATGCGCTGCTTCAGAGCAAAGCTGCGAAACCTGAAGATCTTTCCTCTTTGCGGTATCTCGTGTCAGGCGGAGAGCCACTTCCCGATGCGGTGTACGACGGCTTTGCTGATCGATTCGGGATTCGCATCTGCGAAGGTTATGGCTTGACCGAAACGGCGCCGGTGACGAACTGGACGCGCCCGGACGAGGAGAGGCGGGGTGTCGTAGGCAGAGCATTGGGGGGCGTCGAAGAGATCATCGTGGATCCCGAGACTGGTCAGAAGCTCGGGCCGGGGCATGATGGGGAAATTCGCATCCGTGGCGGAAACGTGATGGTGGGTTACTTCAAGGATGAAGCGTCAACAGCGGCCGCCTTTGATGAGGAAGGTTTCTTCCGCACCGGTGACATGGGACGGTTCAGTGAAGATGGGTTCCTGTCGATTACGGGTCGCATCAAGGAGATGCTGATCATTGGCGGAGAAAATGTCTTCCCTCGTGAGATCGAAGATGCCATTCGGCATCACCCTGCAGTGCTGGATGCGGCAGTCATCGGTGTTGAGGATCCGATTCGCGGAGAGGTGCCATTGGCATTTGTCGAACTGGTTGAGGACGGGAACGCTTCACCCGATGAACTGCGTCGGGCTTGCCGCGATCATTTGCCCTCCTTCAAGGTGCCGCGTGAGGTCAGGGTGTTGGCTGAATTGCCGCGCAATCCCACTGGCAAGATTATGCGGCGCGCACTCTCAGCGGACACTGGTGTCGATGAAGAAGCGACTGCATGAGCGCATCGCCCCGATTGAGCCTCACGCTTGCGCACAGCCCGGACCCCGATGATGCATTCATGTGGTGGCCGCTGGTCGGCATGGATGGCGAGGGACCTGCGATCGACACGGGGCGTTTCGACTTTGAACTGGCGATGGATGACATCGAAACGCTCAATCAGGCTGCCGAACTTGGGCGGTATGACATCACCGCCATCAGCATTGCGCAGTACCCGCGTGTTCGTCAGCAGTATGCGTTGACATCCTGCGGGGCATCGGTCGGTGACGGGTATGGTCCGAAACTGGTTGCGCGGAGCGGTATGACGCTTGACGCGGTGCAACGCACAAATCCTGTGATCGCAGTCCCGGGCGAACGTACAACGGCGCTGACAGTCACCCGGCTGATGCTCGGTATGGATGCCAGATGGGAGGCGATCCCCTTTGATCAGATCGATGCGAAAGTGATCGATGGGACCTATGACGCGGGTGTTGTCATTCACGAAGGTCAACTGACATGTGAACGGTCGGGTTTGGAAGTGCTGGCTGATCTCGGCGCATGGTGGGGTAAAACGCGTGGAATGCTGCTTCCCCTCGGCGGCAATGTCGTCAAACGCGCACTTGAGGAGCGCGGCGGTGCGGGAACTCTTGGGGAATTGACTGCAGTGCTCCAGAGCTCGCTGGAGCATGCGATGGCCAACCGGGAGGCATCGCTGCAGTGGGCACTCCAGTTTGGACGGGGGATCAATCTTGCAGATGCCGATCGGTTCGTCGAGATGTACGTGAATCGCTGGACTCTTGATTTCGGTGAGGATGGGGAGGCTGCGGTCAGGGCTCTGCTTCGAGAATCTGCAGAACAGGGCATCCTTCCCGACCCAGGGCCAGTGGACTTTGTAGCATCGGCCCGGCGTTCGATATCAGGAGTGGATGCGAGATGACGATGGGGCCCGGAACAGCCGCGGGATTCAACATTCCTGTTGTTCGCCAATTCAGCATTTTTCTGGAGAACCGTGTCGGACGACTGCTCGATGTGCTGCGCCAGTTTGACGAAGCCGTGGATGTCCAACTTCATGCCTTGGCGGTGCTGGAGGCGACGGATTTTGCCGTTGTCAGAATGATTCCTGACAATGCCGATGCCACGCGTCTGCTCCTGAGAGAACGGGATCTGTCCTTCTCTGAAATCAACTTGATCGTCACTGAATTGGACGAAGATCACAGCCTGTCGAAACTCTGCCTTTATCTGCTCGGTGCTGAACTGAACATTCAGTTCATGTACCCCATCATGGGTGACCATCCTGTCGCAGGTCCGAGGATGGCGATTTGTTGTGACGACAATCAATTCGCAGGTCAGGTGCTACTCCGCAAGGACTATCGCCTGCTCGGCGCCAGCGATCTGCGATAGCGCAGGTTCACCATCTTCCAGATGACATGTTCGCTGCCTGTTCGCATGCCGACGAGCGCAACATCCTCATGGATTGTCAGACGATGAAGCGTCGCTCGCGGGTCTACTGAGCAACTCACTCAACATCATCTCGCGTTGATCATCGTCGTAAACCACAGGGTCATAGTCATGGTCTCGGCGGCGCAGAACCTCAATCGAGTCGATGATGTCTCCCTCATTCATTTCACGAATGACATCGAGGCCGCTGAGAACCCGTCCGAAGCAGGTCCGCATGCCATTGAGATGCGGTCCTGGGAAATGCATGATGAAGAATGTGGTGTCCGTGCTCAGAGGGCGACTGGTCTTGTAGGCCACAAGGCTTCCAGAAACGATCGGGCGCGCCGTGGGCAGTTCATGCTCTTCAGCGATCGTCCAACCCGGCAGGCCGTCTTCTTCGTGCCGATCTCCGAGAATGGTTCGAAATCCGGTATGAACCTGGCCTGCAGCCCATCCGTCATAGAGTTGGAGATCCGCGGCTGCAATGAAATTGGCGACGGTGTTGGGGGCATCATCTTCGAATAGTTCGATGATGACTTCGCGTCCGCCGATGCGCAAGATCGCCATTGGGTTGTCGCCCCTCACTGCGTCATTGTGTCGCTTTTGCTGTTCAGCGGGCCATACTTCTGCGGCCTTCTGCCTGAGTGGAAGCATGAACTTGAGCCGGCGATGGAGCCCAGGCCGCTGGGCTTCTGCAAGTGCTTCCATGTCAATCGAACTCAGAAGTTCCCATGCGCGATCAAAATGATGATCTGCGTAGTAGGTGTCTGACCAGAGGTAGACATCGCCGGGATCCGTCAGAGAGTTCTCTGGAAGGTTGTCTAGCAGAAGTCGCGCATCAGCAAATCGATTGCCTGTGCGATAGCCCCTTGCTGTTCCGACAGCGATGCCGGTGTGATCGGGATGTCGTGCGAGCAAGTCATTGCCGATCTCCACGCCGATCGGTGGGGAGAGACGAGATAACAGATCCAGTTCTATGGCCGCTTGCTCGATATTGGCATCAGGGGCGTGGTATCGCTCAAAACGCGTCAAGATGCGAGGAGGTGCTTCTGCAATCAGGATCTTCATCAGGCGGTTGATGTAGATGAGGGCTTCGGGGCGTTCATCGATCAACATTTCCAGAATGTCGATCGCGCGCGTGGGATCTCGTTCAAGCCAGTAGTCCGACCAGATAAGGCCTGCACTGGTTTTCTCAGGCGATGTTTCCAGAACGCGTCTCAAATCCGCGTCGACACCCGCGTCATCTGCGAGCGACACACTGAGCATCGCGGAGGCTTCGATGCCGCGTGAATCTTCCGGATAAGACTCTGAAAAGAGTCGGGCGCGCTGGCGGATCGCAAGGGCTTCATCCCGCCAAGCGGGGTCATCAGGCTGTGCGGGGTTGAGTTGTGCGATTGCCTCTGTCAAAGCCTGCGCTTCCACCTCCCGGGCACTCGGTAAGGCGGGAGGGGGGGGACTGAGAATGGCCATGCAGGCGAGCAGTAGTGCGATCATGACTTAAATAGTAGGACGACTGGTGGGATTTGTTCGACTTGGGATCGAGATCGTGACCGAGGAAAAAAACACTTGTGAAGATGCCTTCGTTGACACACCCCAAGGGGGTTGTATACTCCACCTGCTCGAGCACATTGCTCGATCTCAATTGCCCCCGGAAGGGCTCGGTATGCGGCTTTGCCGCTGCCGGGCCTTTTTCTTTGCGACTGTGTCATCGCGGCGCGTTCACCGCGTTGCGTCAACCTCTCGCGCTCCACGTGCAGCAGCTGCAATGGCGACTGCAAGGGCGTCTGCCGTATCGGGTTGCGTGGGGGCTTCGGGAAGGCCCAGGAGAATTCCGACAGCATGCTGCACCTGCTCCTTGGAGGCGCGGCCGTTGCCCGTGACGGCGCGTTTGATTTCAGCTGGCGCCAGTTCGTCGCATGGCAGCCCGTTCTGTCCTGCTGCAAGAAGCATCACGCCTCTTGCGTGGCCCATCTGCAAGGCGGTCTGCACGCGGTCTCGATGGACGAAGACCTGTTCAACAACGACGCGATCGGGAGAACACTCCCGCATCAGATCCATGAGCGACTGATGGAGATAAGCCAGCCGTTCAGACAGCGGTTTTTTCTGGGGGACACGAATGACGCCTGCTTCTACCACGCCCTCCGGGGTGCCGCCCACATTCACATCGATACAGCCATAGCCACACATGCGAAGTCCAGGGTCGATGCCCAGCAGTCTGTATCCAGATGCTGTCATGGATCAGTGCTAGGGCAGTTGTATGGCCAGGGGTTCATGGGACGCGATTCGCTTGTTTCATCACATCCGATTCGATCAATCCGTCTCGCAATGTGACAATCCTTTCGCATCTTTCCGCCATATTTTCATCATGCGTGACCATGACAATCGTTCGGCCTTCTCCATGCAATGCATCCAGCAAGTCAAGGATGGATTCTCCGGTCGCAGTATCGAGATTACCTGTCGGCTCGTCAGCGAGAAGCAATGATGGATCGCCCACCAGAGCGCGTGCAATGGCCACCCGTTGTTGTTGGCCGCCTGAGAGTTGATTAGGTCGGTGATCCAGCCGATCAGACAGGCCCACGCGATCGAGTACGGCACGCGCACGTGCATGACGTTTCAGGCGATGGACGCCCTGATAGAAGAGCGGTACTTCGACATTGTCGAGCACGGTCAATTCGGGAATCAAATGAAACGACTGAAAGATGAAACCGATCCGCCTGCCACGAATCCCACTGAGCTTTTCATCGTCGTGCTCGGAGACGTCTTCGCCCTCAAGCAGATAGCGGCCACGGGTGGGCCGGTCTAGGCATCCAAGAAGGTTCATGAGCGTACTTTTGCCCGACCCACTTTGACCCATGATCCCGAGATAGCGGCCCCGTTCGATGTCCAAATCGATGCCACGGAGTGCAGCGACAGCGACACTGCCATCAGGGCGGTGGTACTCACGGTGGACATTGCGAAGTTGGATCATGGCTTCGGCCATACGGGGATGATAGGCAACCCCCGATACCATGCTGGACATGCATGACACCTCGTGGGAGGCATTTGAGCCATTGGCAGCATCGCACGATCTGGTGCCGGTGACACGCCGCGTCCTCAGTGATCATCTCACGCCGGTTCTGGCCTATCGAAGGCTGGTGTATTCGGACAATCGAACCGACGCGAGCTTTCTCCTCGAGTCAGTTGAGACCGGGGGTGCGGTCGGCCGTTACAGCATTGTGGCGGCTCGTCCAGCGATCGAGGTGACGGCCTGCCGGCGGGACGTCACGATTGAGGATCACCGAACCGGCACTCTGACAGAGCAGGTGGT